>NZ_CP137549.1:8573739-8874988 GCF_033335955.1 Streptomyces sp. N50
GTCAGGTCCCAGCCGAAGTTCATGGTGCGGTCGGACAGTCCGACCGTGAGCGCGTCGCGGCCGATCGTCGACCAGGAGCCGTCACCGGGCTGGAACCCGATGCGCAGCTCCGCCTCCGAACGGTCGCCGACCTCGGCGAAGTCGACCCCGATACCCAGGCCCTGCCACTCACGGAAGCACTCGCGTACGACGTCCTGCTGCTCCTTGGCGCCGCCCCACGGCACCCGCCGCATCTCGCCCGTCCCGGGGACCGGGATGACGGAGGTGTCGGTGGCGGCCGTGTTCTCGGGGTCGTCGGCGTCGAAGAAGTAGTAGTGCAGGACCGTGCCGTTGACCCACATGCGGCTTCCGCCGATGAGCGCACCGCGTCGCTCGGCGGTCAGTCCCGGTGCGAACTCCGGGGCCGACTGCTGCGCGAGGGAGCAGTAGCGGGTGGTCATGCGACCAGATTGCCGGTGACCGTTCCCGGGCGCCTGAGTCGAGGGCTACTCAAGTCACCCTGTATCAGGGGTGAGTAGGCGGGCTCCTATCTGTGTGACGACTTTCGAACAGGACGCGAAGACCCTGGAACTGCCCTGGCCGTTCACCGGCCGGGAGGACGAACTGGAGCTGATCCGCGGTTCGTTGACGGCCGGGCGGCACGGCATCGTGGTGACCGGTCCGGCCGGCCGGGGCAAGACCCGGCTGGTGACCGAGGCCGTCCGGGGCAGCGACTGTGCCAAGGTCACCGGGACGCCCGAGACCAGCCGGATCCCCTTCGCCGCGTTCGCGCACCTGCTCCCCGAGAGCGTCTCCCTGCACCGCGCGGTCCAACTCCTGTCCGGCGTACGGTTGTTGCTGGTCGACGACGCCCATCTGCTCGACGACTCCTCGGCCGCGCTCGTCCACCAGCTCGCCGTCCACAGCCGGACCCGGCTGGTGGTCGTGGTGGCCGACGGCCATCCGGTACCCGGTGCGGTCTCCCGGCTGTGGACGGGCGAGCTGCTGCCGCGCCTCGCGCTGGAGCCGCTGCCCCGGGAGGAGACGGCCCAGTTGCTGGCGCTGGGCGCCGGGGGCTCGCTGGAACCCCTCACGGTGAACCGCCTGTACGGCCTCTGCCAAGGTGATCTGCGGCTGCTGCGCGACCTGTTCGGCGCCGTGCGCGAACGTGGGCTGCTGACCCGGGCGGCCGACTCCGGCGAGTGGGCGTGGCGCGGCCCGGTGCCGGTCACCGCGACGGTCCGCGAACGCACCGCCCAAGTCCTCGCCCGCACCGGCCCCGAGGAGCGCGAGAGCCTCGAACGCCTCGCGTTCGCCGAGCCGTTGGCGTCCTCGCTGGACGACTTCGACCTCGACATCCTCGAACGCCTGGAGACCGAGGGCCTGATCCACGTCGACGACCAGGGCGCCGTCCGTCTCGCCCACCCCCTGCACGGCCCCGCGCTGCGCGCCGCCGCCGGCCGGCTCCGGGCCCGCCGGCTGGCCCGCACCCCGGACCAGTGCGCCCCGGCCCTCGCGGCCGAACGGGCCGCGCTGACCGACCGCATCGACCGCACCGACGTACGCCCGCTGCCGACGCCCGTGGGGGAGTGGCTGGTCGCGGAGGGCGCACCGGTACCGGCCGGCTACGCCGCCGTCCGCGCACGGTTCGCGCGACTGCGGGGCGAGCTGCGGGAGGCGGCGGCCTGGGCGCGCGAAGGTCTGCTGGAGGACCCGGGCAACCGCGCCAGCGCGGCCGAACTCGCCCTGGCCGCCGCTCAGTCGGGTGACGTACCGGCCACCGGCGAGGCCCTCGCCCACCGCCCCGCGTCCGGCGACGCGGGCAGCTGGCTGGCGGCGGCACGCGGTGACGTGGAGGCGGCCCGCGAGATCGCCGACGACAGATGGAGAGAGGGCGAGGAGCCCCGCGGCCGCACCGCCGAGGACGGCAGGCCCGCCGCGTACGTCCTCTACGACGCCGTACGCCTCGGCGCTCCCGAACGCGTGGCCGTCCGCCTCGCCAAACTGCCCGGCGACGGCCCGGCCGTCCTCGCGAGGCACGCGGAGGCACTGGTCGACGGCGACGGTCCCGCGCTGGACAAGGTGGCCGGAGAGCTGGAACAGCGCGGCTTCCTGCTCTTCGCAGCCGAGGCCCACGCCCAGGCGGTACGCGCCCACCGCGACCCCCGTGCCGCCCGTATGTCCCGCACCCGAGCGGTCGCCCTGGCCCGCCGCTGCCAGGGAGCCCGCACCCCGGCCCTGTCCGGCCTCGTCCTGGGTGAACTCACCGCCCGCCAGCGCCAGATCGTCACCCTCGCCGCCGCGGGCCTCAGCAACCGCCAGATCGCCGACCGCCTCACCCTCTCCATCCGCACCGTCGGCAACCACCTCTACAGCGCCTACGCCCGCCTCGGCGCGAGCGACCGCGGTGCCCTGCCGTGGCTGGTGGAACTGCCTGCGGCGCGGTCGGCGTGAGGGGGGATCGGCGGGGCTGGGTCACCCCGCTGATTGCCCAGCCAACCGGGCTCCGTCAACGGCCCAGCCCCCGCGCTCCGTCGACCGCCCCGACACCTGGCCTCCGCCGACCACCCCGCCCCCTCACCCCGCCCCGAACGCCGAGAACGCCCACCCCGTTGCCTGGTGCACCGCATCCCCCGGCAACGACGCCCGCGCGTCGCGCAGTGCCTCCGCCAACGACAGGCCGGCGCGCAGGCCCTTGTGCAGGGCGAGCATCAGGGGGACCACTGCCGCGTCGTTGACCGGGGCGCTGCTCGCGATCACGCCCGCCGTGCCCAGCGGGAGCAACGCCGTTACCAGGCCCAGGAGTTCGTCCGCGCCGACCGATGCCAGGCGGGCCGTGTCGCAGCTGGACAGGATGATGCGGTACGGGCTGCGGGCGAGGCGTTCGAAGTCGTGGACGATGAGCGGGCCGTCGGCCATGCGCAGCGACGAGAACAGCGGGCTGTCCGCGCGGAACGCGCCGTGGGCCGCGATGTGGGCCAGGGTCGCGCCGTCCAACTCGGCCAGCACCCGCGGTACTTCGGCGTCGTCGTGTTCCAGGACCGTGGGCCTGACATAGCGGTCGGCCAGGTCCGGGACCTCGGCGCCGCCGGTCGCGAGGCCCGGGCCGCGCACCAGGACGTGGCGGTCGCCGGGCGGCGGTTCGGTGTCCAGGGCGCGCAGCCAACTGCCCGCCGACGGCGACACACTGAGCACGCGATCGCGCAGCGAGGGGAGCAACGCCCAAGGCACGCGGTGGAGTCGGCCCGGCGGGACCACCACCACCGGGCCGGAGCCCAGGTGGTGAGCCGCCTCGCCGAGGAGGAGTTCCTCCAGACGTCGGCCCGCCGCCTCCACCACCGGGAGCCTCGCCTCCGCTCCGGGATGCGCCAGACGCCGCAGACCCGCCTGTACGTGTTCCGCCTCGGCCATCGCCTCCGCGAGGAGGCCCGCCTCGAAGCGGCGGACCCGGCCCTCGCCGCAGAGCAGGGCGTGCACCCGGCCGTCCACCACGGCGAGTTCGACCAGACGTACCTCACCGAGGCGTGCCAGCAGGCGACTTGGGTCGAAGCGGTCGCCCTCGCCGGGGGCGTCGCCGCGCATGTGGAGGGTGCGGGAGCGGATCTCCCGTTCCAGGCGCCGCTGTTCGCGTTCCAGGGCCGGTACCGGGTGGCCCTCCATGCGGGCCTCCTCCGCGCGGGCGGCGATCTCGCGGAACGCCGTCAAGCTGCCGAGCAGGGCCGGGTCGGCGGGAGGCCTGGTGGGGGGCGTGGAGAGCGCGGTCGCCCGCCAGCGTTCGCTCCAGACCAGGAGGCGTCGCGGGCCGCCGGACGTCAGGCTCGCACGCTGGGCCAGTGCCGCCAGTTCCGCGCCCTGTGCCGTCGCCCGCGCCCTCAACTCCGAGGCGCCCAGGGTCGTACGGTGATCGTCCAGGACGTCGAGGCCACGTCGGCACGCCTCCAACACCCCACGAGCCGAGCCCGCGGCCTGCGCGCGCAGGGCCTGCGCCGCCCAACCCGTCATCCGGGCCAGCGGCGGGCCGCCGCGTCTGCTGCGGGCGGCCACCGCCAAGTGCCGTTCCGCGTCCGCCGTCCAGCCGAGGGCGAGTGCGATGCGGCCCGCCAGCAGCGAGGCCTCCGGTGCGGACGGCGAGCCGAACGCGGCCAGCTTGTCGGCCACCGCGGCGGCCTCCGCCACCAGACGTCCCGACGCGCGCCCGGCCGCCAACCTGGCCTCGATCAGGACCAGTTGGGCATGGGTCTCCCACCAGGTGCGCCGCTGCGCGGCGAACAGCCGTACCGCCACGGCCGCGCGGGCGATCGCCGTCTGCGGATCCTCGGCCAGTCGTGCGGCCCGGGCGGCGACGAGCAGCAACTCCGCCTTGCGGGTGGACTGTCCGCCGATGCCGTCGAGCAGCCCGACCGCCGTGTCCGCGTACGCCAGCGCCTCCCCGGCCAGACCCGCGCTCATCAGCACCTCGCAGCGGCGGACGGTGAGCATGAAGCTCGGGGTGGCGAGCTTGGCGTACATCTCCTCGGCCTCGTCCATGAGTTGGAGCGCCACCGGGATGTCGCCCGACCGGAACGCGGCAAGACCCCGGCTCTCCACCACGTCCGCCTTGTCGTGCTCCTGGCCGGTGGTCTCCCACAGCCGCTCGGCCGCCGTGAAGTCGGCGTCGGCCCGGTCCACCGCGCCGAGCGCGAGATGCACGGTCGCGCGCAGGGTGATCGCCCGCGCGATCCAGATCACGTCATCAGCCTGCCGCAGCACGGCAATCGCCCGCCGTACGTCCTCCAGCGCCTCGCCGTGCCGGCCCAGCACCCACCAGACGTACGCCCGCCGGTACAGCACCCGCGCCCGGGTCTGCCCCGTGCCGCGCGCGATACCCCGCTCGAAGGCCTCCAGGCCCTGCCGGGTGCGGCCCGCGTGCACCAACGCCACGCCCAGCGTGCCGAGTACGTCCGCCTCGCGGTCCGCGGAATCCGCGCGGGCCGCCAGGTCGCGGGCGCGCCGCAGATGGTGCAGGGCGAGCCGTAGATCGCCGAAGTCCCGCTGCCACATGCCGATCGCGTGGTGCGCCACGGAGGCCCGGAACGGCGTCGGATCGCCGTCGAGAACCTCCCGCGCACCGGCCAGCGCCTCGTTCGGAGCCGCGAACACCATCGGCAGCAGTTCGAGAACCGAGTCGCTTCCCGCTGTCACTTCTCCCATGCTAGTGGTCCCAGGTGCAGACCACACAGGTTTGTTGCTGTATCAAGTGGCGGCCTGGCGGCTCTGATTGACGACCGCCGCCGCAGTGGGAGGAACACGCCATGGCGCCACAGCGATTCCACGAGCAGTTCGACCAGATCCAGCGCTCGATGCCGGACGTCCCCCTCGCGATGGGGCCGGACGACTCCGCCGAGTTCTTCTACGAGAAGGGCGTCGTGCTCGCCCGCGACGGCGAGGAGGCCCGCGTCGTCGAGGACGCCGTCCGTACGCACTTCACCGCGGCCACCGGCCTCAGCGCGGACTCCGTGCGCCGGGCGGGCCCCGAGACCAACCGCTCCGGCATCACCCGCATCCAGGTCGGCGACCCGGGCGTCGGCGACCGGCGCGGCGACCACGCCGTGGCGAACGCGCTGCGCGCCCTGCGTGAGCCGGAGGGCCGCGCCGGACGCCGGCTGGTCAGCCGCAACCACGTGGTGTCGATCGCGGTGAACGCCTGCCCCGGCGACGAACCCGTGCCCGCCCCGCTCGCCGAGGGCTCCAACCCGGCGCCCGCGGAGGCCGGTTACGACGCCGACACCGCCGTGGGCGTCCTCGTCATCGACACCGGACTCATGCACGACTACCGGTCGTACCCGCTGCTCGCCCACGTCCAGGGCGACGCACAGATCCGGGAGACCGACGACGCGGGAGTGCTCCAACAGTACGTAGGGCACGGCACGTTCATCGCCGGGCTCGTCGCGGCCGTCTCGCCCAACACCGAGGTCACCGTCCGCAACACCCTCAACGACGCGGGCGCCATCCTCGAATCGGACTTCGGCGAGGCATTGTTCGCAGCCGTCGACCAGAACGGCTGGCCCGACGTCATCAGCCTCTCCGCCGGCACGTCGAACGGCCGCACCGACGGACTCCTCGGCGTCGAGAGCTTCATGCGGCAACTGCGCGGACAGCGCACGCTGTTGGTGGCAGCGGCCGGCAACAACGCCAGCGCCACGCCCTTCTGGCCCGCCGCCTACGCCGACCTGCCCGACTACCAGGACGTCGTCCTCTCGGTCGGAGCACTGCGCAGCGACGGCGAGTTCGGCGCCTGCTTCAGCAACCACGGCCCCTGGGTCAAGGCCTACGCCCCCGGCGAGCGGCTCATCGGCCCCCTCACCGGCTTCGGCGCACCCACGCCGTACGCCTACCAGCACACCACCTACGACGCCTGCCGGTTCGGCTTCACCTACTCCTGCACCTGCCAATCGCCCACCCACAAGGGCGTGTTGAGCCAGGCCGGGGACGCCGAGCCGGGCAGCCCGGACCAGGTGACGTTCGAGGGGCTCGCGCGCTGGAGCGGGACCTCGTTCGCCGCACCGGTCGCCGCCGGCATGGTCGCCGCCTTCATGACGGCCAACAAGGAGACCGACGCGCGCGCCGCCCGCACCCAACTCCTCACGGGGAACACCGAGTACGCCGAAGTGCGCGGGGCGCATGTACCGGCGCTGCGCCCACCCACCTGGCGCCCGGTCCCCGTCGTACCGCTCGCCCCTCCGGCATGAGGGCCGGAACCATCCCCTCCACGGCGTACGATGACATGCCGTACACGAGGGGTGGCACCGTGGAACGTGCAGAAGTCGGCGCGCTCGTCCAGTCCGCCGTCGACGGCGACGCGGCGGCCTGGAAGGCGCTCGTGGAGGGGCTCAGCCCACTGGTCTGGTCAGTGGTGCGCGCCCACCGGCTCTCCGACGCCGACGGCCACGAGGTGTACCAGACCGTGTGGTTGCGCTTCTCCCAGCATCTGCGGCGCATCCGCGAACCCGAGAAGGCCGGTTCCTGGCTGGCGAGCACCGCGCGCAACGAGTGCCTGAAGGTGATCAAGGCATTACGGCGGCTCATGCCGACGGACGATCCCCAACTCCTCGACCGCATCAGCGAGGAGCGCACCCCCGAGCAGTCGCTGATCGACTCGGAGGAGGCGGCCTCCGACGCCGAGCGCATCCGGCGGCTGTGGCAGGAGTTCGAGCAACTCGGCGAGCGCTGCAGGCAGTTGCTCCGCGTACTGATGACCTCGCCGCCGCCCAGCTACCTGGAGGTGTCCGCCGGTCTGGGGATCGCCGTCGGCAGCATCGGCCCGATGCGCCAGCGCTGCCTGCGCCGGCTGCGGGCCCGACTCGACGCCCGGGGGGCGGTGTGAACGGCATGCACGACGACGGTCCCGACGCGTTCGGCGCCTTCGGCCAGGACCCGTTCGACGACGAGGAGTTCGCCGAGCAGGAGGGCGAACCGGACGACGGCGCCGGGGAGTTCGAGGACGGACTCCTGGAGGAGGAGCTGCGCCAGGCCGCCGCCATCCTGGACCCGGTCCCTGCCGAGCTGCGCCAATTCGCCATGGACGCCTACGCGTTGTACGACCTCGACGCCCGGCTCGCGGAGCTGACCTTCGACTCCCTGGTCGACGCGATCCCGGTCAGAGGGGTGACGGACGTGCCCCGCATGCTGACCTTCACCGCGGGTGAGCTCAGCATCGACGTGGAGGTGACGAGCGAGGGCCTGATGGGCCAGGTGATGCCACCCCAGGCGGCCGGCATCGAGGTTCTGGGCGGCCCCCAGGCCCTGCGCCCCACCACCCTCACGGCCGACGCCATGGGCCGCTTCACCGGCGACGCACCCCCGGCCGGCCCGTTCGCGCTACGGCTGCGGGCGGGCGGGGAGGTCGTCGTCACGGAGTGGCTGCGGGCCTGAACACCGGTGCGCGAGGCGGGTGTTGGAACACCTGCCTCGCGCCCGGCGATTCAGACTCGTCGGCCTACCAGGTCACCGGCAACGTCTGCGGCCCCCGGATCATCGTCTTCCGGCGCCAGACGATCTCCTCGGCGGGGACGGCGAGTTGGAGGCCCGGGAGGCGGTCCAGCAGCGTGTCGACGAGGAGTTCGGTCTGGAGGCGGGCCAGGACGGCACCGGTGCAGTAGTGCGAGCCGTTGCCGAGGGCCAGGTGCGGGTTGGGATCGCGGTCGACGTCGATGCGGTCCGGGTCCGGGAAGACGGCGGGGTCGCGGTTGGCGGCGAGGTAGGAGACGTAGACCGGATCGCCCGCGCTGATGCGCAGGCCGTGCAACTCGACGTCCTCCAGGGCGATCCGGGCCAGGCCGACCGAGGAGCGGTGCGGGATGTAGCGCAGGAGCTCGTCCAACGCGGCGCCCCTGCACTCCGGTTGACCGCGCAGCCGCTCCAGCAGCTCGGGCCGGGTGAGCATCAGGTACAGCATCTGCCCGCAGTTGTGGGTGACCGCCTCCCCGCCGATCTGCAGCGGGCCCGCCACACCGGACGCCTCCTCCTCGCTGATCTCACCCCGGGCCACGGCGCCGCCGAGCAGCGAGTACACATCGGTGCCGTCGCTCTCGGCGCGGGCGCGGATCGTGTCCGTGATCCACGCGTACATGCCCTGCTTGGCGCGGTCGGCGGCCTCGGCGCCGCCGGACGTGGAGATGATCTGCCGGGTCCAGGCGTGCACCTGCTCCCGGTCAGCGTCGGGCACGCCCATGACCTCGCTGACGACGGCGATCGGGAACGGTTCGAGGACCCGCTCGATCAGATCGGCGGGCGGCCCGTCGGCCACGACCCGGTCGACCAGCGCGTCGAGCAGTGACTGCGCGCGGGGCCGCAGCCGCTTCATCGCCCCGACCGTGAACGCGCCCGCGATCGCCTTGCGCAGCCGGTTGTGGTCGGGCTGGTCGGCGAAGGCGAGGGAGCCCGGGCGGGGCTTGAAGTGCGGGGCCATGCGCGTCACTTGGCGTGTGGTGACCTCCGCGCGGCCGAACCGCGGATCGTTGGTGATCATCTTCACGTCGTCGTAGCGGGTGGCCAGCCACGCCCAGCCCTCGCCGTGCGGCAGCCGGATCCGGGTCAGCGGGCCCTCGCGCATCAGCTCCGCGAGGACCGGGTCGAACTCCGTCCCGGTCAGGTCGAGCGGGGGCCAGTCCCGGACGGGGGGCGGGGCCTGGCCGGTCAGCGTGGTGGTCTCCTCGGTCATGCTGTCCACCCTCGTACGCCCCCGCCCGCCTGTCCTGCGGGAGTGCTCCAGCCGGAGGGCAGGGCGCTACTCGGACACGGCGTCCATGAGCGTCGCCAGTGCGGAGGCGAGCCGGGCGACTCCGGGGCCGTCAGCCGCACCGCCGGGCTCCGTCATGTACGTGTCCCTGCGGATCTCCACCATCAGGGCGCCGACCGCCGGTTCCTTGCCGTAGAACTCCAGCGGCACGTACGTACCGATGAACGGGCTGTCGAGCCCGATCTCCCCGCACTCAGCGAATGCCTCGCGGGCCGCCGACAGCAGCGCGGGCGGGGTGTGGAGGGTGTCGGTGCCCAGGCAGACAGGAGGCCGGGGGCCGGTGCCGTGGAGTTCGTAGGGGAGCGGGGCGGTGGGGTAGGAGTGCAGGTCGATGACGACGGCCCGGCCCGTGGCGGCGAGGCGGTCGGCGACGGCCTCCGTCATCGCGCGGGCGTACGGCCGGAAGTAGCGGGCGATCAGCGGCTCGGGGTCGTGGTCGGCGGGCCGTAGGTCGGCGTGGTGGGTGGTGCGGGTGTAGACCGCGCCCATGCCGACGGCGAGCATCTCCTCGCGCTCGTCCGGGAAGCGCTCCGGATCGACGACCAGGCGCGAGAGCCGGTTCACGAACCGCCAGGGGGCGACCGCACACGCGCGTGCCGCCTCGGCGGCGATCCGCGCGGTGTGGCTGTCGGTGATGTGGTCGAGTTCGCGTTCCAGCGCCGGGTCGTCCAGCAGGATGTCCGCGCGGACGTCGGCCGGTATCTCCCGTGCGGAGTGCGGCACATGGAGGATCACGGGGGATTCGGCGGCGCCGGGCAGCAGCGCGAAGGCCGGCTCGGAGGGCGGCGCGGAGGGGGACACGGGCGGCTCCCGGGGGCGTTGTCAGTGGCGTGGTGCAGGATCAAGGTATCCGCAGCGACGATCACGGACCGGGGGAGCACCACCATGCCCGTCAGCAACGAGCAGATCACCGAGCACGCCTTCCTGCGCGCGCTGTACCGGGACGCGTACTACCCCGACCACGTCGTCGACCTCGGCAAGGCCATCCTCCTGCGCCTGTGCGAGCGCATCGAGACCGAGCAGCCCGCGGACCTGGCCGCGCTGTACGCCCTCACCGAGGTCGCCACCGAGGAGTTCAACGCCCTGCAGGACGACTTCGAGGCCGCCGACAGCGAGATCGAGACGGTGGCGCGTGAGGAGATAGCGGGGGACTTCTGGTTCGTGGCGAAGGCGTACGGCTTCGCGGACGCGGACGTGGAGGAGCTGATCGGTGTTCGGGACTGGTGAGGGGTGTGGGTGGTGATGGGTGCTGCCCGGGGGTCGGTGAGTGCGGCGGGTCGTGGTCCTGGCCGGGACGGGCGGCCGGCGGAGCACTTGGGCGCCCGCTCCGCGGGACACCGCTGCCCCGGCCCAAGAACCCGGCCGGGACACCGCTGCCCCGGCCCAAGAACCCGGCCGGGGCAGCGGTCGACAAGAGCCCTCGGGCTCGCCGCGTCAGCTCAGGGAAGCCAGCGCCTCGTTCCACGTCGTCGACGGGCGCATGACCTTCGCGGCCTTGGCCGGGTCGGGCTGGTAGTAGCCGCCGATGTCGGCCGGGCTGCCCTGCACCGCGCCGAGCTCTTCGACGATCTTCTCCTGGGCGCCCGCGAGGGTCTCGGCGAGCGACGCGAACGCCTTCGCGAGGTCCGCGTCGTCGGTCTGCGCGGCCAGCTCCTGGGCCCAGTACAGGGACAGGAAGAAGTGGCTGCCGCGGTTGTCGATGCCGCCGACGCGACGGGTCGGGGACTTGTCCTCGTTGAGGAAGGTCGCCGTCGCGCGGTCGAGGGTGTCGGCAAGGACCTTCGCGCGGGCGTTGCCGGTGAACGTCGCGTACTGCTCCAGGGAGGGGACCAGCGCGAAGAACTCACCGAGCGAGTCCCAGCGCAGGTAGTTCTCCTTGACGAGCTGCTGGACGTGCTTCGGCGCGGAACCGCCGGCGCCCGTCTCGAAGAGGCCGCCGCCCGCCATCAGCGGGACGACCGACAGCATCTTGGCGCTGGTGCCCAGCTCCAGGATGGGGAAGAGGTCGGTCAGGTAGTCGCGCAGCACGTTGCCGGTGACCGAGATGGTGTCCTCGCCGCGGCGGATGCGCTCCACCGACAGCTGGGTCGCCTCGACCGGCGCGAGGATCCGGATGTCCAGGCCCTCGGTGTCGTGCTCCGGCAGGTACGCGTTGACCTTGGCGATGAGCTGCGCGTCGTGCGCGCGGGTCTCGTCCAGCCAGAACACCGCCGGGCTGCCGGTGGCGCGGGCGCGCGTGACGGCCAGCTTCACCCAGTCCTTGATCGGGGCGTCCTTGGTCTGGCAGGCGCGGAAGATGTCACCCTTGGCGACCGACTGCTCCAGGACGACGTTGCCGGCCTGGTCGACGAGGCGGACCGTACCGGCTGCCGGGACCTCGAAGGTCTTGTCGTGCGAGCCGTACTCCTCGGCCTTCTGCGCCATGAGGCCGACGTTCGGCACCGAGCCCATGGTCGAGGGGTCGTAGGCGCCGTGGGCACGGCAGTCGTCGAGGACGGCCTGGTAGACGCCGGAGTAGGAGGAGTCCGGGAGCACCGCGAGGGTGTCCGCCTCCGCGCCGTCCGGGCCCCACATGTGGCCGGAGGTGCGGATCATGGCCGGCATCGAGGCGTCGACGATGACGTCGGACGGCACGTGCAGGTTGGTGATGCCCTTGTCGGAGTCGACCATCGCGAGCGCGGGGCCCTCGGCGATCTCCGCGTCGAAGGAGGCCTTGATCGCGTCGCCCTCGGGCAGCGCGGCCAGGCCCTTGAGGATGCCGCCGAGACCGTCGTTCGGGGAGAGACCGGCCGCGGCGAGCGTGGCGCCGTACTGCTCGAAGGTCTTCGGGAAGAAGGCGCGGACCACGTGCCCGAAGATGATCGGGTCGGAGACCTTCATCATCGTGGCCTTGAGGTGCACGGAGAACAGGATGTCCTCGGCCTTGGCACGGGCGATCTGCGCGGTGAGGAACTCGCGCAGCTCGGCGACGTGCAGCACGGAGGCGTCGACGACCTCGTCCTTGAGGACGGGTACGGACTCGCGCAGCACGGTGGTGGTGCCGTCCGCAGCGACCAGCTCGATCCTCAGCGCGCCGGCCTCGGCGATCGTCACGGACTTCTCGGTGGAGCGGAAGTCGTTCTCGCCCATGGTGGCGACATTGGTCTTCGAGTCCGCCGACCAGGCGCCCATGCGGTGCGGGTGGGTCTTGGCGTAGTTCTTGACCGAGGCGGGGGCGCGCCGGTCGGAGTTGCCCTCGCGCAGGACCGGGTTGACCGCGGAGCCCTTGATCTTGTCGTAACGGGACTGGACGTCCCGCTCCTCGTCGGTCTTCGGGTCGTCCGGGTAGTTCGGCAGCGCATATCCCTGCTCCTGCAGCTCGGCCACGGCGGCCTTGAGCTGCGGGATGGACGCCGAGATGTTCGGCAGCTTGATGATGTTGGCCTCGGGCGTCTTCGCCAGTTCGCCCAGCTCGTGCAGGGCGTCCGGGATCCGCTGGTCCTCGGTGAGGTACTCCGGGAACACGGCGATGATGCGCCCCGCCAGCGAGATGTCCCGCGTGGTCACGGCGACACCCGCCTGCGAGGCGTACGCCTGGACCACCGGCAGGAAGGAATACGTCGCCAGGGCCGGGGCCTCGTCAGTGTGCGTATAGATGATGGTCGAGTCAGTCACCGGTGCTCCGCTCCACGTCTGCAACATTGCTCGACATCAAGATATCTCCTCATCCGGTCCCACTCGACAGCGGTCCGTCCGCACCGCGCGAGGACCCGCGCCTCCAGCGAGGGCAACCGACCGACCGGTTCGGTAGTCAGTACGGGGTGGATCGCCTTTACTGACCGACGGCCGGAGCTGACCACCCGGCCGCACGAGCGAAAGCGGATCATGAGATATCGCAGCAGAGTGACGGCCCCGGTGGCCGCCCTGATCGGTACGGCCACGGCACTGACCGCGGGTTCCCCGGCCTTCGCGGCCGGACGGGGGAACGGCGACGGGACAACCGGACGGGGGCACGGCACCGAGGGCGCCGAGACCCTCGACGACCCGGTGTACCCCACCCTCGGCAACGACGGCTACCGCGTCCTGTCCTACGACCTCGACCTCGCCTACGACCCGACGACCAAGCTCGTCGACGGCACGGCCACGATCGAACTCCGCACGACCGAAGCCCTGACCCGGTTCTCCCTCGACGCCCGCGGCCTCGACATCGGCACGGTCCGCGTCCAGGGCCGCAGGGCCGACTTCGAGCAGGCCGACGAGAAACTGCGGATCACGCCCGCCAGGACGCTCCCGGAGAGGGCAAGGGTCACCGTGTGCGTGGAGTACTCCGTCGACCCGGGCCGCGCCGCCGCGCCCACCGGCGGCTGGGTCATCACCCCCGACGGGTTCGCGGTGTGCGGACAGCCGAACCTGGCGCACACCGTCTTCCCCTGCAACGACCACCCCAGCGACAAGGCCGACTTCACGTTCCGGATCACCGTCCCGGACGGGCTGCGCGGGGTGGCGAACGGTCAACTGGTGTGCGCCGAGCGGCTGGACGGCGACCGGACCGCGTTCAGCTACCGCTCGCGCTCGCCGATGGCGACCGAGCTGGTCCAGATCACCGTCGGCGACTACGTGATCAAGGAGCGGCAGGGCCCGCACGGGCTGCGGCTGCGGGACGTCGTGCCGACCGCGCGCGCCGCCGCCCTGGAACCGGCGCTCGCGCTGACCCCCGGCCTCGTCGACTGGCTCGAACAGCGCCTGGGGGCCTACCCGTTCGAGACGTACGGACTGCTGCCCTGCAACTCGGACGCCCCGAACGCCTTTGATTTCACGGGACTTGAGACCCAGACCCTCACCCTGTACAAGCCGAACTTCCTGCTCCAGGCGGAGAGCAAGATCGGTTCGCACATGATGCACGAGCTGGTCCACTCCTGGTTCGGCAACAGCGTCAGCCCCGCCACTTGGGCCGACCTCTGGCTGAACGAGGGCCACGCCGACTTCTACGGACTCCTCTACCGCTACGAGCGCGGCTGGCCCGACTCCCTCGGCCTGACCACGATGGAAGCCCGCATGAAGGACACCTACGCGCGCGGCGACCAGTGGCGCCACGACTCGGGCCCGGTCGCCGCCCCGAACGCGGTCAACCTCTTCGACGACCAGCGCTACCTGGGCGGCGTCCTGGTCCTGTACGCCCTGCGGGAGTTCATCGGCGAGGACACCTTCCACGCCGTCGAGCGCGCCTTCCTCGCCCGGTACCGCGACTCCTCGGCGACGACCGAGGACTACATCGCCGTCGCCTCGAAGGTCGCCCGCCAGGACCTGTCCGGCTTCCTGCGGGACTGGCTGTACGGTACGGCGACGCCGCGCATGCCCGGTCATCCGGACTGGACGGTGACGCCGGTGAACCCGTCCCTCACCGTCCCGCACAGCCGGACCGGCGGGCACTACCGCGACAACTCGGCGACGCTCTGAGGGAGTTGACCGGTCAGGTCAGGTCAGTCGAGCCGGGTGGAGGGGACTTCGCCCGGCTCGTTCTCCGGGACGCGCTGCTGCGGTATGGCGACCGCTCCTTGCGGGATCGCCTCCTGCGGGACCGACCCCTGAGGGACCTCACCCTGTTGGAGCGCCACCGTGCGCGTGGGCGCCGGAATCCGGATGCCCTCCTGCTGGTACCGCTTGTGCAGGCGCTTGATGAACTCGTGCTTGATGCGGAACTGGTCGCTGAACTCCCCGACACCCAGGATCACCGTGAAGCCGATCCGGGAGTCGCCGAACGTGTGGAAGCGGATGGCCGGTTCGTGTTCGGGGAGCGCGCCGGTGATGCCGGTCATGACCTCGGCGATGACCTCCATGGTCACCTCCTCGACATGCTCCAGGTCGCTGTCGTAGCCGACGCCCACCTGGACCAGGATCGTCAACTCCTGCTCGGGACGCATGAAGTTGGTCATGTTCGTCTTGGCGAGCTGGCCGTTCGGTATCACGACGAGGTTGTTGGAGAGCGCCCGTACCGTCGTCTGGCGCCAGTTGATGTCCTCGACGTAGCCCTCCTCGCCGCTGCTCAGCTTGATGTAGTCGCCGGGCTGCACGGTCTTCGAGGCGAGGATGTGGATGCCCGCGAACAGGTTGGCGAGGGTGTCCTGAAGAGCCAGCGCCACGGCGAGACCGCCGACGCCCAGGGCGGTCAGCATGGGCGCTATCGAGATGCCCAGCGTCTGGAGCATTACCAGGAAGCCGATGGCCAGCACCAGTATCCGGGTGATGTTGACGAAGATCGTGGCCGAACCGGCCACCCCGGAGCGGGAGTTGGTGACCGCCCGGACCAGTCCCGCTATCACCCGGGCCGCCGACACCGTCACGGCCAGGATGATCAGCACCTGAAGGGTCTGGTTGACCTGGTGCTGGACCGTGTGCGTCAGCGGCAGCACCGCCCCGGCGACCGCCGCGCTGCCGATGACCGCCGACCACGGCAGGACGCTGCGCAGCGCGTCGACCATCACGTCGTCGCCGCTCCAGCGGGTGCGGTCGGCGTGCTTGCCGAGCCAGCGCAGCAGTATCCGCAGCAGGAACGCCGCCAACAGGCCCGAGGCCAGCGCTATTCCGGCGAGCATGAAGTCGTCCAGGGTGGGCGTGCGGTTCACCGGTCACCTCCGGGGAGAGAAACGGCGGCGAAGGGCGCCGCCGACGGCCGGATGTGAAGAGTCGTCACGTTGTCCACCTGCTCGATATCGCGGGCATTGCCGAACTGCCGTCGCGCCGGCCGGAACGGTTCTCCGACCGGCGCGACCGCTCATCCTGCCGTATCCGGACGGGGAGTTCGTACCCCGTCCGGGGCTGTGAGCACGGCTTTCAGACGATTCCCTCGGCGAGCTCGGCCTGGTCGCGGTCGGAACCGTAGGCCGCCGTGGTCGGGGTGCCGTAGGAACGGCGGGCGACGTACCACCACACACTGGCCAGGATCAGGACGACGGCGAGGGCGATGGACGCGTAGTTCATCGAGTCGACCGTCACCGGCGAGGACTGCGGCAGGCAGAACAGCACGGTGACGCACGCCACCCAGATCACCGCGACCCAGCCGACCGGCTTGCTCCAGCGGCCCAGGCTCCACGGGCCCGGCTGAAAACGGTCCCCCGCGCGCAGGCGCAGGAACACGGGGATGGCGTACGCGGGGGTGATGCCGATGACGTTGATCGCGGTGACCGCGCCGTACGCCGTCGTCGAGTACAGGGACGGCAGCGCGAGCACTCCGGCGGCCACCACCGCCAGCCATACGGCGGCCACCGGGGTCTGTGTGCGGCTGCTGACCTTGCGCCACAGCGCCGAGCCGGGGAGCGCCTTGTCCCGGCTGAACGCGAAGACCATGCGGCTGGCAGCGGCGACCTCGGCGTTGCCGCAGAACAGCTGCGCCACGATCACCACGAGGAGCAGGGCGCTCGCGCCGTCCGTGCCCAGGCCGTCGAGGAGGATCTGCGCGGGCGGTACCCCGGTGCCGCTGTTCCGCGTGCCCGCGTAGTCCTGGATCGCGAAGGTGAGGCCCGCGAGCAGGGCGAAACCCGCTATCCACGAGACCCAGATGGAGCGGACGATGCCGCGTGCCGCCGACACCGACGCGTTCGACGTCTCCTCGGACAGGTGCGCCGAGGCGTCGTAGCCGGAGAAGGTGTACTGAGCGAGGAGGAGGCCAATCGCCGCCACGTACACGGGGTTTGACCAGCCGGTGTCGTTGACGAACTTCGTGAACACGAAGGACGCCGACCGGTGGTGGTCCGGGACGATCGCCAGCGCGCCGACGATGACCGCGACTCCCGCCAGGTGCCACCAGACGCTGATCGAGTTGAGGACGCTGACCAGCCGGACGCCGAACAGGTTGAGTAACGCGTGCAGCAGCAGGATGCCGAGGAAGATCAGCATGGTCTTTCCGGGCGTCGGCTCGAAGCCCCACCGGATGCTGGCGAATGCGCCGGTGAACAGGGCCGCGCCGTAGTCGATCCCGGCGATCGCACCCAGCAGACCGAGCAGATTCAGCCAGCCCGTGTACCAGCCCCAGCGGCGGCCGCCGAGCCGGTCGGCCATGTAGTACAGGGCGCCCGAGGTCGGATACGCGCTGGTGACCTCGGCCAGCGCGAGGCCCACGCAGAGCACGAACAGGCCTACGCCCGCCCAGCCCCACAGCATCACGGCGGGGCCGCCCGCGCCCATGCCGAAGCCGTACAGGGTCATGCAGCCGGACAGGATCGAGATCACCGAGAAGCTGATCGCGAAGTTGCCGAAACCGCCCATACGGCGGGCGAGCACCGGCCGGTAGCCGAGTTCGCGCAGGCGCTGTTCCTCGTCGTGCTGCGGATCGCCTGCGGAATTGAGGGTCGACATGACGGAACCTCCGGGGATAGGGGGTGCGGGGGTCTCAGGGGCGCCCACCGGGATCGCGGGCGGCCCGGCAGCGGGCGCGGGCCTGCACGAACACCTCCGCCGCCTGCGCCGGATCGCCCGGCCGAGGGGTGCGGTAGGCCCACGGCACGGCGGTGTAGTACGGGCCCAGCGCGTCGAACACCCGGGCCGCGTCCGGGAATTGGAGCGCGCCCCACAGCGCGTGGGCGAGATGGTTCAGGTCCAGCAGCGAGCGCTCGGCCATGTGCGTGTGTTCGAACCAGAGGTGCAGGGCCCGGCGCGCCTCGCGGCCGGCGTCCTCCGCCACCCAGTGCAGATCGAGCGCGGCGTCCTGCCCGCCGCCGCGCCGGTACCGCTCGACCCGCACATACAGCGGCAGGACGTGCAGCGCGGAACCCCGCGGCGCCGACTCCGCCGCCCAGTGCGCGTAGCCGACCGCCTCCGTCGGCCGCCCGAGGACGCCCGCGCGTACAGGAACTGCAGCATCCGGTGGTACGCCTCGCGGTTGAACGGGTCACGCCGGTCGGCCTCGGCCAGCAGCCCCCACGGGCCCGTCGGCAGCATCGGCTCCGGCGGCTCGGCCCGGTGCTCGTCCCAGCGCTGGTCCCGGTCGATCTGCGCGAGCGCCAGCAGACACACCCACGGCACCGGGTCGTGGGGCGCGACCCGGGAGGCGCTCTCGCTCGCGTCCCAGGCCTCGACCCACAGTTCGTGCGTACGACGGTGCTTCTCGCGGTGCGCCCGCAGCGCGCGCTCCACCGCGACCCGGGCCCGCATCACCGCGGCCGGGACACTGTCCGGCTCCTCCGCGAGCCAGGCCCGCACCACGTCGGTACCGGCCGCCGCTGCCGCGAGGACCTGGGTGCGCTGCGTCCACTGCCACCACTGGGTGGTACCGGCGAGCAGACCGCGCATCGCCATCCAGCGCCCGGTCCGCAGATCCTGCAGCGCCGCGCGCAGGGCCGTGTCGTGGCCGGCGGGATCGTAGGCGGGGCGTGCTCCGTCTCTCGCCATCAGCCGTCCGCCGCAAGGCGGTTGACAGGCATGACGGCAAAGTGGAGTAACAACAGCCCTCCTGCGGGCGGCGGTCGAGGAGATCACGTCGGTCCGCGGTCACTATAGAGGCGCGCGTTCCGCATCACCGGAGGTTTCCCGATCGTCCCCAACTCGGCAGATATATCTGCGAGTTGAGCGTGAGCTGAGCGATGATCAGAAACCCTTGACGCGCGGTGCGGAGCGGCGGCAGTCTGTCGCGGAGTGATCTACGGGAGGGGTGGTATGACGGGTCCGGTACTCGCCGTCGACCAGGGAACATCCGGCACGAAGGCCCTGGTGATCTGTCCCGAACGCGGCGTGATCGGCACCGGGTTCGTCTCGGTGGGGACCCGCCGACTGCCGGGCGGCCTGGTCGAGGCCGACCCCGAGGAGTTGTACGACTCGGTCATCGTCGCCGGGCGCCGGGCGCTCGCCGAGGCCGACGAACCCGTGACGGCACTGGGCCTCGCCAACCAGGGCGAGACCGTCCTCGCCTGGGACCCCGACACCGGAATGCCGCTCACCGACGCGCTCGTCTGGCAGGACCGGCGGGCGGAGAGCGTCTGCGCCGAACTCGCCGCGCACGCCGACGAGTTGCGCCAGCTGACCGGCCTCCCCCTCGACCCGTACTTCGCCGCGCCCAAGATGGCCTGGATCCGCCGCCAGCTCACCCGTGACGGGATGGTCACCACCAGCGACTCCTGGCTCGTCCACCGCCTCACCGGCACCCACGTCACCGACGCGGCGACCGCGGGCCGCACCCAGCTCCTCGACCTCGACAGGGCCGCCTGGTCACCCCGCGCCCTCGACCTCTACGGCCTGTCCGGAGAACGGCTCCCGGGTGTCGTCGACTGCGCCGAACTCATCGGTACGACAACGGCGTTCGGCGCGGAGATCCCGCTCACCGGTCTCGTCGTGGACCAGCAGGCGGCCCTCCTTGCCCAGCGCGTCACCGCACCCGGCGGCGCCAAGTGCACCTACGGCACAGGGGCGTTCCTCCTCGCGCACACCGGCGACACACCCCGGCGCGGCGACTCGGGCCTGGTGAGCTGCGTGGCGTGGCGGCTCGGCGGGCGGACCAGTTACTGCCTCGACGGTCAGGTCTACACGGCCGCGTCAGCCGTACGGTGGCTCGCCGACCTCGGCGTCATCAGCGGCGCCGCCGACCTGGACCGGGTGGGCGGCGCGGTACCCGACAGCGGGGGCGTCACCTTCGTACCGGCCCTCGCCGGCCTGGCCGCCCCCTGGTGGCGCGGCGACGTGCGCGGCTCCCTCAGCGGTCTCGGCCTCGACACCACCTCCGGACACCTGGTCCGCGCCCTGTGCGAGGGCCTCGCCGCCCAGGTCGTCGAACTCGCCGAGGCCGCCGCGACCGACCTCGGCACACCCCTGGACGTCCTGCGTGTGGACGGCGGCCTGACCCGCTCGGCGCTGCTCATGCAGACGCAGGCCGATCTCCTCCAACGCCCCGTCGAGGTATCGGCGCTGCCCGACGCGACCGCCCTCGGCGTGGGCGCACTGGCCCAAATCGGCGCGGAGCCGGGGCTGTCGCTCGCCGACGCCCTGCCCGACTGGAAACCCGCCGCCGTCTACGAACCGCGCATCACCCCCGACCACGCGGCCGAACGCCTCGCCGCCTTCCGCACCGAAGTGACGGCACTGCTCGACCGGACCCCTGCATGACGGTCACGGCCAACGGGCCGCTGCCGCCGGGGAGTTACGACGTGGCGGTGGTCGGCGCGGGAGTCGTCGGCTGCGCCATCGCCCGCGAACTCGCCCGCCGGCCGCGCCTGCGCGTGGCCCTCGTCGAGGCCCAGGACGACGTGGGCCAGGGCACCTCGAAGGCGAACACCGCGATCCTGCACACCGGTTTCGACGCGGTACCGGGCTCCCTCGAAGCACGGCTCGTCCGCGAGGGGGCACGCCAACTCGCCGCGTACGCCGCCGAGTCGGGCATCGCCGTCGAACCGGTGGGCGCCCTGCTCGTGGCCTGGGACGAGGAACAGCTCGCCGCGCTACCGCACTTGGCGGAGAAAGCCGTACGGAATGAATACGGCGACACCCGCCTGATCGACCCTCCCGAACTCTACGAACGCGAACCACACCTCGGCCCGGGCGCGCTCGGCGCCCTGCACGTGCCCGGCGAGAGCATCGTCTGCCCGTGGACGACGACACTGGCCTACGCGACCCAGGCGGTCCGGCACGGGGTGGACCTGCACCTCAACTCACCGGTGAGGGAGATCAGTTGGGGCGAGGGTGCGCATGTTCTCACCACCCCCCGAGGAACCCTCCGCGCCCGCTGGCTCGTCAACGCGGCCGGACTGCACGCCGACACCCTGGACCGTCACCTCGGCCACCACGACTTCACGGTCACCCCGCGCCGGGGCCAACTGATCGTCTTCGACAAGCTCGCCCGCGACCTGCTCCACCACATCCTCCTGCCCGTCCCCACGGCACTCGGCAAGGGCGTCCTCGTCACCCCGACCGTCTACGGCAACCTCCTCCTCGGCCCCACCGCCGAGGACCTGGACGACAAGGGGCGACCGGCTCCACGGCCGAAGGACTCGCCCTGCTGCGGGAGAAGGGCGCACGGATCCTCCCCGCGCTGCTCGATGAGGAGGTCACCGCCGTCTACGCCGGTCTGCGCGCGGCCACCGAACAGGACGACTACCGCATCACCGCCCACCCCGAGCAGGCGTACATCACGGTCGGCGGCATCCGTTCCACCGGCCTGACGGCGTCCATGGCCATCGCCGCGCACGTGACCGCGCTGCTGGCCGACACGGGCCTGGACCTCGGCCCGATGCGGGATCTTGGACCGGTCCACATGCCCAACCTCGGCGACGCACACCCGCGCCCCCACCAGAGCGCTCAACTCGTCGCCGCGGACCCGGAGTACGGCACCCTCGTCTGCCACTGCGAGCGCGTCTCACGCGGCGAGATCCGGGACGCGCTCGCGAGTACGGTGCCGCCGCGCAACCTGGACGGACTGCGTCGGCGTACCCGGGTGCGGGCGGGGCGTTGCCAAGGGTTCTACTGCGGGGCCGCTGTACGGGAGTTGTTCGAAGGGGCTGAGGCATGATCCGCGCGACGCCGCCCGAAGGGGCCCGGCCATGACCCGCCCGGAACGCGAAGTGGACGTCCTGGTGGTCGGCGCCGGACCCGCGGGACTCGCCGCCGCCGCGCGCCTCGCCGTCGCCGGAGTCGCCCGCGTCGAAGTCCTGGACCGGGAGCAGCAGGCCGGGGGAGTGCCCCGGCACTGCCACCACGGCGGCTTCGGCACCTGGACGCGCCCGCTCACCGGGCCCGCGTACGCCCGCTTGATCCTGGGCGCCGCCGTGCGTGCCGGAGCCGTCGTCCGCACCGGGGTCACGGCCCTCGACTGGGCGGGGCCGCTGTCCCTGAACACCGTTGGCCCGCAAGGGCCGGAGACCATCCGCGCGGCAGCCGTCGTCCTCGCCACCGGTGCCCGCGAACGGCCGCGCGCGGCCCGGCTGGTGCCGGGGACCCGCCCCAACGGGGTGTACACCACAGGGGAGTTGCAGCAGGCGGTGCATGTGTACGGGCAGCGGATCGGTACCCGGGCCGTCATCGTCGGTGCCGAGGACGTGTCCTACTCCGCCGCCGACACCGCCCGCGCCGCCGGAGCCCAGGTCGTCGCCATGGTCACCGAGTTGGACCGTTCCCAGGCGACCATCGCCCGCACCCACAACGCCCGCCTCCGCCACCGCATCCCCCTCCTCACCGACACCACGGTCACCGAACTCCTCGGCCACGGGCGGCTGTCCGGCGTCCGCGTCCGGCACCGGGACGGTCGTACGGCTCAACTCGCCTGCGACACCGTCGTGTTCACCGGTGACTTCGTGCCCGACCATGAGCTGGCCCGGCGGGGGCGTCTGCACCTGGACCCCGGCGGCCGGGGCCCCGCTGTCGACGGGGGCCTGCGCACCTCCCGGCCCGGTGTGTTCGCCGCCGGGAGCCTCCTGCACCCCGTCGAGGACGCGGCCACCGCCACCCGCGAGGGGGTACGGGTCGCCGCCGCCGTTCTGGAGAGCCTCGCCGGTGCCGAACGGCCCTGCACCGCCGTGCCGTTGCTCGTCGAGCCGCCTCTGCGCTGGATCGCCCCGAACCGTATCGCCCCGGGTGACGGGCATCCGTATGTCCTGCGCACCTCGGCCCTGTTGAAGCGGCCGGTGCTGCAAGTCGTCCAGGACGGGCGGGTGTTGCATCGGGAGCGGCAGCGGACGGCCGTACCGAATCGCACGCTGACCCTGGCGTCGGGGTGGACGCGGCTCGTCGACGTGAACGGCGGGCCGGTGCGGGTGGTGGTGCTCGGCGGGCGCTGAAGTTCGGACAGCCGGGCGGTCAACTTGCCGCAATGGGTGTCCACTTCGCGCATTCCGTGTTCGCCGCTCCCTCCCGTGTCCCGATACGACGATGACCGACGCAACCGCGACAACGACCGTCCCGGCCGTTCAGGTGCGTGACCGGGCCACCTGGGCGGAGCTCTTCTTCGATCTGGTCCTCGCGTTCGGCGTGGGCCAGGTCGCGCACCTGCTCGCCGGGCACGCCACCTGGCCCGTGCTGGGACAGTGTCTGCTCGTGCTCGTCCCGCTGTGGTGGGCCTGGGTGGACGTCGTCATGGCGATGAACGCCGTGCACGAGACCAGTCTCCAGCGGGTGTTCCTGATGCTGACCGCACTCGCCGTCTACGGCATGGCGGTTGCCGCGCCGCAGGCCCTGAACAACCGGGAACAGGCCCTGCTGTACGCGGGCAGCTACCTCGCCCTCCGCCTGCTCATCGGCGAGGCCATCCGCAGGGAGTGCGCGCTCTACACCATCCACCCCTACCGGGCCGGACTCGCCTTCGCCCTGGTGTTGTTCGGCGCCGCCACCCTCCCCGCCCCCTGGCGCGAGGTGTGCTGGGCGGTCGCCGTGGTCGCCGAGCTGGCGGCGCCCGTCCTGCTCAGCGGCCATCTGCGGCGGCTGGCCTTCGGGGTCAACCATCTCCCGGAAAGGTTCGGCCTGTTCATCATCATCGCGCTCGGCGAGAACATCTTCTCCGTGGGCGCCGGAGTCGCCAAGGGACCTCTCGACCCGGTCAGTCTGACCGCGCTCGTCCTCGCCTTCCTCATCGGGTGCGCCCTGTGGTGGCTCTACTTCCACCTCGTCGCCTCGGCCGTCGCCCACGCCCTGCGCACCCACCCCACCCCCGCGATCGTCGTACGGGACGTCCTCAGCTACGGCCATCTCGTCCTGGTCGCCGGGCTGTTGCTGGTCTCCGTCGGCGCCGTACGGACCGTGCACGACCCGCTGCGCGTCCCGCACTCCGGTGCCGCCGGACTGCTGCCCGTCGGCGCCGCCCTGATCCTGCTCACGTTCTGTTACACGCGCCGCCGGATGTTCGGCGCCGCGTCCGCCACCCGTTTCTACTGCGGCCTCGTGCTGCTGGCCGCCGCCGCTGTGGCACCGCTGGTACCGGCCCTCGCTGTGCTGGCCCTCACCGCTGCGCTGCTCCTGCTGGTCAACGCCGTGGAGCACTGGCTGATCAGCTCCGGCCGGAGCGTGCCGCTGGTGCTGCGCGCACGCGCTTTCGGCACGACCTGACGTAGTGCGGGGACGGACCTCGGGCAGTGCCGGGGTCCTCCTCGCGACGCGCGCGGGGGCAATTGGACCGCTCCTACGGTCACCGTATGCACCTTTCCCGTTCGGAAGAGGAGGTGGCGTGATGCCGTCCCGCACCAACGCCTTACCGGCCTTGCTGTCACTCTCACTGGGCTACTTCAGCCTGGGGACGATCTCTTTGGCGGTCGTCGGCCTGAACGGTCCGATCGGGGACGATCTGCATGTCGAACCCGCCTCGGTGGGCATACTCGTCACCGTCTTCGCGCTCACCTTCGCGGTCTTCGCGCCCTCGGCCCCCATCCTGCTGCGCCGCTGGAACCGCAAGCGCGTCCTCCTCGTCGGCATCGGGCTGCTCACCGTGGGCGCCGCGCTCGGAGCCGTGGCGCCCAACTACGGCTTCCTGACGGCCACTCGGGTCCTCGCGGCGATGGGCGCCGCCGTCTTCGGACCCGGCGCCTCGGCGGCCGGTGCGCTCATCGTCCCCGCGGAGCGCCGGCAGCGGGCCCTCGCCACCGTCTTCGGCGGGATGACTGCGGCAGCCGTACTCGGTGTGCCGCTGGCCTCGTTCCTCGGCGGCAGCCTCGGCTGGCGTCCGGCGCTGCTCGGTGTGGCCGTACTCTCCGCGGTCGCCTTCGTGACGGTGTTCGTGTTCGTCCCCGAGATCCCGGCCGGCGAACCGCCCACCGTGCAGGCCTACCGGGGCGCGCTGCACACCCCCGCCACCGTGGCCACGGTCTCGACGACCCTGCTGTTCATGGCCGCCCAGTTCACCGTCTACGGCATCGCGGGCGCCTATCTGAAGGACCGCTTCGACGCGTCGTCCGGACTGATCTCGGTGACCCTGCTGGCCTTCGGCGTGATCGGCGTCGCGGGCAACGCGTCCGCCCCGCGGATCGCCGAACGGCTGGGCGGCGAACGGACGGTGGGCCTCGCCGTCATCGGACTCGCCCTGGGATTCGCCCTGTTGCTGGTCGCCCCGCACTCCACCGCCGGGCTCGTGTTCTTCGCGTTCTGGGCCTTCTTCAGCCAGCTCTACCAGGCCCCGCAGCAGGCCCGGCTGGTCGAACTGGTGCCGCTGCAACCGGGGTTGATCCTCGCTCTGAACGCCGCCGCGCTCTACCTCGGAATGAGCCTCGGCAGCTTCATCGGCAGCTCCCTGCTGCCGGGTGTGGGTGCGGGCCCGATCCCGGCGGCGGCCCTGGGTGTCCTCGTCCTCGCCGCGCTGGCCCATCTGCTGTCCGTCCGGCAGGCGTCGGCGGCCAAGGTCGCCGAGCAGTCCGCCACACCTGTACACATCAGTTAGCCAAGGAGAACTCATGAGCAGCCACCAGGTGCACTTCGTGCGCGACTACCTGGAGACCGTCTGGAACCAGGGGCAGACCGACCTGGCCGACAAGTACCTGGCCGCGGACCTCATCCAGCACAACCCGAACCTGCCCGACGGCCGGGGGCCGCTGGTGGAGTTCATCGAGGGCTTCCGCAAGCAGCTCCCCGAGGCACGGTTCGAGATCAAGCGCGCGGCGGGCTCCGGAGACCTGGTCTTCGTGCACACCCACTTCCGTGCCACCTCGTCGGACCGGGGCTCGGCCGTCGTGGAGATCTTCCGGCTCGAGAACGACCTGATCGCCGAGCACTGGGACGTCCGCGACGAGATCCCGGAGACCACGGTCAGCGGACACGACGTCGTCTGACCCCCTTCAACTCCTGCCGCCCAGAAGGCTCTTGGCCTCCTGGGCGGCAGTTTTTTCACGAGACGACCTCTTCACGAGACACAGGAGACAGCAGTGACACGACAGCCACCACCCGACCGGCGCCCGTCCGCCGGCCTCACCAGGCGCGGACTCCTCGGCACCGCGACAGCCGTAGGCATCGGCGCGACCGTCGCCCCCGGCCGCGCCTTCGCCGCCGACGCCACGGCCACGGACACCACCACCCCCGCCGTCACCGTCGGCGCCTCGGACGCCCGCTATCTCGACCTCACCTCCCGCGGCTACAACGCGAGATTCGTCGCCGCCCCCGACTCGATACGCCTCGTCCACACCACCGCGCAGGTGGTGTCCGTCGTCCAGGAGGCGGTCGACGCGGGCAAACGCATCGGCGTACGCGGCGGCGGGCACTGCCTCGACTCACTCGTCGACGACCCGGACGTACGGATACTCGTCGACATGTCGGAGATGGACGCGGTCCGCCACGACCCCGCCCGCCGCGCCTTCCTGGTGGAGGGCGGCGCGACTCTCGGCCACGTCTACCGCACCCTGTACCTGGAGTGGGGCGTGTCCCTGCCCGGCGGGACCTGCCCGACCGTGGGCGTCGGCGGCCATGTCACCGGCGGTGGCTACGGCGCGATGTGCCGCCAGTACGGCGCCGTCGTCGACCACCTCTACGCCGTCGAGGTCGTCGTGGTCGACGCCTCCGGCACCGCCCGTGCCGTCGTCGCCACCCGCGAGGCCGACGACCCGCACCGCGACCTGTGGTGGGCCCACACGGGCGGCGGCGGAGGCACCTTCGGCATCGTCACCCGCTACTGGTTCCGCGCCCCCGGCGCCACCGGCACCGACCCCTCAACTCTCCTGCCCAGACCGCCCAAGACCCTGCTGAAGTCGACGGTCGCCATCAAGTGGACCGACCTCACGGAGGCGGCCTTCACCGCGCTGATCGCGAACCACGGCGCCTGGCACGCCCGCAACAGCGTCGCTGGCTCCTCCTACGACAGCCTCCACAGCGTCCTCATCCTTTACAACCGGATCCAGGGCAGCCTCGTCCTCAACACCCAGATAGACGGCACCCGTTCGGATGCCTCGGCCCTCCTCGACGCCTACGTGGCCGCGGTCACTGGCGGTATCGGAGTCCCGTACACCGACGCCCGCTCCTCCTGGCCCTGGCTGAAGACCACCCTCAAGGACCCTTACGACACGGGTCTTTACAACCGCACGAAGTCCAAGGGCGCCTATCTGCGCCAGGGTTGGTCCGCCGCCCAGGCGAAGACGCTCTACGGCTACCTCTCCGACGCCGCCTACGACGGGCACGCCGGCATCCTGCTCTACTCCTACGGCGGCAAGGTCAACACCGTGGCGTCCACGGCGACCGCGCTGGCCCAGCGGGACTCGGTCCTCAAGGCCAACTTCACTACGTACTGGCCCGATCCGACGCAGGACGACCGGCACGTCGCCTGGATGCGCGCCCTGTACCGCGACCTGTACGCGGACACCGGAGGCGTACCGGTGCCGAACGACACCAACGACGGCTCGTACATCAACTACCCCGACACCGACCTCACCGACCCGGCCTGGAACACCTCCGGCGTGCCCTGGCAGACCCTGTACTTCAAGGGAAACCTCGCCAAGTTGCGCCAGGTGAAGGCCACTTGGGACCCGGGCAACGTGTTCCACCACAAGCTGTCCGTCACCGTGAGCTAGCACCCGCACGCATCGAAGCATCCGTACACCACGAAGCCCCCGCCTCGCGTGCACGAGGCGGGGGCTCGGTGGTGCGGTCGGCCGCTCGGCCCAAGAAGGCTGCTCAGCCGCTCAGGTCCGTTGCTTCAGCCGCTCAGGTCGGCCGGGAAGCTCACCCCGGTCAGCGACTCGCTCAGCGCGCGCAGCCGGGCCCGGTCGCGCTCGTCGTAGGCCTGGGCGCCCGCGCGGGAGCGCTGGGTGCGGTTGAAGTAGGCGCCCGTGACGTCGTCGAGGGACGGGTCGGTGATCATGCGCAGGGTGCTGCGCACGCCCTCCTCGACCGTGGACTGCGGGGTGAACAGGTTCACCACCATCTTCGTCGGCATGTACGACGCCGGGTGCAGGGCGTTGGCCGTCACCCCGGTGCCGCGCAGCCGCTCGGCCAGGTCGAAGGTCAGGCTGATCTGGGCGAGCTTGGCCTGGCAGTAGGCCTGCACCCCGTCCCAGTTCCGCTCCAGCATCACGTCACGGAAGTTGATCGGCGCCTGGCCCGCGGAACTGACGTTGACGATGCGGGCCGGGGCCGAGCGCACCAGCAGCGGCGCGAGCCGGCAGCTGAGCATGTAGGCCGCCAAGTAGTCGACCTGGAAGGTGAGTTCCAGGCCGTCCTGGCTCTCCTGGCGGGCCAGCTCGACCCCGATGCCGGCGTTGTTCACCAGCGCGTCGAGCCGGTCGTGGGTGGAGAGGACGCGGTCGGCGAGCTTGCGGATGTCCTCCAGCGAGGAGAAGTCGGCCAGCTCGTAGCTGAGCCTGTCGTTGCCGGTGGACGCGCGCAGTTCGGCCAGCAGATCCTGGCCCTTGGCCGCGTTGCGGCCGTGCAGGATCAACGACGCCCCCTGCGCGGCGAGTTCACGGGCCAGCTCACGGCCCATGCCGTCGGTGGCGCCGGTGAGGAGGATGGTCTGGTCGGGGACGGGCCTCATGGTGGGGAACTCTCCTGTCAGGCGTACGTGGCCAGTTCGTCGGTGGACTGATCGGTGTATCCCTGGCTGACCTCCAGCACGATGCCGTCCGGGTCGGACACCCACACCGTCTTCCAGCCGGGGATGAACGCGTCGAAGGTCAACGGGCCGAGCAGCGGCTGCAGTTCGCCCCCGGCGGCGGCGAGGAACGCGTCCACGTCGTCGACCTGGAACGCGAGATGGCGCGCCGTGCCGGGGTTTTCCGGGCCGTCCTTCGCCGTGGTGAACAGGGCGTCCGCGTCGGTCGCGAACAGCTCCAGATAGACGGGGCCGTTGCGCAGGAACACCACGCGGACCCCGTCGGCCTCCACCACCCGGGCCCGGGCGAACCCGAAGTGCCGGGTGTAGAAGTCCTCCGTGGCCTTCTGGTCACGGCAGTTGAGGCCGACGTGCGACCAGCGCAGGCCGGCCTGGGCAGCGGTCGTCATCGCCGTCACGTCCCGGTGACCGCGGCGAACGGCACGCTGTCGTGGAAGTTCGCGAAGTAGGTGATGAGGCCGCCGGTGACGCGGAAGTAGTTGCACACCTTGGCCTCGACGGTGATGCCGTCATGGGTGCGGCCGGTGATGTCGGAGACCACCGCGGCCTGCTCGCCGTCCACGACCACGTGCCGGGGGACGTTGGCGAAGGAGGCGTACATCTCCGGGAAGCCCTTCATCATCTCCCGGAGCGTTTCGCGGCCCTCGACATGTCCGGCCAGCTGCTCGTCCATGGTCTGGTCGGCCGCGAACAGGTCGCACCAGGCGTCCCACTCGCCGGAGTTGGCCAGCCGGTAGTACGTGTCGACCACTTCTCGGGTGTCCATGCGCCCGTCCTTTCTGTGGCTGTTGCGGGGTACGGGATCGATCAGGGGAGCGGGACGCCGACCTGGCGCATCAGGCCCGCGGTGTCGGCCTGCACCCAGCGCTCGACGACCTTGCCGTCCTCCAGGCGGTAGACCTCCAGGCTGGTCCAGGAGACCTCCTTGCCGGTCGGCTCCTGGCCGAAGAACGGTGCGATGTGCTTGCCGTGGAAGGTGATGTGCATGATCACCTTGTCGGGGGCGGCCGGGTACAGCGCGTCGAGGCCCACGCGGAAGTCGAGCCCGTCGTACGCGCCCTGGATGATGCCCTTCAGCTCCTCCAGGCTCTCGCAGCTCCACGCCGGGTTGTTGTCGTGGAACGTCGGCCCGAACAGGTCGTCGAGGTCGTCCAGGCGGCGCTGGTTGACGGCGTCGCTGACCTGCTGGACGACGGCCAGGTTCAGGGCGTCCGAGGAGATCTGCTCGCGCAGGCCGAGCATGTCGTCCTGTGCCCAGCGCTCCACGAACAGGCCGTTCTCAACCCGCCAGATCTCGGTGGTGGACCACTCCACCTTGCGGCCCGTGGCCGGGAAGCCGAGCAGCGGCGCGAGATGCGTCCCGGTCAGCTTGACCCGGGTCAGCACGCGGTCCTCACCGAGTGCCGACAGCTCGTCCAACTCGCCCTTGAGATCGAGGGAGTTGTACGCCCCGCGCAGCGCCTCCAGGTAGGAGTCGATGCCGGTGATGTCGAATCCGGGGTGGTGGTCGGTGAAGCCGGCGGCGATGACCCGGGGGATCTCCGCCAGGTCGCCGGAGTTGAACGCGTCGAGGAAGCGCCGGTACAGCGCCAGGTTCTCCTGCTGGGTCTGGTCGAGGTCGGACATGCTGCATCCCCTAGCTCAAGTGGACGTCGGACAGGGACGGTTGGGAGAGAGACGGCACAGCCTCCGAAGAAGACGGCACGGACTCCGAAGAGGAGGACCGGGAGGGGGCGGCGGCCTCGCGGACGAACGCCGCCGCGCGCTCGCCGATCATGACGCTGGGCGCGTGCGTGTTGCCCGCGGTGATCGACGGCATCACCGACGCGTCCGCGATCCGCAGCCCCGCGATGCCGTGCACGCGCAGCTCCGGGTCCGTGACGGTGTCCGCGCCCGTGCCCATCCGGCAGGTGCCGGCCGGGTGCCACAGGGTGGTCGCGTTGGCGGCGATGTACCGGCGCAGCTCCTCGGGGCCGGTGATGTCCTTGCCGGGGCCCAACTCGTCGCCGCGGAACGGGTCGAAGGCCCGGGTGGCGGCCAACTCGCGGGCCAGCCGCACCCCATGGACGAGGACATCGAGGTCGGCCGTCGAGGTGAGGTAGCCGGCGCTGACGACGGCGTTGGACTCCGGGCTGCTGTCGCGCAGCCGTATGCGACCCCGGCTCTGCGGCCGCAGCGCGATCGGCGCGAAGGTGAAGCCGGGGCCCTCCCACTGGTCGGCGGGGGCGTCGGCCGGCAGGAACTTGATGGGGCCGAAGGTGAATTGGAGGTCGGGGGCGTCCTCCTGGCCGGCCTCGCGGGTGTGGGTGAACAGCCCCGCCTCGGACAGCAGCGCCCCGTCCGGGTGCTCCTGAAGCGACTGGTAGCAGATCGGCACGAACAGGTGGTCCTGCAGTCCCGCGCCGACCCCGGGCAGATCCTGGACGCAGCGGATGCCGTGTTCCCGCAGATGCGCGGCCGGGCCGATCCCGGACAGCATGAGCAGCTTCGGTGTCTCGAACGCCCCGGCGGACACGATGACTTCAGCCTCGGCGCGCAACTGCCGCCGTTCGCCGTCCTGGACGTACTCGATGCCCGTGACCCGCGTACCGTCCAGCAGCAGCCGGGTGACCAGGGTGTCGGTGAGCACGGTCAGGTTGGAACGGTCCAGGGACGGGCGCAGATAGGCGTCGGCCGTGCTGCACCGGTGGCCCGCGTCGTCGCGGAACGTCTGGTACAGGAAGCCGAAGCCCTCCTGCCGGGCGCCGTTGTAGTCCCCGTCGGTGTCCGTGGCGTAGCCGAGCTCACCGGCGCCTTCCACGAACGCCCGCGCGATCGGGGCGGGCCGGTCGAGTTGCCGGACCCGGACGGGACCGCCCACGCCGTGGAACGCGTCGGCGCCGCCCGAGTAGTCCTCGGCCTGCCGGAAGAACGGAAGGACGTCGTCGTAGGACCATCCGGTGGCGCCCTCGGCGACCCAGCGGGTGTAGTCGTGGCGGCTGCCGCGTACCCACATCAGGGCGTTGACGGAACTGCAGCCGCCGACGACCTTGCCACGGGCCACGGGGACACGGCGGCCCTCCATGCCCGCCTCGGACTCGGTGACGTAGCCCCAGTCGATCCCGCTCCGCCACTCGGCGGTGAGCAGCGAGAGGACCGAGGCCGCGTCGGCCCGGTGGATCTCGGGGCGCTCGTCCCAGCCGCCCGCCTCCAGCAGGACCACGCTCACGGACGGGTCCTCGCTCAGCCGGGCCGCGACCGCGCAGCCGGCCGAGCCGGCGCCCACCACGATGTAATCGGCCCCTGAGGGCACCGACTTCGACGGCATGTCAGCCTCCAAAAGGTGACGGGAAATCAGATCGCGGCCGGCTCGCCGACCCGGTAGTCGACGATCAGCGGACGGGAACCCGGTGTGGACCGTTCCAACTGCCACTTCTGGTTGATCCGGAAGGACGAGACGGTGCCGTCCGCCGACGACTTGGCGGTCCACACCACCGTGACGTCGACGTCGATACGGGTGCCGTCCTCGTGGGAGGTGACCGCCTCCACGGTGTGGCTCTGGTCGGTGTAGGCCTCGCCGACGGCCGTGTACCAGTCGAGGAAGTCAGCGTGGCTGTACAGGGTCCGCTCCGGGAAGGCCATCACCAGGCCCTTGTCGGCGACGAAGGGCAGCAGCTCCTCGACCGGCGCGTGCTCGCTCAGCAGGTCGTACCAGCGCTGCACGAACGCGGCGATCTCCCGGTCGGAGCCGGTCTGTTCGCTCGGCATGAAAGTCTCCGCTCATCGGGGTTCCGCTCCCGGGGTCCGGAAGCGACACACGTCCGATGACCCCACAACCGCGCCCGCCCCGGCCGCCCGCGCACGGGGACCGGCCGCACTGTGCGAAGTCGCCGCGAGAGCTGCGGCAACTCCTGTCAAACGCGCGTCAGTTCACAGGTCGAAGATCCATGGCCAGGACATGCCGTAGTGCGTTCGGCCACTTGAGGATGTGCCGCGACCCGGGCCCCGCCGCCGACCGGCGCGAACTCCGCCGACGTACACAGGAATCCGCCAGTCGGCACCGTCCCGCCGAACGGGAGGAACCCCATGAGCAAGCGCATTCTGGTCGTCCTGTCCGAATACGGTTACTGGGGTGAGGAGTTGATCGGCCCCCTGGAGACCTTCGACCAGGCCGGCTACCACCTCACCTTCGCCACCGCGACCGGCAAGCGCCCGCACGCGCTGCCGCCGAGCATGGACCCCGAGTACGTCGACCCGCCGCTCGGCCGCTCGGTCACCACGCCCGAGACGGCGGACAAGGTACGCAAGGTCGAGGCCTCGGACCGGCTCGACAACCCCCTAGACCTGTCGTCCTGGCTGCCCGACCGGCCGTACCGGTCCAAGCCGTACTTCCTGCGCGACTGGGAGGCGTACAACACCCGCCTGGAGCAGGTGCGTGCACAGATCGCCGACCGCTACGACGCGCTCCTGATCGTCGGCGGCAGCGGACCGATCGTCGACCTCGCCAACAACTGGCGGGTCCACGACCTGATCCTCGCCTTCCACGCGCTGGACCGGCCGATCGCCGCCGAGTGCTACGGCGTCGCCTGCCTCGCCTTCGCCCGCGACCAGGAGACCCGCGTCTCCCTCATCCGCGGCAAGCACGTCACCGGCCACTGCATCGAGTACGACTACAAGGACGGCACCGGCTTCCTCGGCACCGACTTCGTGATGGGACCGCCCCCGTACCCGCTGGAGTACATCCTGCGCGACGCCACCGCACCCGGCGGCGCCTATCACGGCAACTTCGGCAAGACGACCTCCGTCATCGTCGACTACCCGTTCATCACGGGCCGTTCGACGCCCGACTCCTACCTGACCGGTCAGAAGACCGTCGAGGTCCTCGAAGAGGGCCTGCGGCAGTGGGGGTTCACGGCGACCGACTGAGGCCGCCCGACGCCCTTTGCTCCGACGAGAGGTGAGCACACGATGGACAGCAGGCCCGCGCGGATCGCGCTGCTCGAACAACTGCAGGCCGAAGGGGTCCGGTTCATGTTCGGCAACCCCGGCACGGTCGAGCAGGGGTTCCTCGACGAACTGCGCTCCTTCCCCTCGATCCAGTACATCCTGGCCCTCCAGGAGTGCACGGCCGTCGGCATGGCGGACGGCTACGCACGCGCCACCCGCACCCCGGCGGTCCTGCAACTCCACTCCGGAGTCGGGCTCGGCAACGGCATCGGCATGCTCTACCAGGCGATGCGCGGCCACGCCCCGATCGTCACCCTGGTCGGCGAGTCCGGACTGCGCTACGACAGCATGGACGCGCAGATGGCCGCCGACCTGGTCGGCATGGCGAAGCCGGTGACCAAGTGGGCCACCCGCGTGGTCGATCCCGACTCCACGCTGCGCGTCCTGCGCCGCGCCTTCAAGGTCGCCGCGACCCCGCCCTACGGTCCGGTGCTGGTCGTGCTGCCCGCCGACGTGATGGACCACGAGACCGCCGAACCGGTGGCGCCCGTCTCCTACCCGGAGACCCGCAGCCTGCCGACCCCGGACACCGTGGCGAAGGCCGCGGCCCTGCTCGCCGACGCCCGCAAGCCGATCGTCATCGCCGGTGACGGGGTCCACTTCGCGGGCGCCCAGGCGGAGTTGGGGCGACTGGCCGAGGTGTGGGGCGCCGACGTCTACGGCGCGGACTGGGCCGAGGTCAACCTCTCCGTCGAACACCCCGCCTACGCGGGCCAGTTGGGCCACATGTTCGGCGAGCAGAGCCGGAAGATCACCGGTGCCGCCGACGGTGTCCTCATCGTGGGCACCTACGCGCTGCCCGAGGTGTACCCGGCGCTCGACGGCGTCTTCGGGGCCGGTGTCCCGGTCGTGCACATCGACCTCGACTCCGGCGCGATCGCCAAGAACCACCCCGTCGACCTCGGCATCGTCGCCGACCCGAAGGCCACCCTGGGCCTCCTCGCGGACGCACTGGGCCGGGCGATGGGCCTGGGCCGGCGCACGGCGGCGGCCGAGCGGCTGCGCCGGCACGCCGCTCAGCGCTCGGCCGCGCTCGCCAAGGCCGACGAACGGGCCGAGGCCGCCGCCGAGGCCGCGGAACTGCCCACCATCGCCCTCGCCAAGGAGTTCGCCCGCCGGCTGCCGTCGGACGCGATCCTCTTCGACGAGGCGCTGACCGCGTCCCCGGCGCTCTTCCGCCGGCTCCCGGCGACCGTGCCGGGCCAGTGGATGCAGACCCGCGGCGGCTCCCTCGGCGTCGGCATCCCCGGCGCGCTGGGTGCCCAACTCGCCCACCCCGACCGCACGGTGGTCGGCTTCACCGGCGACGGCGGCAGCATGTACACCTTCCAGGCGCTGTGGACGGCGGCCCGCTACGGCCTGCCCACCAAGTTCGTCATCTGCAACAACGGCAGCTACAAGCTCCTTGAGGACAACATCGAGGAGTACTGGCGGGACCAGCACATCCCCGCCCACGAACAGCCCGAGATCTTCGACCTGTCCAGCCCGGCCGTCGACTTCGTCTCCCTCGCCGGCTCGCTCGGCGTGGCAGCCGTACGGGTCGAGAAGCCCGGGCAGGCCGAGGAGGCGGTCGCGCAGGCGCTCGCCCACCGCGGGCCGTTCCTCATCGACCTGGTCACCGCGAAGGGGAAGGGGTAGTTGCCGTGCGACTGTCCGGTCACAAGATCGCTGTCCTGATGGAGAGCGACTTCTACGAGCCCGAGATCCTCTACTACCGCTACCGCTTCCCCGAGGAGGGAGCCGAGGTCCACTTCCTGTCCCGGCTGTGGGGCAACGAGCAGATGACGTTCCAGGGTCATGAGCACCGCATGCCCTTCGAGGTCACCGAGTCCTTCGAGGAGCTCGACGAGTTCGCGCTGAAGGAGTACTCGGCGGTGATCGTCCCCTCCGGGATGGTCGCCGACCGGCTGCGCTTCACCGAGGACACCCAACTGCTCCCGCCCGCCTCGCAGTTCCTGCGCCGCGCGTTCGCCGACCCGGCGATCCTCAAGGGCATCATCTGCCACGGCATGTGGCTCGCCGCGCCCGTGCAGGGCCTGATGCAGGGCAGGCGCGCGGTGGTGCACAACAACCTGCTCGGCGATCTGCGGAACATGGGCGGCGAGTACGTCGACCAGGACGTCGTCATCCACGACGACCTGGTCACCGGCCGCACCGGCAACCACTGCCACCTCTTCGCACGGACCATCATCGACCTGCTCGCAGCCCGGACGCCGGCCCCGACCGGGCTGCGCTGACGGGATCCGAGCGGGGAGGAGTCGACCATGACACCGGTGACCGGGCGCATCCCCGTCCTCGACGTCCAACCACGCGTGCGGGACGGGGAGTTGCCCGCCAAGGCCGTGACCGGGGAACACCTCGACATCACGGCCACCGTCTTCCGCGAGGGCCACGGCGCCGTCGCCGCGGACGTCGTCCTGCACGATCCCGCGGGGCGCCCCGCCCACCGGGTCCCGATGACCCTCGTCGACGAGGACGCCGACCGCTGGCAGGCCACCGTGGTCCCCGACACGGAGGGCCTGTGGACCTTCCGTGTCGAGGCCTGGGCCGACCCGCTGGAGAGCTGGCGGCACGATGCCACGCTAAAGATAGAGGCGGCCGTCGACACCGAACTCACCCTGGCCGAGGGCGCGTTGCTGCACGAACGGGCGGCCCTCGGCATCACCTCCTCGGACCGCCGGGAGGCGGTCACCGCGGCCGTCGCCGCGCTCCGCGACACCCTGGGCCCCCCTCCGGCCCGGCTGTCCGCCGTCACCACCCCCGGGTGACGGCCGCCCTGGGGCGCTACGCGCTGCGTGACTTGGTCACCGCCTCCCGGCCTCTGCCCCTGCGCGTCGAACGCCGGCGCGCCCTCGTCGGCTCCTGGTACGAGCTGTTCCCGCGCTCGGAGGGAGCGGTGGTCCAGGCGGGCAGCCGCCCGCTCGGAGGCACACTGCGGAGTGCCGCCGAGCGGCTGCCCGCCGTCGCCGCGATGGGATTCGACGTCGTCTATCTGCCACCCGTCCACCCGATCGGCACGACCCACCGCAAGGGCGCGAACAACACCCTCCACGCGGGCCCCGACGACGTCGGCTCACCCTGGGCCATCGGCTCCCGGCACGGCGGCCACGACGCCATCCACCCCGACCTCGGGACGGAGGACGACTTCCGCCACTTCGTCGCCACGGCAAGGGAGTTGGGCCTCGAAGTCGCCCTGGACCTCGCCCTCCAGTGCTCACCGGACCACCCCTGGCTCGCCGAGCACCCCGAGTGGTTCCACCACCGCGCCGACGGATCCATCGCCTACGCCGAGAACCCGCCGAAGACGTACGAGGACATCCACCAACTCGACTTCGACGGCGACCCCGAGGGCCTGTACGCCGAGGCGCTGCGTGTCGTACGGCACTGGATGGACCTGGGCGTGCGGATCTTCCGCGTGGACAACCCGCACACCAAACCCGTGCAGTTCTGGGAGTGGCTGATCGCGGAGGTCGACGCCACCGACCCCGATGTGCTGTTCCTGGCCGAGGCGTTCACCCGCCGGGCCATGGTGCACGCGCTGGCGCAGGCCGGCTTCCAGCAGTCGTACACCTACTTCACCTGGAAGAACACCAAGGAGGAGCTGACCGCCTACCTGCCCGAACTCGCCCAGGACAGCGCGGACTTCATGCGCCCCAACCTGTTCGTGAACACCCCCGACATCCTGCACGCCTACCTCCAGCACGGCGGCCGCCCCGCCTTCGAGGTCCGGGCCGTGCTCGCCGCGACCGCCGCGCCGAGCTGGGGTGTCTACGCCGGCTACGAGCTGTGCGAGAACACCCCGCTGGCGGAGGGGACCGAGGACTACCTCGCCTCGGAGAAGTACCAGCTCCGGCCCCGGGACTGGGCACTCGCGGAGGCCGAGGGCCGCACCATCACCCCCCTCATCACCCTGCTCAACCGGCTCCGCCGACTGCACCCGGCCCTCCAGGAGTTGCGCAACCTGCGCCTCCAGAGCACCGACTCCGACCAGATCCTCGCCTACACGAAGAGCGTCGAACTCCCGGACGGCGGGGCCGACTTGGTGCTCGTGATCGTCAACCTCGACCCGCACCACGCCCACGAGGCCACCGTCACCTGCGACCCGGCCGCCCTCGGCCTGCCCGCCGACGGCACGCTCAAGCTGCGCGACGAACTCACCGGGGCGACCTACGCCTGGGGCGAGTCCACCTACGTACGCCTCGATCCGGCCCACCAGGTCGCGCACGTGCTCACACCCGCGGAGGGATCATGAGCGACGGCATCCTCGAACCCCTGCTCCCGGCCCTCGCACCCTGGCTGGAGGGCCGCCGCTGGTTTGACTCCCGCTTCACCGGGGCCCGCCTCGAAACCCGCGCGGCCTCCGCGCTCGGCGACGAACCACCCCTTCTGCTGCACGCCGTGGTCGCGGCCCGCCGCCCCGACGGCCAGACCCTGCACTACCAACTCCTGCTCGGCCTGCGGCCCGAGCTACCCACCCGCCTCGAACCCGCCGCGATCACCACCGTCCCGGCCGGCCCCTGGCAGGGCTGGCGGGTCTACGACGCGCTCGCCGACGGCGCCCTCCTCGGACTGCTGCTGCGGACGCTCGCGGGCGGCGGCGCGCGTCCCGGCCCCCGCCTCGAACGCACCGGCCGCTACCCGCTCCCCGTCGGCCTCGTGCCCCACCCCCTCGACGGCGAGATGAGCAACACGGCGGTGGCGTACGGCGGCCAGATCCTCCTCAAGATCTTCCGCCGCCCCGAACCCGGCCCGCACACCGAGGTCGAGGCCCTGCACGCCCTCACCCGGGAACACTGCGAGCGCACCCCCCGCCTCTACGGCGCCCTGCACAGCGACGCCCCCGGCGCGGAGGGCCTGGTGCTCGGCCTCGTCGAGGAGTTCCTGCCCGACGCCCGGGACGGCTGGGAGGAGGCGGTACGGCACGCGAGCGACTGCATGGACGACGCGGGCCGCGGCGTACCGGCCGGCGGCGGATTCACCCCGCACGCCCGCAGCCTGGGCCGGGCCGTCGCCGAGGTGCACGGCGCGCTGGACAAGGCGTTCGGCCGCAGCCGGCTCACCGCGCAGGACGTGGCCGAGGAGGCGGCGGGCATGAACATGCGGCTGAAGGAGGCCGCCGAGGAGGTCCCGGCGCTGGCCCGCTACACCACCCGGATCGGCGCCCTCTTCGACGACTACGCCCGGATCGCCGGGCGCGGCAACCCCGTGTTCGCCCAGCGCACCCACGGCGATCTGCACCTGGGCCAGGCGCTGCGTACCGCCGACGGCTGGCGCATCGTCGACTTCGAGGGCGAACCGGCCCGCACCGCCGCCGAACGCGCCCTGCCTCAACCGGTGTTGAGGGATGTCGCCGGCATGCTGCGCTCCTTCGACTACGCGGCCCGCACCGGCCTGGCGGGCCTGGAGTCCGCCGATCCCGAGGACGGCTCGCCCGCGCGACGGCTGCGCAGGCGACGGCGGGCGTCCGCGTGGGCGGTGCGCAACCGGCGCGCGTTCGTCGAGGGCTACGCGGCGGCCGGCCGGGAGGACCCGCACTGCCAGCCCGTGGTGCTGCGCGCCTTCGAGGCGGACAAGGCCGTATACGAGGTCGTGTACGAGTCCCGGCTCCGCCCCGAGCGGCTGCCGATCCCGCTCGCCGCCGTGCACCGCTTGGCGAACACCTCCCGCTGACCGTGGGTCGAATTCCCCGTCGCCCACCGGGAATTGAGCACACGGGCCAAATAGAGAATTCCGCCGGCGTGCGCGGCGGGAATTCCGGCGGCGGAAAAGGGGGCGGAATTCCGGTGGCCTCCGGGCGATGACCGGTTGTGTCGTCGGCACCGTCGAACGGAGACATGACGAACCCCCCGGCCCGGACACTCGTCCAGGCGGGGGGTTCGGAGGGCTCGGATCCGGCCGGAAACGGAACCGCGTCGCCTGCCCCGTCGGGCCGTTCGACGTCGAATGGTCCATGCCTTTACCAGGGACGACGGCCAGTGGTCCATGCCTTTGCGCGGTGCCGCCCGCGAGCCGAACTCGACCTGGACGGTAGGGATCCCGGCCGGATTCGGGAATATGGCCGGGAGCTCAGGAACGGTGCTGCTCGGTGAAGATCTGGCTGGGGTCGCGGTGCGGTGCCATGCCGGCCGCCGACAGGGCCCGGTCGTACGCCTTGAGGGCCTCGACGGTGTTGCCCTGCCGCTTCCACAGGTCGCCCAGGTAACGCCAGTTGAGCGCCACCTGGTGGGACGGCCGGAACTGGCGCAACTGCCGGGTGGCGGCCTGGAGATACTGCGCGGCCTGGTCGAAGTTGCCGCGCATCAGCTGGATCTCGGCGAGCGTGCCCCGGGCGCCGACGGCCTGGATGCGGGACTCGGTGCCGGTCAGCCCGAGGGCGCGCTCGGCGTGCGCCGCGGCCTCGTCCCACTGCCCGAGCATCGCGTCGGCGTCGGCGAGCCCGATCTCGCACTGGGCCAGCTCCGGCGCGTTGCCCACCTCGGCCAGCAGTTGCTGCGCCTCCTCCAACAGCTGCTTGCCGCGCGCCGGTTCGGGCTCGTCGACCTGGAGCAGGAGCGAGCCGTAGTTCATCTTGAGCATGGCGAGATGACGGAGGTTGTCGTCCTCGGACATCAGCGCGAGTGCCCGCTCCACCAGGGCCATGGCCTCGTTGAGCTGACCGCGCGAGCGGGCCACCAGACCCGCGTTCCAGTACACGGCGCCCCGCGCGGCCCGCGCGCCCTGCTTGTCGGCGGCGTCGAGGAGCTTGCCGCCCATGAGCTGGGCCCGGGTCAGGTCACCGCGCATGTGGTACGACGCCATGAGGGTGGCGCCGAGCTGGACGTGGTCGACTGTCACGTCCAGGCCGAGGGCATCCAGCCGGGACATGGCCCGCTCGCCGATCTCGATGCTGAGCGTGATGTCGCCGGCGTCGCGGTAGCAGCGGCACAGGGCGACCGCCGTCTGGCACCACTCGGTGGAACCCGGGGCCAGGTCGGGGTCGCGGTAGAGCTCTTCCAGGACCGCGATGGCGGCCTCGGTGCGGTCCAGCTTCTCCAGCGCGGAGGCCTGGCCCATGCGGGCGCGCCGGGTCATGGAGACGTCCAGCAGGGCGGGCCTGGTCAGCAGTTCGCTGAGGGTTTGCAGTGCCTCGCCGTTGCTGCCGTTGCGCAAAGCCATCTCGCCGAAGGCCAGCCGCAGCCGCGCCTCTTCCAGCTCGTGGTCGTCCCGGCCGCTGCGCAGGTACTCCGCGGAGCAGCCGAGGCGCTCCGCGAGCGCGGCGAGCACGGACTCCGAGGGGGCGCGCTTGCCGGATTCGATCAAGGAGATGTAGCTCGCCGATATCTCGCTGGACGCCAGATCCTGCTGCTTGAGGCCACGTTTGCCGCGCAGCAGTCGGATGCGCTCGCCCAGCCCTGTCGTCGTCGTGTTTTCGAGGGGGTCCATGTGGGCTCCTTGGAGGTGGCTATGACCACCGGGATGACAGATCAACGTTACCAGTAAGTCGCCCACGATCCAATGGAGTTGGCATGATCGATTCGCTGGCGCGAAGTGGTCTGGACTGGCATTTTCCGAATTGACGGTAATTCAGATTTCATATGGGCAAGGGCATTCCGCTTTTCGAGATCGTCTTTTGCGAGATTAATACTTGACTGATTGAGTAAGTTCTTGTTGACTCATCTTGTCAACGCGTCATCCGTAAATGGTCATCCGTAAATGCTCGGAGAGGAGATTTTCATGAGCATCAAAGTATTCACGCTCATAGCAATCGTCGTCTTCGTCGGTGGACTTGTGACGAGCGGACTCTGGTTGAACGGTTCGGGTGCCACCACCCATCCCCTGCGCGAAGGCATCGCGCAGTCCAGCGGTGCGAGCGGTGCCTGCTGCTGAGGCGACGCCCGTCCGGACGAACGGCACTTCAGGCTCAGTGGACCGGTGGACGGTCCGGCGGCTGGTTCGACGGCCTGCCGGACGTCCCCCGGTCTGTCCGTATGTGCTGCCAGGGCATTCCGCCGTGCGGGAAATGACAGGCCACGGTGTGCGTGCCGGCGACGGTGACCTGAGCGGCCCGCGGAATCTCGTCCGCGCACCGCGCACGCCGCCCCGGCGCGAGCAGCGCGGCGACCGGGCAACGGGCCAGGAACCGGCACCCCGCCGTGACCGGCACCCCGGACGGAGGGTCGCCCGGCAGCACGATCCGGCGCCGGGCTCGCTCGGCGACCGGGTCCGGCAGCGGGACGGCCGACAACAGGGCCCGCGTGTAGGGATGCCGGGGCGCGTCGAGGATCTCGTCCACGGGCCCGGTCTCCACCGTCCGCCCGGCGTACATCACCGACACCCGATCGGCGATCTGCCGCACCACGGCGAGGTCGTGCGACACGAGCAGATAGGCCGGCCCCGACTCCCGCTTGAGCCGCAGCAGCAGATCCAGGATCTGCGCCTGCACGGACACGTCCAACGCGGACACGGGTTCGTCCAGCAGCAGCAACGCGGGCTCGACGGCCAGCGCGCGGGCGATGGCGACCCGCTGCCGCTGCCCCCCGGAGAACTGATGCGGATACCGCTCCGCGTCCCCCGCGTCCAGTCCCACCTGCCGGAGCAGCCGCGGAATCCGTGACGCCACGACGTCCCGTGGCACGCGCCGGGCGTGGAGCGGCTCGGCGACGATGTCGCCCACCGGCATCCGCGGATCGAGACTCGACATGGGATCCTGCGGCACGATCTGCACGGCCCCGCGCAGGAGCCGAGCGGTACGTCGAGTCAGCCGCGCCACGTCCTGCCCGAGGATCTCCACGGTTCCGGACTCGGGCGCCGTGAGCGACACGATCTCCATGAGCACCGTGGACTTGCCGGCGCCGGACTCGCCCACGAGCGCGAGGGTCTCACCGCGGCGGACCTCCAGACCGACCTCTTCCACGGCGACGACCGCACGCTCGCGACGCCGCCGGCCGCTGGGCGGGACGTAGGACTTGGCCAGGCCGGTTACGCGGAGGACGAGTTCGGGCGGAGTCGGTTGGGGGAGTGGGGGTGCGGGGGTGGATTCGGGAGGGACGGAGTGGGGCGCGTCCATGACCCGGGGTTCTCGTTGCCGGAGGCGGGAGGTGTGCTGCGCCTCCATGGCCACAGGTTCCCGGTGCCGGGCGTGGACGGTGCGGTGCTTCTGTGGCGTCCTGGGCTCCTGTCACCGGGTGTGGACGGTGTGGACCGTTCCAGCGACCCGGGTTCCCCGTAGCCCGGTGCGGGCGGCAGGGCCCGACTCCGTGACCCTGAGTCCTCGTCGCCGGGACTGGACAGCGCCGGGCCCTCCAGCCCTCCCTCGCCCCGCGCATCCCCTCCCGTCTCCCCGCTCGGGGGGAACAGCTCCACCGCCGTCCGCTGCGACACCAACCGGACCCTGCGGCAAGCGGCCTCGTGGGCGTCGATGCCCGCCAGGCCTGCCCTGGACGGGCTGTCCACGCCCAGGAGTCGGATGTCCGAGGTGACGCAGTCCGGTTCCGCGAGGGGGCAGCGCGGGGCGAAGGCGCAGCCGGGGGGAGTGCTGCCCGGCGTGGGGGCCGTGCCCGGGATCGGGGTGAGGGGGGAGCGGGCGTCGGGGCGGGGTACCGAGCCGACCAGGCCGAGGGTGTACGGCATCCGGGGGCGGGTCAGGACCGCCTCCACCGGGCCCGTCTCCACGATGCGGCCCGCGTACAGGACGGCGACCCGGTCCGCCGTGCCCGCGACCACCCCCAGGTCGTGGGTGACCAGGAGCAACGCCGCGCCCGTCTCGCGCCGGGCGGCGGCCAGGGCCTCCAACACCTGGGCCTGGACGGTGACATCGAGCGCGCTGGTGGGCTCGTCCGCGATCAGGACGTCGGGGCTGTTGGCCATCGCCATCGCGATCATCGCCCGCTGGCGCATCCCGCCGGAGAGCTGGTGGGGGTACGCGCGTGCCGCCCGATCCGGACTCGGCACCCCTACGAAGTCCAGCAGTTCCACCGCCCGGCGCTGCGCCGACTCCCGCCGTGGGCGCGGGTGTTGGTGGATGCGCAGGGCCTCCGCGATCTGGTCGCCGATCCGCCGCACCGGGGTGAAGGCGTGCAGCGGGTCCTGGAAGACCATCGCGACGCGGCGCCCGCGGATACGCGCCAACTCCCGTACCGGTAAGCCGAGTAGCTCCTCGCCCAGCAGTCGTACCGATCCGCCGACCTGAGCACCCGGCGGGGCCAGGCCCATCAGGGCCAGCGCCGTGAGTGTCTTGCCGGTGCCCGACTCGCCCACCAGGCCCAGTACTTCACCGCGGCGGAGGGTGAGGTCGACACCGCGCACCACGGGCAGCGGGGGCCGCCGTTCCACCCGGACGGCGACCGTCAGGCCACTCACCTCCAGGACGGTGGTCAACTGGGTATCCCTGGCAGGGGAGTTCGGGACGGGCGGCTCGTGGAGTCCACCGTCGTCGGGTCCAGCGCGTCCCGCAGGGCACCGCCCACCAGGTTGACCGCCAGCACGAACGCGATCAGCAGGCCCGTGGGGAAGAAGAACATCCACGGATACACCAGCGCCACATCCGTCGCGTCCGCGATCAGCGTGCCGAGGGAGACGTCGGGCGGCTGGACGCCCAGACCGAAGTACGACAGCCCGGTCTCACTGATCACCGCCCCGCCCACGGCGATCGTCGCGTCCGTGATCAGGAACGACGCCGTGTGCGGCAGCACATGCCGCCAGATGATCCGCGGAGCCGGGACGCCCATCAGCCGTGCCACCACCACGAACTGACGCTCCTTCAGGGACAGCGTCATGCCCCGCACCGCCCGCGCCGTGACCATCCAGCTCAGCAGCGCCAGCAGACCGACCAGCGCGATCCAGCCCCGCTCGCGCAGCTTCGGCGCGACCACGACCAGCACGAGCAGGCCGGGGAGGACGAGCATCAGGTCCACGACGAACATCAGGACCCGGTCCGTCCAGCCGCCGAAGTAGCCGGCGCAGGCACCCACCGCCGCCGCCAGCACAGTGGAGAAGAGAGCGACCAGCAACCCGATCAGCAGCGACTTCTGCAACCCCCGCACCACCTGGGCGAACACGTCCTGCCCGATCCGGTTCGTGCCCATCCAGTGCCGCGCGTCGGGCGGTTGCCGCAGCGCCGTGTAGTCGACGTCCGTGTGTGTCCACGGGCTGACGAACGGCCCCACGAAAGCCAGCGCGAACAGCGACAGCAGGACCGCCAGCCCGCACAACGCCCCCGGTCGCCGCACCATCCGCCGCAGCACCGTCCGACCCCGGCCTCCCCGACCGCCGACGCCCGTCACGGCTGCCGCACCCGGGGATCGAGGAGCGCGTGCACGACATCGGCCAGCAGCCCGGCGAGCAGTACGACGGCCGCGGCGAACAGGTCGATCGCCACCACCGAGTTGATGTCGCCCTTCTGCACCGAATCGACGAGCCAACTGCCCATGCCGGGCCAGCCGAAGACCTCCTCGGTGAACACGGCGCCGGTGAACAGGGTCAGCATCCCGAAGGAGAAGAACACCGACACCGGGACGAGCGAGATCCGCAGCCCGTGCCGCAGCAGCGCCCGCCCCGGGGTGAGCCCCTTGGCCTGGGCGGTACGCAGATGGTCGGCGCCGAGTACGTCGAGGGTCGCGGCGCGCTGGTAGCGGCTGTACGAGGCGATCGCGGGGACGGCCACGCAGATCGCCGGGAGGAGCAAGTGGGCGGCCGTGTCGCGCAGTTGGGCCAGCCAGCCGCCCTGCAGCGCCGGGGTGTGCTCGCCCGTGTACAGGATGACCGTGCTGCCCGCGGCCCGGTTGACCGCCAGCGCGCCGGTCTTCAGCAGCAGCGCCAGCACGAACGTCGGCACGCACAGCACCGCGAACGAGAACACCGTCAGCGCCCGGTCGCCCAGGCCGCCGCGCCGTACCGCCGCCCACACCCCGGCCAGCACGCCGACTGCCGTACCGGCCACCGTGCCCACCAGCAGCAGCCGCACGGACACCCCGACCCGGCGGCCGAACTCGGCGTCCACGGACTCGCCGTCGATGGTCCGGCCCAGGTCGCCGTGGACGGCCCGGTCCGCCCAGTGGGCGAAGCGTTCGGGCAGCGGAGCGCGGTCGTCCATGCCCAGCCGGGCCAGCTCGTCGTCGACGACCCGGCTCGGCGGAGGCGGCTGCTGGCCCTCGAAGTAGGCGCGCGGATCCAGCGCCGTGGAGGCGAGGGCGTAGGTGAGGACGACGGAGGAGAGGAAGAGGATCGTGCAGTGGACCAGGCGCCTGAGGATCAGGGAGAGCATGGAACTCGTTCCGCTTCATGTGGGTGACACATCGTGATGTTAAGCTCCGGCTCCGCAATTCGCGGGACAGTTCGGGCAGTTGACGGTTCGTCCGCACTGGGAGGGCCGTTAGGTGGAGCGGTTACGGGTCTGGTCCGCGTGGGCGGTGGCCTGCGCACTCACCCTCCTCGTGGCCGGCTGTTCCGGCTCCCCGGTCCCCGACCGGCACCCGGCCCTGCCGACGTACGGCACGTACGACATCAACTCCCGTCCCACGGACGCCCTTCGCCCGGGCGGGACGCTGACCCTGCCGATCGCGCAGATGGTCACGCAGTTCAACTTCGGCCAGGTCGACGGGGCGTTGGACGACGTGTGGACCGTCGACAGCATGACCGAGCCCCGGCTCTTCGCCCGTGACGTCAAGGGCGTCCCGCACGCGGTCCCCGAGTACCTGCTCGCCGCGTCCGTCACCGGCACCTCGCCCCAGGTCGTCACCTACCGCCTCAACCCGAAGGCCCGCTGGTCCGACGGAACTCCCCTGAGCTGGCGGGACTTCGCCGCCCAGTGGCACGCGCTCTCCGGCTCCGACCAGCGCTACCTGGTCGCCGACACCAGCGGCTACGACCGCATCGCGGACGTCCGCCAGGGCGCCGGCCCGCACGAGGTCCGCGTCACCTTCAAGCAGCCGTACGCCGACTGGCGCAGGCTGTTCACCCCGCTCTTCCCGGCCGCCGGCTATGACACCCCGCAGCGCTTCAACTCCGGCTGGCAGGGTGAACTGCCCATCACCGCCGGGCCGTTCAAGCTCGCCACGGTCGACAGGACCGCGCAGACGCTCACCTTCGTGCCCGACCCCCGCTGGTGGGGTTCCAGGCCCCGGCTCGACCGGATCGTCTTCCGCGTCCTCGACGCCGACGCCGCCCTCCAGGCCTTCCTGAACGGCGAGGTCGACGCGGTCAACGCCGCCACCAGCGAGGCCTACGCCCAGGTGAAGAAGGCGTCCGACAGCGACATCCGCATCGGCTCCGCGTGGGACGAGGTGCACATCACCCTCGATGGCGCGGGCGGCCCGCTCGCCGACCGGGCCGTGCGCAACGCGGTCCAACAGGCCGTCGACCGCTCGGCGTTGGCCGATGTCGCCGCCGAGGGGCTCCCGGTGAAGGTGCCGCTGCTCGGCAACCACTTCTTCATGACCAACCAGCCGGGATACGCCGACAACTCGCGCCCGTACGGGAGTTACGACCCCGGCGCCGCCGAACGAGCCTTGGACGCGGCGGGTTGGAAGAGCCCGGGGAGTGGCAAGACCCGCGTCAAGAACGGCCGTAGCCTCACGCTCCGCTTCGTGCTCAGCGAGGGCACCAACCGGCTCGGCGAGGATCTCGCCCAGCTCGTCCAGCACATGCTCGCTCAGGTCGGCGTCCAGGTCGTCATCCAGCAGGTGCCCGCCTCCGCCTACGCGCCGCAGTACCTGGAGAAGGGCAACTTCGACCTCGCCATCTTCCGCTTCACCGGCCTGACTTACCCCAGCTCCGCCTACGCCATCTACCGCCGCCCCGAGAAGGGGCAGGCCTTCCAGAACTACGGCGGGGTCGGCTCGGCCGAGGTGGACAAGCTCCTCGCCCAGGCCGTCGGCACCCTCGACGAACGGGCCGCCGAGAAGCTCTACGACCGGGCGGACGCCGAGATCTGGAAGCTCGGCCACGACATCGAGCTGTACCAGCGGCCTCAGATCCTCGCCGTGCGCAAGGGGTTGGCGAACTACGGGGTGCCGGGACTGGGCGACGTCGACTTCAGCCGGGTCGGCTGGCAGAAGTGAGCGTGCGAAAGCCCCGTACGGACGGATCCGTACGGGGCCCTCGCGGCGCGCGCACTCAGGCACGTGCGCGGGTCAGCGCTCTCTCGTCGGCCTGCTGGCGCACCATGTCGTAGCCGAACGCGGCCGAGGCCAGCGTCACATGGTGGTGCCAGCCGCGGAAGGAACGGCCCTCGAAGTCGCCGAGCCCGAACTCCTCGTGCATCCGGACCAGCGCCTCCTCGGCGAACCTGCGCAGCTGCGCCAGCGGCACGATCTCCGCGAGGCGGCGGGCCGGGAGGTTCGTCAGCCAGTAGGCGCGCGGCCGGGGGCGGCCGTAGGGCCAGTCGGCGAGGAGCAGGCGCGGCCGGGGGACCGCACCGGAGGCCGGGTCCGCGCGGAGCAGGACCGGGCCCGTCACGAACTCCGAGTGCCGCATGCGTTCGGTGACCGGGTCGTGCCAGGTCACCGAGGTGCGCTCACCGTGCCGGGACGCGTGCGCGGCGAGTTCGGCGAGCGTGCCGCGCGTCCCGGGGGTGGTGGCCTGCCGCCGGGGCAGCAGCACCGGGGTGTGCGGTGCCGCCTGCACGAGATAGCCCAGGCCGCGCGCCTCAAGGCCGCGCAGCAGCGGGTCGGGGTCGCTCTCGCAGCGCCAGTCGGCCAGCACCGGCAGCGGTTCCAGGGACCACTCGTCGAGCATCTCGTCGAGCGCCTCCAGGACGTAGCTCCAGCGGGGCCGGCAGCGCTCTTGGACCGGTACATGGGCCTGGCCGCGCAGGCGTTCGTCGCGGTCCCAGCGGGCCGGTAGCAGCAGTCGCCAGTTCACCGGGACCCCGCCGGCCTGGCCCACCAGCGAGGCGGCGAGGGCCAGTTGGCAGTTCACGGTCCGCTCCTGCGAGGCCGCGTACTGGCGGGCGACGCCCACCGACCGGTCGCCGTTCTTGGCGAAGACGACCTCGTCGATGGACCAGGCCTCGGCCCGCGAGGCCCGCACCACCTGCCGGGCGAGCCGCCCCCGTACGGGAGCGGACGCCCACGGGCTCTGGTTCACGAACTGCTGGATCTGCTGCACGGCCCGTCTGCCGAGCACCTGCTCGGAGATCCGGGCCGGTGTCTTGCGCCCGGGCACGTCCAGCAGCCCGCGCACATACACCTCGCCCCAGCGCCGCTGGTCGGCACGGGTGAAGTCGCCGAACAGGTCACGGCAGTAGGCGGGAAGGCCGGCGGAGGTGCCCGGCGGTGCCCCCGGGGCGCGCATCGGGGGTAATGGGAGGGTGAAGGTCGCGAGGTCAGTCATGGTTGCACTCGTCACCCCCAGCCAGCAGGAAGGCGTCGGTCGCGAGCAACGCGTCCGCCACGTCCGGCAGCGCACAGCCCACGATGACGAAGTCGACGTCCAGGCCCGCCTTGGTGCGCTGGAACAGCAGCTCGTTGATGGCGGGGCGGCACATGCCCCCGACCTCGCAGAGGTGGAACTCCACACGGCGCGGGGTCGCTGCCATGACCTCGGCCAATATCCGCCGGAACTTGCCCAGTTCGGCCGCGTCGATCACCCCGTGGCAGACCACGTGCGCGGTGCCGCCGTCGAACGTGGTGCGCATCCGCAGCCGCATCGCGGCCGGCTCCAGCTCGACGCGGACCCGGACGGGTTCGTCGCCGCGCGGCAGCCGGACGGTGAGGGCCTTGCCGTCGAAGTCCTGGTGCGGCCGGTCGTCGACCCACACCCGGGTCAGCTCCACGGTGCCCGCGGGCAGCAGGTCCGGCGCCACGCGCAGCACCCGGTCCGGGAGGTCCTCCGGGCGGGGCTTGAAGTGCAGGGTGATCGGGTCGTTGCTGAGCAGCAGCCCGGTGTAGGTGGCCGCGAGGTAGCACAGCTCCAGCGCGTGGTAGCCGGCCATGGCGTGGCTGCCCTTGAGGCGCTCGGTGCCCAGCAGGTACGGGATGCCGCTGGCGAGCACGTTGAAGTAGACGCCGCCGTCCTGGTAGTCGAGGAAGAAGGCGTTGTAGAACGCCGCCGCCTCGCGCCCCAGCCGCAGTTGCTCCGGGTCGCCGGTGGTGCCGGCCAGGATCAGATAGGCGAGGATCGCCTGCTCCTGCTGCCACCAGGCCTTGCGGTCGTGCCACACCATGCGGTGGATGCCGCTGTCCGGGTCGGGCTGCCGCTCGACCACGTCCAGCCAGCCGCCGCGCAGTCCGTCGCTGCCCACTGCCGGCATGATCTCGGCGATGCGCTCGGCGGTCGTGGCGTACTCGGTCTTGTCGAACAGGGACTTGATGCGGGTCAGGTTCCAGGCGATCTTCAGGTTGTGGCCGACGACCGCCCGGTCCTGCTGCCAGCCCCAGGTCCGGTCCGGACTCCAGTCCGCGTGGAACCGCTCCTGGACGAAGGGGCTGTTCGGCTCGTCGGGGAACCGCTCCACGATGGTGTCCGCGGTCTCCTCCAGGAGCGCCGCGAAGTCCGAACGGCCCGTCGCCAGATAGGCGTTGATCAGATACGCCGGGGCGTGGTCACCCACCGAGTTCCAGTTCTTGCGGGCCCGGTTGCGGCCGAGCGAGTCGGCGTTCGGGTCCAGGGTGATCGGGTCGATGTGCGAGAAGAACCCGCCGCGCACGGGGTCGCGGAAGTACTTCTGGAACAGCGCGGACGTCCGGTCGATGTCCTCCAGGATCCGCGGGTCGCCGGTGATGCGGAACGTCTGGGTGGGGCCGGCCAGCGCGTAGATCTGCTCGTACATCGGGATCGCGTCGAAGTCGTCGCCGAACTCCGAGGCGAAGACCGGGCGATGACCCGACGAGGTGATGTCGATGCCGTGGTACCAGTAGGTGATGCCGTCGGCCACGTCGTCCACCCGCATGTGCTCGCGCAGGTACAGGGTGCCCGCCTCGGCCGCCTCCAGGAAGCGGTCCTCGCCGGTCAGCAGGTACGCCGTGGACAGGCCGTAGACGAGCCGGGAGATGGTGTCCGTCTCCTGGCGCACGTCCCCGCCGGCGAAGTCCGGCAGATGGGTGCCGCTGAGCGTGATGTGGGTGCGGAAGTTGCGCCAGTCGTACACCCCGTCGGGGAACTGGCCGCGCAGATAGAAGTCGGCGATGGCGGTGGCCTGTTGGACCCACCACTTCGGGTGCTCGAAGACGTACTGGCCGCGCGTCTCCTCCGGGAAGGTGATCTCCTTCGCGTCGAACCGGGAGCCGCCCTCCCACTCGTAGAGGATGCCGTACGCGAAGACGTAGCGGCCCTCGGCCAGCATGTCGACGGTGTCGGCGGTGGTGTCGCGGTAGTCGTCGCCGAGGTTGCGGACGATGCGGGAGACGGCGTTGGACGCCAGGTGGACGGTGAACTCCCGTTCGTCGGAGGTGCGCAGGCCGAAACGGCGGCCGGTCGGGCTGTAGTACGTGACGTAGCCCGCGAGGGTGTCGGAGTGGATGCGGCGTTGGGCAGGGGTAGTCATCTCAGGTGCCCTTCTCGTCGGGCAGGGCCGCCAGCAGGACGACGCTGCGGCCCTGGGCGTGGTGGGTGGGACCGTCGACCAGCTCCTCTTCTCCGGGCGGCGGGATGTCGTCGGGGCCGGGGCGGGCCGTGTCGAGCACGCGGTGCCAGCGGCGACCGGGGATCTCGGGCAGCTCGAAGTCGAGGCCCAGGTGGTACATGTTGAGGATCAGATGCAGATCCGGGTCACCGTCGAAACCGCCGTACGTGCAGGCCAGCACCCGGGCGTTGGGGTCCTCCCAGCCGGGTTGGTCGAGCCGGGTGCCGTGCCACGTGATGTCGGGCATGGAGCGGGAGTTGAGGCGTTCGGAGAAGAACTGCGGTTCGCGCAGGGTGCGGTAGCGCTTGCGGAGCTGGATGACCCGCTGGGTGAAGCCGGTGGTCTCCTTCTCCTTCCTGGCCTGGTTCCAGTCGAGCCAGGAGACCGGACTGTCCTGGCAGTAGCCGTTGTTGTTGCCGCCCTGGCTGTTGCGGAACTCGTCGCCCGCCAGCAGCATCGGGACGCCCCGGCTGAGCATCAGCAGGGACAGCAGGTTCTTGATCTGCCGTACCCGAAGGCACTCGACGTCGGCGTCGTCGGTGGGGCCCTCGACGCCGCAGTTCCAGCTGTAGTTCTCGTCGGCGCCGTCGGCGTTGGCCTCGCCGTTGGAGTGGTTGTGCTTGGCGTTGTAGCTGACCAGGTCGTTGAGGGTGAAGCCGTCGTGGCAGGTGATGAAGTTGATGCTGTTGGTGGGGAGTTCGCCCTGGGCTGCGAACAGGTCGGCCGAGCCGCCGAGCCGTGAGGCGACCTCGCCGACCATCCCGGCGTCACCGCGCACGAACCGCCGTACATCGTCCCTGAATGGACCGTTCCACTGCGCCCAGCGCTTCCCGGGGAACCGGCCGACCTGGTAGAGGCCGCCGCCGTCCCACGGCTCCGCGATGATCTTCGTCTCGGCCAGCACCTGGGACAGCTCGATCGCCCACAGGGCCGGCGGCACCGCCATCTCGTAGCCGAGCGGGCCGCGGGAGAGTTCGGAGGCGAGGTCGAAGCGGAAGCCGTCGATGTGGTGCTCGGTCACCCAGTACTCGAGGCTCTCCACGATGAACTTGGTGACCATCGGATGGTTGGCGTTGACCGCGTTGCCGCACCCGGTGAAGTCCATGTAGTGCGAGCGGTCCTGCGGCCACAGGTGGTAGTACGCCTCGTTGGCCGCGCCCCGGAAGCTGATCGTGGGCCCGAACTCGTTGCCCTCGCTGGTGTGGTTGAAGACCACGTCGAGGATGACCTCGATGCCCGCCTGGTGGAACGCCTTCACCATGTCGCGGAACTCGGTGATGTGAGTGGCGAGATGGGGGCTGGAGCAGTAGCCGGTGTGCGGGGCGAAGAAGCCGTAGGGGTCGTAGCCCCAGTAGTTGCGGCGCGGGGTGCCGTCGGGTCCGGTGCGCAGGACCTGGGTCTCGTCGAAGTCGAAGACCGGCAGCAACTCGACGGCGGTGACTCCGAGTTCGCGCAGATGCGGGATCTTGTCGATGACGGCGGAGAAGGTGCCGGGCCGTTCGGTCTCCGAGGTAGGCGACGCGGTCAGCCCGCGCACGTGCATCTCGTAGACGACGGTCTCCGCCATCGGGGTGCGCAGCGGGGTGTCGCCCTCCCAGTCGTAGTCGTCGAGGTCGACCACCAGACTGCGCATGCAGCTCTCGACGTTGTCGCCGGGGCCGATCGCGTGGGTGCGCTCCCAGCGGCCGTTGATGTTGGCGCGCGCGTACGGGTCGATGAGCACCTTGCGGTGGTCGAAGCGGGTGCCCAACTCGCCGTTGTCACGCGGTCCGTCGATGCGGAACGCGTAGACCTGGCCCGCGCCGATGCCGCTGACGTGGCAGTGCCAGAAGTGGAAGCTGCGGTGGCGGTCGGGCAGGAGCGTGATGGTGCGGTACGGCTGCGGGCTGTCGCAGTGCTCGAAGAGCAACAGGTCGACCTGCGTGGCGTGTTCGGAGAAGAGCGAGAAGTTGACACCGTCGGCGTCGACGGTGGGGCCCAGCGGCTGTGGCCGGCCGGGGGTGACGTCGGAGGGACGGCCGCCGAGGGGGGAGCCGGTGGCCTGGTCGGGGCGTAAGGTCATCTGTTCTGTCATGGCATCGGTCGCAGAGTCCGTCGGGGTGTCGTACACATCGGTGGCCACCTCAGGTGAGTGCGGCCCGGGCCGCGGTCGGGGCGTCGGCGCGGAGGCCGGCGAAGAGTTCCTGCCAGGGCACGGGAGTGGCACCCGGCCCGGTCTCGCTGCGCATCTCGAAGGTCACGCCCTGGGCGGCGGGGGAGTACAGCGCCTGCACACAGGCGTCGGCGACGAGCGCGCGGGCCACCCGGCCGTCGCCCAAGTCGCCCTGTTCCAGGTGCAGATGACCGTGGTCGGGCTCGTCGGTCAGCCAGCCCGGACGGATCACGGTGTACGGCAGCCCGGAGGAGCGCACCGCGTTCTCACCGGCCAGCCGCCAGTCCAGCATCCGGCCGTAGGCGTTCATGGGGTGGTCGCGGCGGGTCACATGGCGCTGGCTGATGAGCACGAAGTGCGGTGCCGCGGCAGGGGAGTCGAGGGCGTCGAGGACGTGGCGGACCCCGGTGTGCAGGGTGGTCTCGGGGCTGTCGGGACCGGCGTCGTCGGTGCCCGGCTCCACGATGTAGACGACCGCCGAGCAGCCGTACAGCGGGGTGCGGACGGAGTCGGGGGAGCGCACGTCGGCCGCGAAGAACTGGGCCTGCGGCGGCGTGTGCCGGCGGGCGCGCTGGGTGCTGCGGCCGATGACGCGGACGCTCTCGCTCCGGGCGAGCAGTTGACGGGCGACGAGCCGGCCTGTGCGGCCGGTTCCTCCTATGACGGCGATCGGGCTGTCCATCGAGATCTCCACGGGGGCTGCGGAAGAGCCGGAAAGGGCGGGGGAGTTGGGGGCGCTCAGATCCAGTGCAGGATGTCGTCGGAGCTGGTCAGATGGGTGCCGGTGGGCAGCCCGGTGACGGCGGGCACCCGCAGCCGCGGATAGACGCTCACCCCGGACAGCCGGGTGCCGGGCCGCAGATCGGCTGCCTCACCGATCGCGGAGTGGACGAGCCGGACCGGGTTGTCGCGCTCGGAGTGCACCCGCGCCATCGGCCCGACGTACGAGTCGGTGATCCGGGCGTACGGCCCGACGACCGCGCTGTCGCCGATGGCCGTCCGGCTGAGCCGGGCGCCCTCGTCCACGTCGACGCCGTCACCGATGTCGCTGAACCGCAGCTTCACGCCGGGACCGATCTCGGCGTTGCGCCCGATGCGCACGGCGGGCCCGATGACGACACTGCCCTCGGAGATCTTCTGGGCCAGGGTGGTGCCGGTGACGCTGTCCTTGGTGCGCAGGCTGGACTCGTGGATCCAGTACCGCGGGTCGGTGCTCGTCGGCTCGCCCATGGCCCGGGTCATCCACCGGTAGCGGCCGCCGAGCACGTCGCCGAGGGTGGCGAGGTAGTCGGCGATGCTGCCGAGGTCACCGAGCCGGTCGATGGGCGCGGCGGCGACCGGCAGTCCCCGCCCGACCAGCCAGGGCAGCAGGTCGCCGCCCCAGTCGAGGCGCTGCTGGGCGAGCCGGATCATCTCGGGGTTGCGCGCGGCCAGCCGCAGCCGGCCGCAGTCCACCAGGTACATCCCGGCGTTGGTCGGCAGGGTGCGGACGGAGGTAGGCAACGATGTCTCGGGGAAGATCCGGTGGACGCGGTCCAGGGTGGGTTTCTCCACGAACCCCGAGACCAGTCCGTCCGGGGAGGTCCGCATCACGCCGTACTTGCCGGCGATCTCCTCGGGGGTGCGGCCGACCGAGGCGACGGTCACGACGGCGTCGGCGGCGTCGTGCGCGTCGTTCAGCCTGTTCAGGTCGAACTCGAAGACGGAGTCCACCGGCAGCACCAGCGCACGGCCCGTCAGGTCCCACTGTTCGAGGTTGTGCAGGGTGGCGGCGCCCGAGCCGACGTTGTACCGGTCCAAACGGGCACGGGAGTAATGGATCTCCACGCCGAACCGTTCGCCGTGGCCGAGCACGAGCTTGATCTGGCTGTGGTTCTCGGCGCCCTGGGCGATCACGTAGAAGCGGCGGATGCCCTGGTCGCGGCAGGCCTCGACGAGCCACTCGACGACCGAGCGGCCGACGAACGGGATGAGGGCCTTGCTGCGGATGTAGTCGGCCGAGGCGAGGGTGAGCGGCTTGGCGCGTTCGCCCCTGCCTCCCGCCAGGATGATTCCTAACGTCTCGTCCCCCATGACAGTCCTGCCTCCTCGGCTGACAAATCAACGCTCTTCAGTCAACTCGCGCTGTCATGTAGAGTCAAGTAAAAAGTAAAACAAGGTAGTTGAGGCGAGCGCGAAGAAGCCCCGATCGATGTCTCGACCAGGGCTTGTATCGCTTTACAGGTATGTCAGGGCGGATCCGAGAATCAGATGACTCTCAGCCGAACCAGCGCGCCGAGCGTCAACGCGCCCGGAATGATGGGGATCCACACGGTGATGATCCGGTAGGCCAGCACCACCGCCGTGGCCACCGCGACCGGGCCGCCCGCCGCGACCAGGGCCACGATCAACGCGGCCTCCACCGAGCCGATCCCGCCTGGCGTGGGCACCAGCGCGACCGCGACCGTCGCCGCCAGATACGCGAGCGCCATCTGCGCGGGCGGCACCGGCAGGTTCAACGCCTGCCCCACCGCGACGAGTCCGGCCGCCTGGAGCGCGGGGAACGCCAGCGAACCGCCCCACAGCGCGAGCGCCCGCGCCGGCCGCGTGTGCACGGAACGCGCCTCACTGAACGCCGTACGGAGGAACGACAGGATCGCCGTCCGCAGCCGTCGTACCAGAACGAGGACGAGGACCGCCGCGCCCAGCACGGCGCCGATGATGACGAGGAGCGGTCCAACCGCCCCCGCCGGAAGGAGGGTTCCCAGGCGCAGGGCGTCCGGGAAGGCGATCAGCAGACCGGTGAGGAGCGTCAGCCGGGCTATCGACTCCGCGAGCAGGAACAGGGCCAGCGCGGCCGACGAGCGGGCCAGCGGCAGCCCGCACACCGTCAGGAAACGCAGGTTCACCGCGCCCGCCCCAAGTCCCGTGGGCAGCAGGTGATTTGCCGCGCCCGCCGCGAACTGGGTCGCCAACAGCCGCCGCGCGGGCAGCCGTTCGACCACGGCACCCTGCCGGGTGAAGGCGGCGGCGACCCAGGTCAGACAGGTGGCACCGGCCGCCGCCACCAGCCAGGGCCACTCCGCGGCCCGCAGCTGGCCGAAGCCCTCGACGAGTACGGAGCGGTGCTGGACGGCGACGACGGTGACCAGGAGCAGGGGAAGCAGGCACAGGATCTGCCGGACGCGGACGTGTCTCACATCCCTAGAGGGTTTCCGCGCCACGACAACTGCGGGTTGCGGCAGCGGGGACAGTTCCTTACGCGCGCCCCTACACGAGCCTTTGCGCTCGTCCCCGGGCGAGGATCCGACGAATCCGTTGACCTCAACGACGCTTGAGGTCTTACGGTCTCTCCCATGAGCATGGAGAGCACGGCCTGGACCCAATTGCACACCGTCATGACCGCAGAACAGGAACGCCGCCCGTTCGCCCGCGCCACGCTGCGCCGCATCGCGGAGTTCGCTCGGCCGCACCGCCGCCCGATCGCGCGGTTCGTCCTGCTCGGGGTGGTGACCGCGCTGCTCGCCGTCGCGACCCCCGTACTCGCCGGGCACGTCGTCGACGCGATCGTGTCGGGCGGCGACGACGGGACCGTCGTACGCCTGGCCCTGCTGATCGCCCTGATCGCGGTCGCCGAGGCGGCCCTCGGGATTCTTGGTCGGCGGCTCTCCGCGGCGCTCGGGGAGGGGCTCATCCTCGATCTGCGGACGGCTGTGTTCGATCATGTGCAGCGCATGCCGGTCGCGTTCTTCACACGTACCCGTACGGGCGCGCTCGTCTCCCGGCTCAACAACGACGTCATCGGCGCCCAACGCGCGTTCAGCAACACCCTGTCCGGAGTGGTGAGCAACTTCGTCACCCTGCTGCTCACGCTGGTCGTCATGCTCACCCTGTCCTGGCAGATCACCCTGCTCGCCCTCGTGCTGCTCCCGGTGTTCGTGATCCCGGCCCGCCGTATGGGCAGCCGGATGGCCCGCATGCAGCGGGAGGCGGCCACGCTCAACGCCGCGATGAGCACCCGCATGACCGAGCGCTTCTCCGCGCCCGGCGCGACCCTCGTCAAACTCTTCGGCCGCCCCGACGAGGAGTCCGTGGAGTTCGCGGACCGCGCGAGCCAGGTCCGCGACATCGGCGTCCGCACGGCCACCGCCCAGTCGGTGTTCATCACCTCGCTGACCCTGGTCTCCGCCCTGGCCCTCGCCCTCGTCTACGGCCTCGGCGGCTGGTTCGCCCTGCACGGCACCCTGGAGCCGGGCGCGGTCGTCTCGCTCGCGCTGCTCCTGACCCGCCTCTACGCCCCGCTCACCGCGCTGGCCGGAGCCCGCGTCGAGGTGATGAGCGCCCTCGTCAGCTTCGAGCGCGTCTTCGAGGTGCTCGACCTCAAGCCCCTGATCGAGGACAAGCCGGACGCCCGCGAGGTGCCCGAGGGCCCGGTCGCGGTCGAGTTCGACGAGGTCCGCTTCGCCTACCCGTCCGCCGACAAGGTCTCCCTCGCCTCACTCGAAGAGGTCGCCTCCCTCGACACCCGCGGCGGCGCCGAGGTCCTGCACGCCGTCTCCTTCCGCGCCGAACCCGGCCAGACCATCGCCCTCGTCGGCTCCTCCGGCGCCGGCAAGTCCACCGTCGCCCAGCTCCTGCCCCGGCTCTACGACGTCGACGAAGGCGCCGTCCGCATCGGAGGCGTCGACGTCCGCGACCTCACCGCCGCCTCCCTGCGGGCCACCCTCGGCATGGTCACCCAGGACGGCCACCTCTTCCACGACTCGGTCCGCGCCAACCTCCTGCTGGCCCAACCCGCCGCCACCGAGGACGAGTTGTGGGACGCCCTGCGCCGCTCCCGCCTCGACGATCTCGTACGGTCGCTGCCCGACGGCCTGGACACGGTCGTCGGCGAACGCGGCTACCGGCTCTCCGGCGGCGAGCGCCAACGCCTCACCATCGCCCGGCTGTTGCTGGCCGGCCAGCGGGTCGTCATCCTCGACGAGGCCACCGCGCACCTGGACAACACCTCGGAGGCGGCCGTCCAGGAGGCCCTCGCCGAGGCGCTGCAGGGTCGTACGGCGGTGGTGATCGCCCACCGGCTGTCCACCGTGCGCTCCGCCGACCAGATCCTCGTCGTCGAGGCGGGCGAGATCGTGGAACGCGGCACGCACGACCAACTCCTCGCCTCCGGTGGGCGGTACGCGGAGCTGTACCGCACGCAGTTCGAGAAGCAGGCGGAGGTTGGACCGGTCCAGGAAGCGGTGGTGTGACGGCGTAGCGACCCAACGGCCTTCAGGGCTCCCGGTGTTCGTGCGCCGCCTTCTCCAAGTCGACCGCCTCCGCCTCGGCCACGCGGATCTCGGCCTCCACGTCGATCGAGCGGCTCAGCCACCAGTACAGCAACCCGGCGACCGGCAGCCCGACGAACAGGGAGAGGTCGGCGCCGTCCATGGCGTGCGCGATCGGGCCGACGTAGAGGGTGCCGACGGAGAAGAACGGCACCATGACGCCGAAGCCCACCAGGTAGGAGATGATCCCGTGCCAGCCCCAACGGCCGTAGATGCCATGGGGGTTGAAGATCTCGGCGATCGCGTAGTGGCCGCGGCGCACCACGTAGTAGTCCATCAGGTTGACCGCGGTCCACGGGATGAACAGGTAGAGCACCAGCAGCAGGAAGTTGTTGAAGTTCGTGAGGAAGTTCGCGGTCGCGGCCATCGCGCCGACCAGGGAGAGCGCGGCGGTCAGGCCGATCGTCAACGCCCTTACGGACACGGTCGGTTGGACCTTCTTGAACGAGTCGATCGCGCTGATCAGGGTGAGCGAGCCGCCATACATGTTCAGCGCGGTCACCGAGACCAGGCCCAGGGTGGCGAAGAGGAGGACGATCGCGCCGAAGCCGCTGAACACCTTGTCGCCCGCCGCGTTGATCGAGCGGATCGTGTCGAAGTCCTTGCCCGCCCAGGCGGCGAGCAGCGCGCCGAGGGTCATCAGCCAGACGCCGCCGAGCGCCGAGCCGAAGTAGGTCCAGTAGAAGGTCTTGCGGACGGTCACGTCCGGCGGGAGGTAGCGCGAGTAGTCCGAGACGTAGATCGCCCAGCTGATCTGGTAGCCCGCGACCACACCGAACTGCGCGAGGAACGGCGTCCAGGAGAAGCCGCCGAGGTCGAAGGAACCGGCCGGGTAGTGCAGGGTCGCCAGCACGCCCACGGTGAAGATCCCGAAGACCACCAGGAAGGTGTACGTCAGGAACTGCTCCGCCTTGTGGATGACGTCGTAGCCCACCAGTGCGATCACGAAGCCGACCACGGTGACCACGGCCACCCACATCTTGGTGCCGCCGTGCACGGTGGTGTGCAGGGCCTCACCGGCGAGGATCGTGTTGAAGACATTGAAGCCCGCGTACTGGACGTACGCGAACAGCCACACCAACAGGGCGCCCACGTAACCGAATTGGGGCCGCGACTGGATCATCTGCGGCAGTCCCAGCTGCGGGCCCTGGGCCGAGTGGAACGCCATGAAGAAGGTGCCGAGCAGGGTGCCCGCGACGATCGCGATGAGCGACCAGATGAGGTTGCCGCCCTCGGTGATGCTGATCAGGCCGACGGCGAGGGTGGCGATCTGCGCGTTCGACATGAACCACAGGGGGCCCAGATGCCACAGCTTGCCGTGGCGCTCGTTCAGCGGGACATAGTCGATGGAACGTATCTCCAGCCCCGACACCCGGGGCTCTGATGCGGTGGTCACGGTGCCTCCAGGGTGCCGATCAGGCCTGTGTGGCCACATTCATCCCCCGCCCGGGTCCTGGCAACCGCAACTGAATCTGTGAACCACTCTCTTTACCTGGCCCATACGTGACGCTCGGCACGGTGATGGCGCGCGCCTCTCGCTGTAAAGTAGGCGAACAGCCCTTGACCTGCATAAACGCAGGCAGGGAGCCTAGCCTCGGGAGTTCCTCCATGCTGCGTACCCTGTTCAAGTCCAAGATCCACCGAGCCACCGTCACCCAGGCCGACCTGCACTACGTCGGCTCCGTCACCATCGACGGCGAGCTGCTGGACGCCGCCGATCTGCTGCCCGGTGAGCTGGTCCACATCGTCGACATCACCAACGGCGCCCGCCTGGAGACGTACGTCATCGAGGGCGAACGAGGCTCCGGTGTCATCGGGATCAACGGGGCCGCCGCCCATCTCGTGCATCCCGGGGACCTGGTGATCATCATCAGTTACGCTCAGGTGTCCGACGCCGAGGCGCGGGCGCTTCAGCCCCGGGTCGTGCACGTTGACTCCGCCAACCGGATCGTGGGCCTGGGCGCCGATCCTTCCGAGCCGGTGCCGGGTTCGGAGCAGACGCGCGGCCCGCAGGCCGTCACGGCCTGACCATCGCACCAGGAGGATGCCCATGAGCGAGATCGAGATCCGCGACGACCGGGCGGCGGGCCGCCTGGAGGCGATCGCCGGCGGTGAAGTCGTAGGCCACATCGAGTACTTCGTCCTCGAGTCCCCCGCGCGCGCCCTCGTCCCGGTCCACACCCTCGTGGAACCGGCCCACGAGGGAAAGGGCATCGCGGGTTCCCTGGCCCGCGAGCTGTACGGCATCGCGGCCCGCGAGGGCATCGTCGTCGCCCCGCTGTGCCCGTACGTCGTCAAGTGGGCGGAACGGCATCCTGACGAAGCGCCGGCCGCGGACCCGACGTTGCAGCGGGCGGCGATGGAGTGGCTTCGGGCGCATCCCGGGCGGTTCTAGGCCGGTACGGCTCGCGGGTGGGGGCATGCGGGTGGGGCCCGGGTGAGTCCACTCGGGTGAGTGGCGGGGCGGGTGTGGGGTACGCGGGGGAGTAGTCCAGAGCCGACAAAGCCACTGGCTGGAGGACACGATGACGCAGCCGTACCCCGACCCGGTACCACCGAGCCCGACCCCCGTACCGGGCCCCGGCCCCACGCCGGTCCCTGACCCGGAGCCCCCGGTCCCGCTTCCCACGCCCCCGCCGGGTCCCCCGCCCGCCCCGGACCCGTCCCCGATCCCGCCGGGTCCCGGCCCGGAACCGGTTCCGGCCCCGGAGCCGGGTCCACCTCTCACCTGACCCGCCGCACCGGCCACACAGGACACGACGAGCCGGGCAGCCCCACTCTCGGGCTGCCCGGCTCGGCCGTACCCCCGCACCGTCACTCGCCACGCGGCCCGCTCCCGCCCCTGGCAGGATGCCCCCATGGAACGTGTGCTTGGAATCGGCGGATACTTCCTGCGGGCCGGCGACCCCGAGGCCCTGAGCGCCTGGTACCGGGACTGCCTCGGACTGGACGCCGACGAGCACGGTCTGTGGGGGCAGGAGGCCGGGCCGACGGTGTTCGCGGCGTTCGAGTCCGGGACCGACTACTTCGGGTCCCGGACCCAGCAGACCATGCTCAACTTCCGCGTCCGCGACCTCGACGCGATGCTCGCGCAGCTGCGCGCCAAGGGCGCGGACGTGGCGGAGGAGACGCAGGACATGGAGGGCGTCGGCCGCTTCGGCTGGGTCACCGATCCCGAGGGCAACCGCGTCGAACTGTGGCAGCCCGCCTGACCGTTCAGCGGCAGGCGGGCCCGGCACAGCGGGGGAGGTCAGCCGGAGACCTCCGAGCGGTCACCGCCCCAGAGGGTGTGGAAGGAGCCGTCCCGGTCCACCCGGCGGTACGTGTGCGCCCCGAAGAAGTCCCGCTGCCCCTGCGTGAGCGCCGCGGGCAGCCGCTCGGCGCGCAGTGCGTCGTAGTACGCGAGGGCCGCGGAGAATCCGGGCGTCGGGACGCCCTGCTGGGTGGCCGCGACGACGACGTCGCGCCAGTCGTCCTGCGCCCCCGCGATCTCCTGCGCGAACGTCTCGTCGGACAGCAGGCTCGGCAGGTCCGCGCGGGCGTCGTACGCGGCGCGGATGCGGTCGAGGAAGGCCGCGCGGATGATGCAACCGCCGCGCCAGATCGAGGAGATGGCACCGAGGTCGACGTTCCAGTCGTACTCCTCGCTGCCCGCCGCGATCTCGTGGAAGCCCTGCGTGTACGACACGATCTTCGACGCGTACAGCGCCTGCTCGACCCGGTCCGCGAAGGCCCCCGCCTCGGACTCGCTCAGCGGGGTCGCCGTGGGGCCGGCCAGACCCCGCGAGGCCTCGCGCAGTGCCGCGTGGCCGGAGAGGGAGCGGGCGAAGACCGCCTCGGCGATACCCGAGACCGGGACGCCGAGGTCGAGGGCGATCTGGACCGTCCAGCGGCCGGTGCCCTTCTGCTCCGCCTGGTCGACGACCACGTCCACGAACGGCTTGCCGGTGGCCGCGTCCACGTGGGACAGCACCTCGGCGGTGATCTCGATCAGGTAGGAGTCCAGCCGGCCTGTGTTCCAGGTGCGGAAGATGTCCGCGATCTGCGCGGGGGAGTACCCGGCGACATCGCGCAGCAGCTGGTACGCCTCGCCGATCAGCTGCATGTCGGCGTACTCGATGCCGTTGTGCACCATCTTCACGAAGTGCCCGGCGCCGTCGGGACCCACATGGGTCACACAGGGCGCCCCGTCCTTCGCCTTCGCGGAGATCTTCTCCAGCATCGGACCGAGCGAGTCGTACGACTCCTTCGGGCCACCCGGCATGATGCTCGGCCCGTGCAGCGCGCCCTCCTCGCCGCCGGAGACACCCATGCCGACGAAGTGGATGCCCTGTTCGCGCAGCGCCTTCTCACGGCGCCGGGTGTCCTCGAAGTGCGCGTTGCCACCGTCGATGATCATGTCGCCGGGCTCCAGGAGAGGGGCGAACTCCTCGATCACCGCGTCCGTCGGGTCACCGGCCTTCACCATGACGACCAGGCGGCGCGGCCGCTCCAGCGCCGCCACGAAGTCCTTGGCGGTCTCCGCCGCGATGAAGTCGCCCTCGCCGCCGAACTCCGCCACCAGGTCGCGTGTGCGCGACGCGGTCCGGTTGTGCACGGCGACCGTATAGCCGTTGCGCGCGAAGTTGCGGGCGAGGTTGCGGCCCATGACCGCGAGACCCGTGACGCCGATCTGCGCTGAAGTGCTCATTCGGTTGGCTCCTAAAGATCAGGAAGGTCCTGACATCGGTGGTACCGGTCGTGCTCGCCAGTATTGCCCCACTGACCATCCTGGCCCGCCGGTACCCCGACCGCACGTGCTGGCCGTACGGAGTTGTCCGCCTTCGGTCGGTGTTCCTCCCGGGCTCCTTCCGCGGAAACGCACGTCCAACCCCACCAGCCCCACCCGTTTCCCAACAGGCGTGGAATACCGGTCACTTGAGCCACAGGGAGGCCGGTTGCCGCCTTGTCATGGCCTGTTCGGGGCGCATATTTTTGGCCCTCCTGACGCATGTGGAGGGGGATTCCCCATGGCCGTACGCGGCCGGCACCGCCGGTATCAGCCGAGCAGGATCAACCGGGCCTCGCTGCTCACGGTCACGGCGGGCGGCGCGGGCATCGCGATCCCGCTCGCGACCGTCGGCGCGGGCACCGCCCAGGCGGCCGATGTGAGCACCTGGAACAAGGTCGCCGCCTGTGAGTCCAGCGGCGACTGGAGCATCAACACCGGTAACGGGTACTACGGCGGGCTGCAGTTCACCCAGTCCACCTGGGAGGCCTACGGCGGCACGGCGTACGCGCACCGCGCGGACCTGGCCACCCGTGACCAGCAGATCGCCATCGCGGAGAAGGTGCTCAAGGGCCAGGGTCCCGGCGCCTGGCCGGTGTGCTCGGTGCGCGCCGGACTCACCCGGGGCGGCGGCACCCCCGACATCCACGTCGGCGGCACGAAGACCGAGAGCACCTCGGCGCACAAGGCCAAGGCCAAGGACGCCACGACGCAGACCGTGGTGAAGCGGTCCGTGAAGGACGTCCAGCCGCAGACCACACCGCAGTCCCGCGCGGGCACCGCCGAGATGTACACGGTCGTGCGCGGCGACACCCTCTCCGGGATCGCCGACACCGAGCGCGTGGACGGCGGCTGGCACGGGCTCTACGCCGCGAACCGCACCACCGTGGGGGACGATCCCGACCTGATCCTGCCGGGCCAGCGGCTCAGCCTGCACGGCAAGGCGGCCCCCGCGGCCCACACGACGACGAAACCGGCCACCAAGTCGTCGGCCACCAAGTCCCCGAAGAAGAAGACCTCTTCGGACACCGCCGAGAAGGTCACCCACAAGAAGACGACGAGTCACTCGCTCGTCGCCCCGGTGAACGCCCCCATAGGCACCGCGTACCACGCGACGGGCTCCTCCTGGTCGAAGGGCTACCACACCGGCGTCGACTTCCTGGTCCCCACCGGCACCTCGGTGAAGGCCATCGAGAAGGGGACGGTCGTCAGCGCGGGGTGGGCGGGGTCGTACGGCTACCAGGTGGTGATCCGGCACGCCGACGGGCGGTACTCGCAGTACGCGCACCTGTCCGCGATCTCCGTGCGGGACGGTCAGTCGGTGGGCGAGGGGCAGCGCATCGGCCGCTCCGGGTCCACCGGAAACACCACGGGCCCGCATCTGCACTTCGAGGTGCGGACGGGGCCCGGCTTCGGTACCGACATCGACCCGCTCGCCTATCTGCGGGCCGGCGGCGTCAGGATTTGACGCGCATGCGGTGCCGGTTCGCCGCCACCGGCATCATCACGTACAGCCCGGCGTGGAACGGACCGAAGTAGCTGGGCGGTTCAGCGGGTCCGGTCGGCTCCAGGGTCTCGTAACCCTCGCCGGCCGGAATCGCCGCCTGGGCCGGAACGAGGATCCCGTCGCCCGGTGTGCCGGCCGTGATGTCCGCGGCCGGCACGTCGACGTTCGCGCTCACGCCGACGGGCTGTCCAGGGAGGGCGTCCAGCAACTCCTCGACGGGCGAGGGAGCCACAGGAGCCGTGCCGGCGTCGGCCGGTGCGGTCTTCTCCAGGCGCTCCGTGGTCAGCAGGATCAGGCCGCCCGCCGCGACCACTCCGGCGGACAGGGCGAGGAGGGTGCCCGTCGTGCCGTAGCGGAAGGTCTCACCGAACATCGTGATGCCGACCGCGGCCGCCACCACCGGGTTCACGACCGTCAGCACCGCCAGCGGAGCCGCGAGGCCCGCGCCCCGGTAGGACGCCTGCGAGAGCATCAGACCGGCGACCGCGAACACCGCGATCACGCCGAGGAAGGGGATGTCGGTCGCGGAGACCGCGCCGTTGTCCCAGTCCACCGTCACCGTCTTGGTGAACACCGAGGACATGCCGAAGGCTATGCCGGACGCGGTCGCCAGCAGCACGCTGCGCACCGCCGGGTGCCGGTGTGCCGCGCGGCCCGCGATCATCAGGGTCACGACCACCGCGCCGGTGAACACGGCGACGGACACCCGCTGGGCGGTGCTCAGCGACTGACCTTCGGAGGTGCCGACGAGGGACAGCAGACCCGCGAGACCGATCGTCGCCATGATGGCGCCGCGCCAGGCGGTGGAGCCGGCCTTGCGGCCGACGAACAGGGCCGCCATCGGCAGCGCGAACACGATCGTCAGCGCGCCGAGCGGCTGCACCAGGCTCAGCGGGCCGTAGGCCAGCGCCACCACGTGCAGCAGGCCGCCGGTGCCGTTCAGTCCGACCGCCGCCCACCAGCTGGGGCGGCGCAGCGGCGCGTACTCCTGGTCGGGGGAGGACACCGCGACGCGCTCCTGCACGATCGCCCCGCCGGCGTAGGCCACGGCGGAGACGAGCGACAGCAGGATGGACAACGCGAGGGCGCTCATCGGCAGCTCCTCTGCGTCAGGCGGGCGCCTCTGGCACCACGCGGCGAACGGTCGGCTTTCATACAGAACACGATGCCGCTTGATGTTCTTCCCGTCGTCGTACCTGAGCACCGATTGGGTAGTACTGCCGATGGAGTACGAAAGGCGCCTTGTCCTCCCCAAGGTGGGTGACACCGGACGACACCCCCTGGGGGAAACCCCTAAGAGCCTTGGTACTACTGCTGTTCGTGGACCTCGACCCCGAACTCGCCGCGCTCCGCCCCCTCGGCGGCTTCTTCGTACTACGCACGGGCGCAGCCCCGCACGGCCCGCTGCCGACGCTCGCGCGGACCTACGAAAACCCGGCGTCGGAGGTTTACGGAAATTCCCTGACTTTTCGTGTCCAGGTCGTCGCGGACCGTCTCCAGGCCCCTGAGCTGCGCATCGCCGCGTCGATCGCCCAACAGGCGCTCGCGGCCCGGCTCTGGTCGGTCGCCCTCGGCTGCGCGGCCCTGTACGGCCGCATTCCCGACCTCGACCCGGGGCTGCTGCACTGGGACGCGGAGAGCAGCGCCCCGGACGACCTGTGGCTGGCCGAGGTGCGCCCGCTGCCGGCCGACGCCCTCGCCGAGACCGTGCTCCACGGCCACCTGGAACCCCTGAACGCCGCCCTGGTCGCCCGCCACCGCACGGCCACCGGCCTCCTGTGGGGCAACGCGGCCTCCGCGCTCGCGGGCGCCGCCCGGGAGCTGGACCGCTGGGCACGCGCGCGTGGACGTACGGAAGTGGCCGCACGCGCGCGTGCCCTGACCGGGGAACTCTTCGCCCACCCGCTCCTCGCCGGAACCGGAACGTTTACCGGCACATCCTTCCGGCGTCGCAGTTGCTGCCTCTACTATCGGGTCCCCGGTGGTGGGGTGTGCGGCGACTGCTGCTTCACGCGACCGCCGGGCTCTTCCCCGAACGCGGCTTCTGGGTGACCATGAGGGCAATCTGCCGCCGAGAACAAGGGGTTTCGGGTGCGAGTGGGACTGCTGACCCGGGAGTACCCGCCGGATGTGTACGGCGGCGCGGGCGTCCATGTGGAGTTCCTCGCCCGGGAGTTGAGGCCCCTGGTCGACCTCGACGTGCACTGCTGGGGCGAGGGCCGCACCGAGGGCGTCGTACGCCACCGCTCCTGGCCCACCCTCGACGGCGCCAACGACGCCCTGCGCACCTTCTCCGTGGACCTCTCCATGGCCGCCGCCCTCGAAGGCCGCGAACTCGTCCACTCGCACACCTGGTACGCCAACCTCGCCGGCCACTTCGCCAAGCTCCTGTACGGCATCCCGCACGTGATGACCGCGCACTCGCTGGAGCCGCTGCGCCCCTGGAAGGCCGAGCAGCTCGGCGGCGGATACGCCCTCTCCAGCTGGGCCGAGCGCACCGCGATCGAGGCCGCGGACGGTGTCATCGCCGTGTCGGGAGCCATGCGCGAGGACATCCTGACCTGCTACCCGTCGCTGGACCCGGCGAAGGTGCAGGTCGTCCACAACGGCATCGACACCGCGCTCTACCAGCCCGACCACGGCACCGACGTCCTCACCCGGCTCGGCATCGATCCTGGCCGCCCCTACGTGCTGTTCGTCGGCCGGATCACCCGCCAGAAGGGCGTGCCCCATCTGCTGCGCGCCGTAAGGGACATCGACCCGGCCGCGCAGGTCGTCCTGTGCGCGGGCGCACCCGACACCCCGGAGATCGACCGCGAATTCCGCGAGCTCTTCCAGGAGCTGAGCAGTGTCCGCGCGGGCGTGCACTGGATCCCGCAGATGCTGCCGCGCCCGGAAGTGATCCAGCTCCTCACCCACGCCACCGTGTTCGCCTGTCCCTCGGTGTACGAGCCCCTCGGGATCGTGAACCTGGAGGCGATGGCCTGCGGTACGGCCGTGGTCGCCTCCCGTGTCGGGGGCATCCCCGAGGTGGTGGCGGACGGGGAGACGGGGCTGCTGGTGTCCGTCGACGACGACTTCGAGGCGAACCTGGCGCGGGCCCTCGACTCCGTGCTCGCCGACCCGGAGACTGCGAAACGGATGGGCGAGGCCGGGCGGGAGCGGGCGGTCGGCGAGTTCGGCTGGGACGCCGTGGCGCTGCGCACCGCGCGGCTCTACGGGGAGATCGCCAAACAGGCTTAGTGTGCGCTGCTCAGGGGCAGGCTGGGGTCAACCAGGGTGAGGGGAGCGGCCATGCGTCGTGGCGGACCTTCGGTGCTCGGGATCGTACTGGCGGGCGGTGAGGGCAAGCGGCTGATGCCCCTGACCGCCGACCGGGCCAAACCCGCGGTCACCTTCGGCGGAACGTACCGCCTCGTGGACTTCGTGCTGTCCAATCTCGTCAACGCGGACATCCTCCGCATCTGTGTGCTCACGCAGTACAAATCGCATTCGCTGGACCGCCACATCACCACCACCTGGCGCATGTCCAGCCTGCTCGGCAACTACGTCACACCCGTCCCGGCCCAGCAGCGCCTCGGCCCGCGCTGGTACCTCGGCAGCGCGGACGCGATCCTCCAGTCGCTGAACCTGATCTACGACGAACGCCCCGAGTACGTCGCGGTCTTCGGCGCCGACCACGTGTACCGCATGGACCCGCGCCAGATGCTCGCCCAGCACATCGAGAGCGGCGCGGGCGTCACCGTGGCCGGTATCCGCGTGCCGCGCGCGGAGTCCTCGCAGTTCGGCGTGATCACGCCGGGCTCGGACGGCCAGACGGTGGAGAACTTCCTGGAGAAGCCCGCCGACCCGCCCGGTCTGGTGGACGACCCGGAGTGCGTCTACGCCTCGATGGGCAACTACATCTTCACCACCAAGGCGCTGATAGAGGCCCTCCAGCGCGACGCGGAGGACCTCGACTCCGTGCACGACATGGGCGGTTCGATCCTCCCCGCGCTCACCGACCGGGGCGAGGCCGCGCTGTACGACTTCAGCGCCAACCACGTCCCCGGCGAGACCACCCGCGACCAGGGCTACTGGCGGGACGTCGGCACCTTGGACGCCTACTACGACGCCCACATGGACCTCATCGCGGAGCGCCCCGCCTTCAACCTCTACAACCGCAACTGGCCCATCTACACCCACTCCGGCCAGCTCTCCCCGGCCCGCTTCAACGCCGGCGGCATGGCCAGCGAGTCGATCATCAGCTCCGGCTGCCTGATCCGCGGCCAGGTCACGCGGTCCGTCCTCTCCCCGGGCGTGGTGGTCGACCCCGGAGCCGTCGTCCAGGGTTCGATCCTGCACGACAACGTCCACATCGGCCGGGGCGCGGTGGTCCGGGGCGCCGTCCTGGACAAGAACGTCGAGGTACCGCCGGGCGCGACGATCGGCGTCAACCCGGAGCGGGACGCCGACCTGTACACGGTCTCCAAGGGCGGCGTCATCGCACTCGGGAAGGGCCAACTGGTCACGTAACGCCTCGTCTTGGCGATGCACGGCCCCGGTGCTTTTCAGCCGCACCGGGGCCGCGCGCTGTCCGGACGCCTGCCGTGCTCCCGTCCCGTTCCCGCCACACCCGTGCTTGTCATGTCCCTGGACGGAATCCGGATTCCGTGTTGTCATGCCAACTGCCGCCTATGACAACGTTGTTATGGAGGTTCCGTGCGCATCAGACGACTCAGAGACCGACTCGCGCTCCTGCTCGCCCTGGCCCTCGGTATCGCCGGGCTGGCCGCCGTCCCCACCGCGAGCGCCACCGCCGCCGACGACCCCGTCAAGATCCACGGCCTGAAGGGCGAGTACTACACCCAGTCCGCCCCCGGCGCCTTCGACTTCGCCGACCTCAAGGCCACCGGCGTCGACCCGAACCTCGACTTCGACAACCTCGAACCCCGACTCGCCTTCACCACCGGCCAGTCCGACGACGTGAGCATCCGCTGGACCGGCAAACTCGTCCCGGCGAAGTCCGGCCCCCACACCTTCTCGATCATCGGTGACAACGGCTTCCGCCTCTGGATCGGCGGACAGCTCGTCATCGACCACTGGGTCGACGACTGGGACACCGAACAGACCTCCGCTCCCGTCGAGTTGACCGCCGGCACGGCCTACGACATCAAGGTCGAGTACTTCGAGCACTACGGCGGCTCCAACCTCCACGTCCGCTGGACCGAGCCCGGCGGTACCAAGGTCGCCATCCCGCAGTCGGCCTTCCGCCTCCCCGACGGCTACGACTACGACGGCGCCCTCGCCGCCACCGTCACCAGCACCGGCCGCACCCTGAAACTCGACTTCGCCCAGCCCCTCGCCGCGCCCCCGGCCGACCTGACCGACCACCTCGAAGCGGTGATCGGCGGCGCCAAGTGGCCCCTGGGGGCCGCCAGGTTGGACCGGTCCAACTCGCGGACCCTGCTCATCCCGCTCACGCAACCCGTCGTAGGCAACAAGACGGGCACCGCATCCGGTACGGCGGACATCCGCTACGACGGTGAAGCCGGCCTAGCCTCGGCCGATGGCAACGTTATCAACGGCTTCTGGAGCACCGGCCCGAACCGCTCCACCTACGAACTGCGCACTCAGTGGGCCGACCAGGTGGGCCCGCACAACGCCCTCCCCGAGTACCCGCGTCCGCAGCTGACCCGCACCGACTGGCGCAACCTGAACGGGAGTTGGCAGTTCGCCGCGGCCACGGCGGGGGAGCAGCCGCCGGTCGGCAAGAACCTCGCCGAGCGCATCCTCGTCCCGTACCCGGTGGAGTCCCAGCTCTCCGGCCTCGAACGCCACGAGGACCGCATGTGGTACCGCCGCACCTTCACCGTCCCCGCCGACTGGAAGATCGGCTCGGGCAAGCGCCTGATGCTCAACTTCGGCGCCGTCGACTGGCGCGCCGAGGTCTACGTCAACGGCACGAAGGTCACCGAACACCAGGGCGGCTACGACAAGTTCAGCGCTGATGTCACCGACGCGCTGAAGCCCGGCCGTACGCAAGAGCTGATCGTCGGTGTCTACGACCCCACCGACGTGGCGAACGGCGAGAACCCGCCCATCGGCAAGCAGCGCCTTGACCCGAGCGGCATCTGGTACACCCCGACCTCGGGCATCTGGCAGACGGTGTGGATGGAGCCGGTGGCCCCCGACCACGTCGACTCCCTCAAACTCACCCCCGACGTGAGCAAGAGCCAACTCACCTTCGAGGCAAAGGGAGTTCGGGACGGCGTACCGATCACGGCGACGGCGTACGACGGTAAGCGGCAGGTCGCCACCGTGCACGGCCGCACCGGCAGCCCGCTCACCCTGACCGTCAAGAACCCCCATCTCTGGTCACCGGACGACCCGTTCCTCTACGACCTGAAGGTCACCGTCGGCAAGGACCACGTCGGCAGCTACTTCGGGATGCGCTCGATCGCCGTCGAGAAGGTCGACGGCGTCCCGCGCACGGTCCTCAACGGCAAGCCCATCTTCATGATGGCCACGCTCGACCAGGGCTTCTGGCCGGACGGCCTGTACACGGCCCCGACCGACGAGGCGCTAGCCCATGACCTCAAGGTGCACAAGGAGTTGGGGTTCAACGCGGTGCGCAAGCACATCAAGGTCGAGCCCGACCGCTGGTTCTACTGGGCCGACAAGCTCGGCCTCATGGTGTGGCAGGACATGCCCGCGATGACCGCCGGGGTGAACCCGTCGACCGCCGCCCGCGCCGAGTACGAGCGCGAGATGAAGCAGATGATCGACGAGCACATCAGCAGCCCGTCGGTCGTCATGTGGGTGACGTTCAACGAGGGTTGGGGCCAGTACGACGAGGCCCGCATCGCCGACCAGGCGAAGGCCTGGGACCCGACCCGGCTCGTCAACAGCATGTCCGGCATCAACCTCGGCGTCGACGGCGGCACCGGCGACATCATCGACGAACACGGCTATCCCAGCCCCGCCCTGCCACCCCATCCGGACGGTCAACGCGCCCTGGTCAGTGGGGAGTACGGCGGTCTCGGGCTCGCGGTGCCGGGACACGCCTGGTCGGTGCAGCAGTCGTACGTGGATGTCGACCCAGCGGCCTACACCGACGACTACCTCGCCAAGCTCGCCGAGGTGCACGCCCTGACCTGTCAGGGGAGCAACGGCGCGGTCTACACCCAGATCTCGGACGTGGAGGGCGAGTTGAACGGGCTCATGACGTACGACCGGCGCGTGCTCAAGCCCGACGCGCAACGGGTGAAGGCCGCGCAGCAGGCCCTGATCCGTGACGCCTCGCAGGCGACGCCCGCGAACTGCCCCACCGCCTGACCCCTTTCGCCAACTGGAGGCCCACCCGCATGAGATGGACCCGGCGCCTGCGCCTGTGTGTGGCGGGGGCGGTGGCAGCGTCCGCGCTGTTCGCCGTCCCCGGCACGGCCGAAGCCTCTGCCCATGGTCAACTCACCGATCTGGTCAACCCGTTCATCGGTACCGAGAACGACGGGAACACCTATCCCGGCGCCGCCGTGCCCTTCGGCATGGTGCAGTTCTCGCCGGACACCGGCCACAACACCGGGTACGACTACTCCCAGAACCACATCCGCGGTTTCTCCCTCGTGCACCTCTCCGGCGTCGGCTGCGGCCTGGGCGGGGACCTGCCCGTACTGCCGACGACCGGTGACGTGACGCGGACGGACTACGCCCAGTACGCGGCCGAGTTCAGCCACGACGACGAGCACGCGAGCCCCGGCTACTACCAAGTCGGCCTGAAGACAGGCATCGAGGCCGAACTGACGGCGACCGCGCGCACCGGCGTCCAGCGCTACACCTTCCCGGCCACCGACAAGGCCAACGTCCTGCTGAACGCGGCCCAGTCGCTCCACTCCGGGGTCACCTCGAAGGTGGAGGTCCTCGACAACCGCACCGTGCGCACCTCCATCACCGGCCGCGGCTTCTGCCAGGACACCAAGCCGTACACCGTCTACACGGTCACCCGCTTCGACCGGCCCTTCACCGCGTACGGCACCTGGAACGGTCCAACGGTGACCGCCGGTTCGAGGACCGGGAGCGGCGGCGCGTACGTCCGCTTCGACACGAGCAAGGACCGTACGGTCGAGGCGACCACGGCCCTGTCCTACGTCGACGCGCGCGGCGCGGCCGTCAACCTCCGTGCGGAGGGCGGGAGTTCGTTCGACGCGGTACGCCATCGCGCCCAGCGGGCCTGGGAGGACCGGCTGGACGACGTGCGCGCGCAGGGCGGGTCCGACAGCCTGCGCCGGACCTTCTACTCGTCCCTGTACCGGTCCTTCCTGGCGCCCAACATCGGCAGCGACGCCGACGGCCGCTACACCGGCTGGGACCAACAGGTCCACCGGGCAAGGGACTTCACGTACTACCAGAACTGGTCCCTGTGGGACACCTACCGCACCCAGTCCCAGCTCCTCGCCCTGCTCGCACCCCGCGAGGCCCGGGACATGGCGATCTCCGTCATCAAGATCGACGAGGAGAGCGGCTGGCTGCCCAAGTGGGGTTACGGCACGGTCGAGACGAACATCATGACCGGCGACCCGGTCACCCCGTTCCTGACCAATGCCTATCAGCAGGGCTTGCTCAAGGGCTACGAGGAGCGCGCCTACCGGGCGTTGAAGCAGAACGCCGACGGGGTGCCGCCCGCAGACTCGGCAGCGGTGGGCAGGGAGGCCAACGCGGAGTACCTCGCCAATCGGTTCGCGCCGTACATCAAGGACCGCCCGCACGCGAAGCCCGGTGACTCGGACTACGACCACGGGGCCTCGGCCACCCTGGAGTACGCCCTGTCGGACGCGATGCTCGCGCAGATGGCCCGCGACCTCGGGCACGGTGCCGACGCCGCGCACTATGCGGCCCGTGCCCAGAGCTACCGGAACATCTTCGACCCCTCGACCGGCTTCTTCCGCGCCCGTGACGCCTCCGGCGCCTTCGTCGGCCCGGCCGACCCGGCACAGAGCGAGGGCTTCCACGAGGGCACGTCGTGGCAGTACCAGTGGCTGGTGCCGCAGGACCTGCCCGGCATGGTCGACCTGATCGGCGGCCGGCAGGCGGCCAACGACCGGCTCGACTCCTTCTTCGCCTACGACCAGTTGCTGGCCGACCCGGCGAAGACCGCCCGCGAGGTGTGGGTCAACGGGCCGTACGACTACTACAACGCGGACAAGTACAACCCGCAGAACGAACCCGACCTGATCGCCCCCTACACCTACCTCTCCACCGGCCAGCCGTGGAAGACGACCGACGTCGTCCATGCCGCGCTGACCCTCTTCACGGACGGCCCGACCGGCATGACCGGTAACGACGACCTCGGCACGATGTCCGCGTGGAACGTCCTGTCGTCGATCGGGATCTTCCCGGTCCAGCCCGGCTACGACACCTGGGGTCTGTCCACGCCTGTCTTCGACCGGGTCGACCTGACCCTGGACCGCCGCTACTACCCGCACGGCGCCCTGACCATCAAGGCGCCGGGTACCTCGGCGGCCGACCGCTACATCCAGGGCGCCCGGACGGACGGGGCGTCGTACGACCGGACGTACCTGACCACCGGCGATCTCCGCTCCGTACGGTCGCTCGACTTCACGGTCGGCCCGCACCCGTCGGAGTGGGGTACATCACCCCAGGCGGCGCCACCTGCACTGAAGTGATCCCGTGTGCCTCTAGAGTCCCGCCCCTCCCAGAGGGGTGGGACCGGGGTCGGATGTAATCTGCTGTTAACTGTGCGTAGCTTGATCGTACTTGACCGTAATCGCTTGTCAGCGCTTGACTGCTGGCTCACCCCTAGTCGACGCGAGGCAAGCAATTGACTTCTGACCTGCTCGCTCCTCTCGACCTTGCGTTCTGGAACATCGAGTCCGACCGGAACCCGATGCACCTGGGCGCACTCGGCGTCTTCTCGGCACACTCGCCGACCGCGGGAGCCCACGCCGCCGACCTTCTCGCCGCCCGCGCCGCCGCCGTCCCCGGGCTGCGGATGCGCATCCGGGACGTGTGGCAGCCGCTGTCCCTGTCCTTCGGGAGCGCCGCCCGCGAGGCCGATCCCGACTTCGACCCGCTGCACCACGTCTGGCTGCACGCCCCGACCGCCGACTTCCAGGCGGACGCCGGGCGGCTCATGGAACGCCCGCTGGAGCGCGGCCGGCCGCCATGGGAAGCGCATGTGCTGCCCGGCGAGGACGGTGTCTCGTTCGCGGTGCTGTTCAAGTTCCACCACGCCCTGGCCGACGGACTGCGGGCGCTGACCCTCGCCGCCGCCATCCTCGACCCGATGGACATGCCCGAGCGCCGCCCGCGCCCCGCGGAACCCGCGCGCGGACGCGTCCCCGACGTGCGCAAGCTGCCCGAACTGGTCCGCGGCGCCCTGTCCGACGTGGGCCGGGCCCTCGACATCGGGGCGTCCGTCGCGCGCTCCACCCTGGACGTTCGCTCGTCCGCAGCGCTGACCTCAGAGCCCTCGGGCACCCGCCGTACCGCCGGAGTCGTCGTCGACCTCGACGACGTGCACCGCATCCGCAAGACCGTCGGCGGCACCGTCAACGACGTGCTCATCGCGGTCGTCGCGGGCGCCCTGCGCAGCTGGCTCGACGAACGCGGCGACGGCAGCGAGGGCGTCTCGCCCCGCGCTCTGATCCCCGTCTCCAAACGCCGCCCGCGCTCCGCGCAGCCACAGGGCAACCGGCTCTCCGGGTACCTGATACGGCTGCCCGTCGACGACCCGGACCCCCTCGCCCGGCTCGACTCCGTGCGCGCCGCCATGGACCGCAACAAGGACGCGGGCCCCAACCGGGGCGCCGGCGCCGTCGCCCTGCTCGCCGACCACGTCCCCGCGCTCGGCCACCGCCTCGGCGGCCCCTTCGCCGCGCAGGCCGCCCGGCTCTGGTTCGACATCCTCGTCACCAGCGTCCCGCTGCCCGGCATCGGCCTGAAGCTCGGCGGCAACCCCGTCACCGCCGTCTTCCCGTTCGCCCCGCTGGCCCGCGGCCAGTCCCTCGCGGTCGCCGTCTCGACGTATCGCGGACAGGTCCACTACGGCCTGGTCGCGGACGCGGAGGCCGTGCCGGATCTCGATGTGTTCGCCCGCGCTCTCACCGAGGAGGTGGAGACGCTCATCACCGCCTGCGGGTCGTGACCTGGAGCGGGTTTGGTGCTGCGGCCCGGCGCTCCGTAAAATTCCACGTTCGACGGTGTGCGCGATCGAGCGCCGCCGCGGATGACCCAAGGAAACGGCAGCGCGATGACGGTGACAGAGGACGGCTCCATGACTTCGGACGAGGTCGTGTACGGGCCCGGCATCGACCCCGAGCGGCTGGCCGTCTGCCTCAGCGTGCTCGACGAGCTGGAGAAGATCGACGTCGACCACCCCGACGCGATCGCCGTCCGCCGCGCCACCGCGGGCATCTACCGCAGTGTCAAGCAGCGCCGCCGCCAGGAGCGCCGGGCCGCGAAGACCGCGCACGACAAGGCCGTCACCGAGTCCACCGCGACCGGCTCCGCCCAGCGCATCGACGACGAGACCGAGGGCCTCCTCCCGTCGTCGGTGACGGAGGAGGGCCGGATCGCCGGGATACTCCAGCGGCCGCGCTCCTGCTACACCTGCAAGACCCGGTACGTGGAAGTCGACTACTTCTACCACCAGCTCTGTCCCGACTGCGCCCGCCTGAACCGCGAGAAGCGCGACGACCACGCCGACCTCACCGGCAAGCGCGCCCTGCTCACCGGCGGCCGCGCCAAGATCGGCATGTACATCGCGCTGCGGCTGCTGCGCGACGGCGCCCACACGACGATCACCACGCGGTTCCCGAAGGACGCCATCCGCCGCTTCAAGGCCATGGACGACTCGGCGGACTGGATTCACCGCCTCGACGTCGTCGGCATCGACCTGCGCGACCCGGCCCAGGCCGTGGCCCTCGCCGACCAGGTCGCCGAAGCGGGCCCCCTCGACATCCTCATCAACAACGCGACCCAGACCGTACGACGGCTGCCCTCCGCCTACGCCGCCCTCGTCGACGGCGAGAGCGCCCCGCTGCCCGCCGGTGAACTCCCCGCCCACCACGTCATCGGCGCCTTCGGCTCCGGCGCGGTCGACGGCCTCGCCGCGCTGCCCGTCGGCATCAGCGGCCTCGACGCCCAGCAGGTCGCCGACCTCGCCCTGGTCGCGGGCAACGCCAGCGTGGCCCGGCACCTCGACGGCACCGCGATCGACGCCGGCGGCCTGGTGCCCGACGTCGTCGACACCAACACGTGGGTGCAGACCATCGAGCAGATCTCCCCGGTGGAGCTCCTCGAGACCCAACTCTGCAACTACACCGCCCCGTTCATCCTCATCAGCAAGCTCCGCCCGGCCATGGCCGCCGCCGCGAAGTCCGCGACCAGCGGACGCGCGTACATCGTCAACGTCTCCGCGATGGAGGGCGTCTTCGGCCGCGGCTACAAGGGCGCGGGGCACCCGAACACCAACGCCGCGAAGGCCGCGATGAACATGGTGACCCGCACCAGCGGCCAGGAGATGTTCCAGAGCGACGGCATCCTCATGACCTCGGTCGACACCGGCTGGATCACCGACGAACGCCCCCACTACGACAAGCTCCGCCTCGCCGAGGAGGGCTTCCACGCCCCGCTCGACCTGGTCGACGGAGCGGCCCGGGTTTACGATCCGATTGTGCGCGGCGAGCAGGGCGAGGACCTGTACGGCGTCTTCCTGAAGGACTACGCGCCCGGTAAGTGGTAACCCGCCACCCTGGACGCGAGCCCGGGCGCCGGGCGGGTCCCGGCCCTGGTGAGAACCGCGCGAGGAGTTCTCATGGCCAGTACACACGGCATCGATCCGAGGGCCTTCGACGACCCGCGCAACCACTATCCGACCGACGACGACTTCTACGCGAGCGACCGCCCGGCCCACCGCGAACTGCCGGAGGACCGGCCACGCGGCGGCGGCTCCACGACCGCGGTGAGACACCGCGGCACCTGGGCCACCGTCGCGCTCGTCGCCGGAGTCGTCCTGCTGGTCCTCGTCGGGATCGCCCTGTTCCCGTGAGGGCCCCGCGCCGTCACGCGTGCGGCGGCGCGGCCGACCTCAGCCGGTCATGGACGGCGTATCCACCGGAGGTGTACGCCGCCCTGACCCGCGTCCCGCCGTCCACCAGCAGGTCCGCCCCGGTGATCCACTCGGCCTGGTCGGAGGCCAGCCACAGCACGGCACGTGCGATGTCGGCCGGTTCACCGATCCGGCCGAGCGGCAGCCCGGCGGCGAGCTCCGCCTCGCCGGGCTCCCAGACGAACCGGGCCATCTCGGTGCGGACGAGTCCGGGGGAGACGGAGTTGACCCGGACCTTCGGGGCGAGTTCACCGGCGAGCTGCTGGGTCAGGTGCAGCAGAGCCGCCTTGCTGGTGGAGTACGCCCCTACGTTCGGGCCGACATGCCCCGCGCCCTCCGTGCACACGTTGACCACCGCGCCGCCGTGCTCCCGCATCCACGCCCGCCACGCGCACTGCGTCAACCGCAGCGGCGCCTCGACGTTCACGGTGAACGCCGTCCGCCAGGCGTCCGGATCGGCGTTCATGAGCGGGCCGTACGGCTGGTTCGTCGCCGCGTTGTTGACGACCACGTCGATCCGCCCGAAGGTGCGCAGCGCCAACTCGGTCAGCTCGCGCAGGTGTTGCGGGTCGGCGACGTCACCGGCCAGGCCGACACCGCCCAACTCCTCGGCGGTGCGCCGCACTTCGCCGGCGTTCCGCGCGCTCACGCACACCAGCGCACCGGCCCCGGCGAACGCCTCGGCGATCGCCCGCCCGATCCCGCGGGTGCCTCCGGTGACCAGGACGGCCCGGCCCCGCAGACCGTACGACGACGATGTCATCGCCGTACCGTCTCATGACGGGCCGTCAGTCGACAGCCCCCAGGCGGGAGTTGGGGATCCGTGAGTTCCGTGCGGCCACGATGCCCAGGACCGTGCGCCAGTCCTCCAGGACCCCGGCGTCGAGGCCGACGACCTTGCCCGCGTCGTCGGCCTGGCGCAGGGTGATCGCGTCGTCGGCGAGCGGGTCGCGCTCGAAGGCGGTGGCCTCGGCGGGGGGCATGGGGCCGCCCTGCGCGCGGAGGGTCAGCGTGCTCTGCGGGGACAGGTCGCGGCCGGGGGAGGAGGACGCAAGGTACCGCTTCGCGGGTACGTGCAGGCGGACGAGGTGGGCGACCCGTTCGCCGAGCAGGGCGCGGACGGCTTGCGCGGCGTGGTCCGCGTGTCCGGCGTCGTCGCCGGGGCGCAGCAGATGCCCGATGTCGTGGACCAGGCCGGCGACCTGAAGTTCCTTGTCGGCGGGGCGACTTCGGCGGAGCAGCGCGGCCGTCTGCAGTGCGTGGTCGTGCAGATCGACGGGATCGCCGCTGCGGTCGGGGGTGTCCCAGGCGCCCCGACACGCGTACAGCAGATCCATCAGCTCCTCGACGCTGCGCAACTCCATGCGTCAGTCCTCCCGCGAGACAGCCTGTGCGGAACGCCAGGAGATCATGGCGAGCTTGCGACCCAGCCAACGGGACCTGAACTGCGCGACACTCAGCGCCAGCCGAGCTCCGGTGCCACCTGGGTCAGGATGCTCTCCAGCACGTGGGCGTTGTAGTCGACCCCGAGCTGGTTCGGGACGGTCAGCAGGAGGGTGTCCGCGGCCTGGATGGCCTCGTCCTCCTGGAGCTGCTTCACCAGGACGTCCGGCTCGGCGGCGTACGAGCGGCCGAAGATCGCCCTGGTCGTGTCGTCGATCATGCCGACCTGGTCGCGGGAGTTGCGGTCGTTGCCGAAGTAGGCCCGGTCCATGTCGTCGGTGAGGGCGAAGATGCTGCGGCTGACGGAGACCCGCGGCTCGCGCGTGTGGCCCGCCTCCTTGAAGGCCTCGCGGTACGCCTCGATCTGCTTGCGCTGCTGGACGTGCAGCGGTTCGCCCGTCTCGTCGTCCTTGAGGGTGGAGCTCTGCAGGTTCATCCCCAGCTGCGCGGCCCAGACAGCGGTCGCGTTCGAGCTGGAGCCCCACCAGATCCGGTCGCGCAGCCCCTCGGAGTACGGCTCGACGCGCAGCAGTCCCGGCGGGTTGGCGAACATCGGCCGCGGGTTCGGCCGCGCGAAGCCCTCGCCCTCGATCACCTTGAGGAAGGCCTCGGCGTGCTGGCGGGCCATGTCCGCGCCGGTCTCGCCCTCCGCGGGCGCGTAGCCGAAGTAGCGCCAGCCGTCGATCACCTGCTCCGGTGAGCCGCGGCTGATGCCGAGCTGGAGCCGGCCGCCGGAGATGAGGTCGGCGGCGCCCGCGTTCTCCGCCATGTACAGCGGGTTCTCGTAGCGCATGTCGATCACGCCGGTGCCGATCTCGATCCTCGAGGTCCGCGCGCCGATGGCCGAGAGCAGCGGGAACGGGCTGCCCGCCTGCTGTGCGAAGTGGTGCACGCGGAAGTACGCGCCGTCGACGCCCAGCTCCTCGGCGGCGACCGCCAGGTCGATCGACTGGTGCAGGAAGTCGGCGGCCGACCGGGTCTGGGAATGCGGACTCGGAGACCAGTGACCAAAGGAGAGAAAACCTATCTTCTTCACGCAGGTCACAGCGTCCGGCAGCCTCGTTTGATTCCCTCCCGCCGGCGCGCGGCGGCGGCGCCTGAAGCTGTGTCTATCTTCACAAATCGCGCTCTTGGGTCCATTTCGTGGCACCGGTCACGTCACGGAACCGCCGGCTCGCCTACGTTCGCAGGTCTGTTCCCCCGCCCCCGAACCGCCGAGGTCCCATGCCGTACCGCCAGAATCCCCGACCGACCACACGCGGCGCCCGCGCGCCCGGCGTCCGCGCGGCGCTGCTCACCGGATCCGTGGCCACCCTCCTCACGGTCGGCCTGGTCGGCCCGGCCTCGGCAGCCGACACCCCGCACGCGCGCGTGACGACCGCCGTGGTGGATCTGGACCACCCCGCCCGGAGCCCGCAGGTGAGCGGGAAGGACGTCCCCTACGACACGGCCAGCATCGTCAAGGTCGACATCCTTTCCGCGCTGCTCGTCCAGGCACAGGACGCCGGCCGTGGCCTCACCCAGCAGGAACGCACCCTGGCCGAGGCGATGATCGAGCACAGCGACAACGACGCGGCGAACGCGCTCTGGCGGGAGATCGGCCGGGCGCCCGGCCTGGAGGCGGTGAACAAGCGGCTCGGCCTGTCCTCGACCGTGGGCGGGGCCGGCGGCCTGTGGGGACTCACGCGCACCACGGCCACCGACCAGGTCCGCCTGCTGAGCGCGGTGTTCGCCGACGGCGGGACCTCGTCCGCGAGCGGGTCCGCACTGACGAAGACGTCCCAGAGCTACCTCCGGACGCTGATGACCCGCATCGCCGCCGGACAGTCGTGGGGCGTCTCGGCGGCTTCGGACTCCGGCGCCGGCTGGGCGCTCAAGAACGGCTGGCTGCAGCGCAGCACCACCGGCCTGTGGGACATCAACAGCGTCGGCCGGGTCGCGTCGGGAACGCACCACTACCTCGTCGCGGTCCTCTCCGACGGCAACGCGACGATGCCGGGCGGCATAGCGGCGGTCGAGAGCGCGGCCCGTACGGCGGTCTCCTCGGCGCGAGCGGCCGGCTGACGGCACGAGCCGCGGTGGTTCCCGGTCGGCTCGCCTCCGCGCGTTGCGTCACGGGTGGGACCGCCACCGGCCTTCGGAGATGACGTCCACCTTGCCGTCCCTGACGCGGACGGCCGTGTCGTCGTCGATGAAGTGGATCGGGAAGTCCGCCCGCGCGACGATGCGATCGGCCCAACTGTCGTCCCGCTCGGGGAAGTTCGGGGAGTACAGGTGGGGCTTGAGGTACCAGTCGAAGAGGCCGAACGGCGGCTCCACGGTCGTCGCGCCGAGGACGTGGAGGTCCGCGGTGTCGCCGATGACGTCGGCGGAGTGCGCGGTGAGATGGCGGCTGAAGATCATCGATCCGGCGCTGACCCCTACGTAGACCCGGCTCTCCAGTGCCTTCAGGAAGCCGTCGGCCAGGCCGTTGCCGGTGATGCTGCGGGCGAGGTGGTAGTGGTTGCCGCCCTCGACGTACACGACGTCGGCGTGCAGCAGCCGGTCGAGCACCAGGCGCCGGGGCAGGCCGTTCAGCTCCAGGACGTCGAACTCCTGCCAGCCGAGGCCGTACAGCCGGTTCATGTCCTCGACGAACCACCCGTGGTCCCCGGGCTCGGCGACCGACGCCGTAGGGATGTACACGACGTTCGCCGATCCGAACGGCTTGCCCAGCATGTCCCGCAGCGCGTCCCGCAGGGTCTCGTTGCGCAGGCCGCTCGCCGTCAGCAGAAGATTCATCGGGCGAGCCAAGCACGGCGGACGGGCGGGTGCAACGAAGCCGGGATCCCGGACTCCCCTGCGCGTCACACCAGTTCGCCGCCGCTGTCCGGGGTCGACCGGCGGGTGCCGAGCCGGTTCGCGAGTTCAGTGCGTGAGCGGACGGAGAGTTTGCGGTAGATCCGGGTGAGGTTGGCCTCGACGGTCTTGACGGACATGAACAGCAGGTCGGCGGTCTCCTGGTTGGAGCGGCCCTCTCCGACGAGTTCGGCCACGCGGTGTTCGCTCGCCGTCAGCGTGCCGGTGGCGGGGCGCAGCCCGGTGCGTTCGGCTTCGGCGAGCGCGCGCTGCGACCAGCGTGGCGCACCAAGCTCGTCGAAGGCACGGGCGGCCTCGTTCAGGGTCTCGGTGGCGAGGCCCTTGTGGCCCGCGCGGCGGTAGACCTGTCCGAGCGCCAGCCGGGACCGGGCGGCCTCGAACGGGCTTTCCGCGTCCGGCAGTTGGACGATCGCCCGGAGCTGGGTCAGCGCCTCCTCGGTGTCTCCGGCGGCGGCCGTCAGCAGGGCCTGGCACCGGTCCGCGGCGACCGCTGCCTCCGGCTGGCCGGCCGCCGCCTGCCGGCGCAGGATGCCGATGGCGGCCCGGGCGTCGTCGTGGGAGCCCGTCTGCAGTGCCGCGTCGCAGTAGTCGACGGCCCACAGGAGTTGCTCCAGAGCGACCATCCCGGTGGTGGTGAGGATGCCGGCGACCTCGCGCAGGGCGCCGAGCGCCGCCGGCCAGTCGCGGGCCGAGGCCTCGACGAACCCCAGGAGGGCGAGGACGATGCTCCGCCAGTAGGTCGAGGAGCTGACGAGCGGCCGGGCGGCCGCGCGCCGGGCGCGGCTCCGGGCCTCGTCGAGACTCCCCTCGTACGCCGTCACCAGGATCCTGGCCATGTCCTCCTGCAGGGCGCCGGTGGAACTCGTCCAGGCCCCGGAGTGGTCCGCTTCCCGGAGCGCCGCATGCGCCTGACGGAATTTCGAGCGGCGGACGAGGACGAGGACCAGACACATGTAGAGGTACGACAGGTCGGCGTACCGTCCGGCGTCGACGGCCGAGGCGATGGCATCGCGCGTGTGCCCCTCGGCCGCCGGGTCGTGCCACGGGGCGAAGAAGGCGTGCATCCAGGCCCACTCCCATCCCTCCGGGGGCCGGTCCCGGCCCGCACCGGTGGCCAGCTCCCGGAATTCGTCAAGTGACCGTCCGGGGACGCCGGTTCCCCAGAGCCGTTCGATGGCCTGGCGCTGGGTGAGGGCCGCGAGCTGGATGTCCTGGCGCCCGTGTGCCGCGGCCTGGACGAGCGCCATCTGCGTGAGGCGCAGCGCGAGGGCGCCCCGGCCCTCCATGCGGTGATGTCTGCCGAGCCGGTACAGGATCTCGGCGCGGAGCTCGGTGCCGGGCGGCGAGAGCCGGAAGGCCTGTTCGGCGAAGAGCCGCCCCGAGGGGCTGTCGTCGGCCAACTGCGAACGCCGGACCAGCACTTGGGCCTGCCGCTCGGGGAGCACGGCCAGGGCCGTGGACCGGTCCAAGGCCGTTCGGGCCGCCTCCTCGTCACCGGCGTCGACGTAGTTGTCCGCCGCGCGCAGCCAGCGGCCGAAGGCGGCCTGCCCGTCGGCTCCGTACGGCGTGGCCAGCGCGGCACCCTCCAGCAGCTCCCCGGCCAGCTGCCGGGCCCCGCGGGCGCGCGAGATGTCGGCGGCGCGCTCCAGTTCCCCGGCGACCCGGTCGTCGGGAACGGTGATGGACTTCGTGCGGTGGCGTGCGCGTTCCACCGGGTCGTCGAGGCTGTCGGCGAGGAGCCGGTGGGCGCGGCGGCGGTCGGCCGGGGCTGCGGCGTCGTAGAGGGCGGAGGCCAGCAGCGGGTGGGCGAAGGCGACGGCGGACTCGGCGCCCACGGTGGCCACGTCGGCGTCGGCGGCGGCTTCCAGGGCCGACGCGAGCCGGTCCGGCGCGACGATCGCCTGAAGTTGAGTGAGGGTCAGCCGGCCCGCCGCGGACACCAGGGTGAGGACGTCACGGGTGTCGTCCGGCAGCCGCGTCACCCGCTCGCCGAGCAGACCGGCCAGGGTGGGCGGGACCGGGAAGACGGGGTCGTTGCCCCGCCAGGTGATGCCGCCCCGCTGCGGCCCGTCGGCGTGCATGGCCTTGCCGATCTCCAGGGCCAGGAACGGGTTTCCGGCACTGGCACGCGCGACTCCGACGCACCTCGGCGGGGTCCACCGGGGGCCCAGGCGGCTGCGCAGCAGTTGTCCGACGGCCCGTTCGTCCAGGGGGCGCAGCACGAGGTCGCGGCGCGGCTCGGTCAGACTGCGCAGCAGGTCGGTGCCGGTGTCCGGATCCGGCCGGGTCGCCACCAGGACGCTCAGCCGGTCCGGCCCGGTGGAGACACCGCGGACCGCGAACCCGAGGCTGCCCACGCTCGACTGGTCGAGCCACTGGAGGTCGTCGATGAGCAGCGCCACCGGCTCCGACCGGCACAGGTGATCGAGCACACCCCGGACGGCCAGGGGCACCGCCAGCGCACTGACCTCGGGTCCGTCGGGCTCGGCGTGCTGCAACGCGACCGCCAGGGCGTGCCGTTGAGGCTGCGGAAGGTGCCGGTCGATCCCCTCCGGACACTGGCCGATGAGCTCGGCCAGCCCGGCGAACGGCAGACCCCGCTCGAACTGCGTCGGGGTGATCGCCAGCACCCTGCGCCCCTGCCGGCGCGCCAGCCGCCCCGCGACCTTCATCAGGCTGGTCTTGCCCGCGCCCGGAGCGCCGACGGCGACCACGCTCCCGCCCCCGGCCAACAGCTCGTCCACGACGTGCACGGCGTCCTCGCGGCCGTACAACTCATGCTTGATCCCTGCCTCGTTCACGCACACATCATCGACATGCCTCGCACATCCGTGTCGAGGGTTCCGCGATTTCCGGCGGGGTCCCCGCGCCGCCGTCGAGGGTTTCCCCTGATGCCTCCCCCCGGGCCCCGGCCGGAAGCTGGACCCGCAGCGAGAGCAAGCAAGTCGACGGAAGCCAACGGAAGCCGACGCAGGTCGCTTCGCAGGGAGAGGGTCATGAGCGAGATCAAGAACGTCGTTCTCGTCCACGGCGGTTTCGTGGACGGATCGGGATGGCAGGAGGTGCACAAACTGCTCACGGCGGACGGCTTCCGGGTGGCGGTGGTCCAGAACCCGACCCTGTCGCTGGCCGGTGACGTCCTGGCCACCCTGCGGATCGTGCGGTCACTGGACGGCCCGTGCGTGCTCGTCGGCCACTCCTACGGCGGAGCGGTGATCACCGAGGCCGGCCTCGACGAGAAGGTGTCCGCGCTCGCCTACATCGCCGCGTTCGCACCCGACGCGGGCGAGTCGGTCAACACCCTGATCGCAAATCCGCCGCCCGGTGCCCCGGTCCCGCCGATCGTGCCGTCCCCGGACGGGTTCCTGTTCCTGGACCGGGACAAGTTCCACACCTCGTTCGCCGCCGACCTGCCCGCGCCGGAGGCGGGCTTCATGGCGGACTCCCAGGTCGCCTGGGGCGCGGACGCGCTCGGCGGCCAGATCACCCGGCCCGCCTGGCGCACCAAGCCGTCCTGGTACCTGGTCGCCACCGAGGACCGGATGATCCCGCCGGCCGCCCAGCGCATGATGGCCGACCGCGCCGGCGCCAATGTGGGGGAGGTCGCCGCGAGCCATTCCGTGTACGTCTCCCAGCCACAGGCCACCGCCGACCTCATCAAGCAGGCGGCGGCCTCGGCCGGCCACTGAACTCGCCCACTGAGCAAGCCCGTTGAGCACGCCCATTGAATTCGCCGCCCCTCCAGGGCGCGAGCGTTCCAGCCATTTCCCCGAACGGACCCGAGCAGACGTCTCGGACGAAGGAGGCAGTGTCGTGACCACAGGTCAGGAAGTGAAGAACATCGTGCTGGTGCACGGTGGTTTCGTGGACGGTTCCGGCTGGCAGGGGGTGTACGACCAACTGGTCCCCGACGGCTACCGGGTCTTCGTCGTGCAGAACACGACGCTGTCGCTGGCCGACGACGTCGCCACCACCCGGCAGGTCCTGGACGGGCTGGACGGCCCCGCCGTGCTGGTGGGCCACTCCTACGGCGGCGCGGTCATCACCGAGGCCGGCACCCATCCCAACGTCGCCGCGCTCGCCTACATCGCCGCGTTCGCGCCCGACAAGGGCGAGTCGGTCAACACCCTGATCGCGGACCCGCCGCCCGGCGCTCCGGTTCCGCCGATCCTGCCGCCCGTCGACGGGTTCCTCTTCCTGGACCGGGACAAGTTCGCGGCCTCGTTCGCCGCGGACGTACCCGAGAAGCTCGCCGCGTTCATGGCCGACTCGCAGGTGCCCTGGGGCGTGGAGGCGCTCGGCGGCGCGGTCACCGACCCCGCCTGGCGCACCAAGCCGTCCTGGTACCTGGTCGCCACCGACGACCGCATGATTCCCCCGCCCGCCCAGCGGATCATGTCCGAGCGGGCCGGAGCGACGGTCACCGAGACGGCCGGCAGCCACGCCGTGTACGTGTCCGACCCGGCTGCCGTGGCCGCGGTCATCGTTCAGGCTGCCACGGCTGTCAGCGGCAGCTAGTGCCGTGACCGGTAACCCTTGCCGGGTTGCCCGTCGGGCCGGGCGTCACGGAGGGCGATCGGCAGGGGCGGGTAGGGCATCACCGGTGAGGGTTCGCCGGCTTGCCATGCTGGGCAAGCCCTTCACCCGCTGACCCGGTCCGTAGGCTGGTAGACCAACTCCGGCGCAACGTCGCCCGCCCGGTGAGCACCGGCCGGGCGACGTTGCGTTGCCTCCAGATCCGGCGCGGGACCTTCTTCCAGCGCACGAAGACCTGGAAGGAGTCCCGGGTTCCGGCTTTCGACGCCAAGCTTGACCGGCCCCTACGGCAGTTCAACGTCGTCCACCTCAAGGGCAGTTGAGCCGCGCGAGATCACCCGAGGCGGCGAAGCCGATTCTCACCGTGTGCTACGAAACGGCACCGCTTCCAAGCTGCCACATTTCATAGTTCCCGCATTCTGCCGTGATCTCGGCCGTCGCCTGAGCCGCGCCGAAAAAGTCCTCGATCACCGGCGAGGTGCCCGATGCCGCCACCGCGAGGCACACCTGCTCGGGCGCCAGATCCGGGATGGGCACGTAGACGACGTCCGGATGTGAGTAGAAGACGGTCGCCGAACGGGCCAGGAACGAGATGCCCCGGCCGGCCGCGACATGCTCAAGCGTCTCGTCCACCCCGCGCACCAGGTACCCGGCGTTGGGGTGCGGGCGCCTGGTGGGCTGCGTGCTCGGGTCGGCATGCCACACCAGCGGTTCGCCGGCCAGGTCGGCCTCGGTGACCTCTTCCTTGCCGGCCAACCGGTGACCGGCGGGCAGCACCGCCACCCGCGGCTCGGTGTACAGCGGGGTGACGCGCAGGCCGGTCTCGTCGATGGGCAGCCGCACATAGGCGATGTCGATGCGGCCGTCGAGCAGCATCGTGGCCTGGTCGTCCCCTTCGATCCGCTGCACGTCCACGACCACATCCGGGTGCCGGGCCTCGAACGCCCGAGCCGCCGGGATGACCGGGATGCCGGCCCGGAAACCGACCATCAGCCGCCGGCTGCCGCGAGCGGCCACGGACACCCGGCGGCGGACCGCGTGCGTGGACGCGAGCAGCGGACCGGCGTCGGCCAGCAGTTGTCGGCCCGCGTCGGTCAGCTCCACGCCGTGGCGATCCCTGGTGAACAGCGAGGCGCCGAGATCCTGCTCGAGCGCGCGGATCTGCCGGCTGAGCACCGGCTGCGCGATATGCAGCTCATCGGCGGCGCGGCCGAAGTGCAACTGTTCCGCCACGGCGACGAAGTAACGCAGTTTCCGCAGGTCCAGATCCAGATCCATGGCGCCTCCCGGCCCGGTGATGCATTCAGGGTATCACCACGACTAAAAGAGGTCTTGGACACCAGCTCAGGCCAATGGCAGCCTGAATAGGTACCCAATGGGGCCGAAGCGAATTCGACACAAGAATTCTGAACGAGAATTCGACATCGGACTTGATGGTAGGACCCCGGCCCGGAATGAGCGCAAGGAATTGAGTGCCGTCCATCGCGTCATTCGACGGCATTGACGGCATCGACGGCGCAATCGTCAGCAACGACGGGCTGGGCATGGCGTCCTGCCCAGCTCCGGAAAGCAGGAACACCAATGAGCAGCATCAGCATCATCGGCCTGGGGAACATGGCCGGCGCCCTGGCCGGCCGGGCGCTGGCCGGCGGCAACGCCGTAGAGATCATCGGCCGCGACCCGGCCAAGGCCAAGGGACTGGCCGGCACGCTCGGCGGCGCCAGTGTCGGGACGCCTGGCGCGTCCCCGGCCGGGGACATCGTCGTCCTCGCCGTGCCGTACGCCAGTGCGGCGGCGGTGGTGAGCGAGTACGGGGACGCGCTGCGCGGCAAGGTCATCATCGACATCACCAACCCCGTCGCCCCCGATCTCCAGGGCTTTGTCACCCCCGACGGCAGTTCCGGCGCGCAGGAGATCGCGAAGGCGGCCCCCGCCAGCGCGCATGTCGTCAAGGCGTTCAACACCCTGTTCTCCGATGTTCTGGCGGCCGGGCCGGCCGAGGGCCGCTCCTTGGACGTGTTCATCGCCGGCGACGACGCGCAGGCAAAAGCACGCGTGTCGGAATTCGTCGAGAGCCTGGGGCTGCGCCCGATGGACGCCGGGGAGTTGCCGATGGCGCGCGCACTGGAGAACGTCGCCCTGCTGGAGCTGGGCCTCATGACCCACTCCATAAAGCACACCGACTTCTCCCTCGGCATCACCATTCTGAGCTGAGCGCCTCCGCGCCACTGCTTCTTGAGCCACATCACGCCAGTCGATCTGCGGCATGAGAAGAACAGCCGCTCCAACTACCCCCAAAGGAAAGCAAGATGCGCGTTTTCGTCACTGGCGGGACCGGCCATTCCGGTTCGTACATCGTCCCCGAGCTCATCGCGGCCGGGCACGAGGTCACCGGCCTGGCCCGGTCGGACGCCGCCGCGGCGGCGTTGTCCGCGCTCGGCGCGAAGGTGCGTCGCGGCGACCTCCAGGATCTCGACGGGCTCAAGGAGGCGGCCGCGGACTCCGACGGCGTCATCCATGTCGCGCACAGGCAGGACCTGCTTCCCTCCGGCGGGCTCGACGCCGTGGCCGCCGCGGAGGTCCCGATCATGCTCGCGTACGGCGAGGCACTCGCGGGAACCGGAAAGCCGCTGGTCGCAGCTGGGAGCATAGGCTCGGGCGGGAACCTGGGCCGGCCGGTCACCGAGGAGGACCCGGCCCTTCCCGGCGGCGACGAGTACAAGGGCACCCTGCGGGTTCGCAACGTCGTGGAGACCACCGCGGTCGGCCTCGCCGAGCAGGGCGTGCGGTCCTCGATCGTACGGATCGCCAACATCGCGCACGGCACGACCGATCGTGCCGGCTTCCTCCCCGAGCTGATCGCGCTCGCGAAGGAGAAGGGTTTCGTCGGCTACCCCGGCGACGGCGCGAACCTGTGGAACGCCGTGCACATCCGCGATGTCGCCTCCTTGTTCCGCTTGGCGCTGGAGAAGGGTCCGGCCGGCAAGTACTGGCACGCGGTCGGGGACGAAGGCATCCCGTTCCGCGAGATCGCCGAGGCCATCGGCAGCCGTCTGGGCCTGCCCGTCGTCAGCGTTCCCGTGGACGTACTGATGATTCCGGGATATTTCGGATTCCTCGCGAACATCGTCACGCAGTCTTACCCGGCGTCCAATCTCATCACCCGCCGGACCCTCGGCTGGGAACCCGCTCAGCCTCGCCTTCTCGCCGATCTGGACAACGGCCATTACTTCCCCGCCGGCTGACAGCTGCGACCCGAATCGCAACGAGTCGGGAAAAGGCAAGGGTTCACTTTTTCGGATACGCGTCAATTAATTCGGCTAACCATCAGTTCAACGGAGTGATCGTGGGAAAACTCGATGGCAAGGTAGCGGTGATCACCGGCGGATCCACCGGCATGGCACTGGCCGGCGCCAAGCTGTTCGTCGAGGAAGGAGCGCACGTCTTTATCCAGGCCCGGCGGCAGGAAGCGCTGGACGACGCCGTCAAGCTGATCGGCCGCAACGTCACCGCCGTCCAGGGCGACGCGGCCGAACTGGACGACCTGGACCGCTTGTACGACACCGTCAAGCGGGAAAAGGGCTCGATCGACGTGCTGTGGGCCAGCGCCGGGATGGGCGAACCCGCCGTCCTCGGCGAGATCACCGAAGAACAGTTCCACCGCGCCTTCTGGCTCAACGCGCGCGGCACCCTGTTCACCGTGCAGAAGGCGCTGCCGCTGCTCAACGACAACGGCTCGATCCTCATGACCGGATCCAACGCCTCCCTCGGCGCCTTCCCCGGCTGGAGCCTCTACGCGGGAAGCAAGGCCGTGCAGCAGGCCTGGGCCCGCGTCTGGCTCAACGAACTGCGCGACCGCAAGATCCGGGTCAACGTCCTGACCCCCGGCCAGGTCGGCACCGCCAAACAGGAAGAACTCTTCGACGAGGCGACCAGGGCCGCATTCGAGTCCCTCATTCCCCGCGGAAACATGGGCCGCCCCGAGGAGATCGCCACCGTCGCCCTGTTCCTCGCCTCCGACGACTCCAGCTATGTCAACGGCCTGGAACTGGTCGCCGACGGCGGCACCACCGCCATCTGAACGAACGAGACAGATCGACACCTCAAGAATCAAGAACAGGAAGAGGGCACACCTCATGAGCAGCATCACCCTCATCGGTACGGGGAACATGGCCCGCACCATCGGCACGCTCGCGGTGGCGGGCGGCAACACCGTCGAGGTCATGGGACGCGACCAGTCCAAGGCCGACGACCTGGCCAAGGCTCTGGGCGGCGGTGCGACGACGGGCAGTTGGGGCGCCGTCCCGGCCGGGGACATCGTCATCACGGCCCTGTTGTACGCCGGTGTCGTTCCGGTCGTCACCGAGTACGGGGACGCCCTCGCGGGCAAGGTCATCGTCGACATCAGCAACCCGTTCAACGCCACGTTCGACGGACTGGCCCACGGCGAGGAGACCTCGGTCGCGCAGGAAGTCGCCAAGGTGGCCCCGGCCGGCGCCAGCGTGGTGAAGGGGTTCAACACGATCTTCCGGAGTGTCCTGGAGAAGGGCCGGCCCAACGTCTTCATCGCCGGCGACGATGCGCAGGCCAAGGCAGGCGTGGCGGCGTTCATCGAGAGCCTCGGGCTGCGCCCGCTGGACGTCGGCGGCCTGAAGATGGCGCACTGGCTGGAAGGAATGGGCCTGGTCACGGTGGGCCTCGCCGGCAACGGGGTCGGCCACTGGGACTTCGCCCTCGGCGTCGACGAATTCACCGCCTGATCCCTCGGAGCTGAGAGGCTGACGAAACCCGGCATCCGGCATCCGGTGCCGGGTGCGTCGCGCGACCGACACGGTTGACTGGGCCAACTCCGTTGACGGCACCGCCGGTTGAGGAGTCACGAGGTCTGAGATCTCCCGCCGCCGGATGATGGCCTCCGGTGCCGGTGCCGGTGCCGGTGCCGGTGCCGGTGCCGCAGGGCCCGCTGCGCTGCCGGCCCAGCCGACCCCGGCCAACGCCGTTGTCGCGAACGGCAGTTCCGCGACCTCCGCCAAGCCGACCGGCGTGCTGGTCCACGCCGGGTTCGCCGCCGCCTCCTGCTGGAACGGCACGATCGAGTGCCTCCGGCGTCATGACTGCCCGACCATCGCCCCCGCCAGCCCGCTGTGCTCCCTGCCGGGGGCGAGCAACTCGGCGTACTCATCGACAAGTTCGCGGCAGCGTCATCGAAGCCGGCACCACCGGGTGCCCTGCACCGACACCGTCCGGCGCGACATCCCCTCCCGGGGACCGGGGTCCCCGCCCCCACACACACACGTCTCCGCCCGGCCCGTACCACCGCGGGCCGGGTCTCGTCGTCCGCTCCGCGCCGTCTCCCTGGGCTTCGCCGTGTGCGTCGATCACGTCGGGCGGTAAAATCTGGGCATAACGGACAGGTGTGGGCGGCGTCAGCGCGCGTACGCGATGACCGGCGTCGTGACGGCGAAGGGCACCACCATGGACCGCTCGGATTCCGAAGGCCGTGCCGGGGACGACTTGGGGCGCGGGGCACCCGGGGTACCGGCGCGCGGCCGTGGGCCCAATCGCCCCGGTGACATCTCGCAGGAGGACGACACGGCACCCTCGGCGGGGTGGGGTGCGGCGCGCAGTGTGACGCGGGTCCTCGTCAAGACGCGCGAGCCGGTCAGCGGGCCGCTGGCGATCGTGCGGATGAACCACGAGAACGGCGGGTTCGACTGTCCGGGATGCGCGTGGCCCGACGACCGCAAGGGCCTGCACCTGGACATCTGCGAGAACGGGATCAAGCACGTCACCTGGGAGATGACCCGCAAGAAGGCCGGCCGGGAGTTCTTCGCCGCGCACACGGTCACCGAGCTGGCCGGCTGGCCGGACTACGCGCTGGAGGACCAGGGCCGGCTGACCGAGCCGATGGTCTACGACGAGGCCACGGACAAGTACGTCCCGATCTCCTGGCCGGACGCGTTCGCGCTCGTCGGGCAGACATTGCGCGGCCTGGAGAGTCCTGACCAGGCCGCGTTCTACACGTCCGGGCGGCTCAACAATGAGGCCACGTTCCTCTATCAGTTGTGGGTGCGGGAGTTCGGCACCAACAACCTGCCGGACTGCTCGAACATGTGCCACGAGGCTTCCGGCCGTGCCCTGCAGGCCGCGCTGGGCACCGGCAAGGGCACGTGCGACATCGCCGACTGGGACGCGGCCGACCTGCTCATCGTCATGGGCGTGAACGCGGCGTCCAACGCCCCGCGCATGCTCACCACGCTCGCCAAGGCACACCGGCGCGGTGCTCAGATCGTCCACGTCAACCCGCTCGTCGAGGCGGGCGCGCGCCGGACGATCGTGCCGCACGAGTTCGCCGCGATGGCAGCCTTCCACGCCACCGCGACCGGCGACCAGAACGTGCAGGTCGGCATCGGCGGCGACCTGGCCCTACTGCGCGGGGTCGCCAAGGCGGTCTTCGAGAGGGCCGAGGAGAACCCGGCGGTGCTCGACGCCGAGTTCATCGAACGGCACACGTCGGGCTTCGCGTCGTACCGCGACCTGGTGCGTGCCACCGACTGGGCCGAGCTGGTGCGGCAGTCCGGGGTGAGCGAGGTCGAGATCCGCGAGGTCGCCGACCGCTACATGGCCGCCGACCGCACCGTCATCTCCTGGTGCCTCGGCGTCACCCAGCAGGACCACGGGGTGGACACCGTCCGCGAGATCGTGAACCTGCTGATGCTGCGCGGCAACCTCGGCCGCGAAGGAGCCGGACCCTCACCGGTGCGCGGCCACAGCAACGTCCAGGGCAACCGCACCTGCGGCATCGACCACCGCCCCACGCCCGAGTTCCTCGACGCGCTCGACGAGGTCTGCGGGATCTCCGCGCCCCGCGAGCACGGTCTGGACACCGTCGGCACCATCAGGGCGATGCGGGACGGCCGGGTGAAGGTGTTCGTCGCGATGGGCGGCAACTTCGTCCTCGCCGCCCCCGACACCGACGCGACCACGGCCGCGCTGCGCACCACCGAACTGACCGTGCAGGTGAGCACGAAACTCAACCGCAGCCATCTCGTCCACGGCCGCCGCGCCCTCATCCTCCCGTGCCGGGGACGCACCGAGAAGGACACCCAGGCGACGGGGGAACAGGGCGTGAGCGTCGAGGACGCGATGAGCGAGGTGCACCTCTCCTTCGGCATGCGCAAGCCGCCCGCCGAGACCCTCAGGTCCGAGTGTGCGATCGTCGCCGGGATGGCACGGGCGACACTGCCCGACTCGACGACACCGTGGGAGTGGTACGTCGAGGACTACGACCGGATCCGCGACACGATGGCCCAAGTCCTCCCGGGCTTCGAGGACTTCAACCGCCGGGTGCGCGAACCGCTCGGCTTCCGCATCACCCAGCCCGCCCGCGAGCGCGAGTTCCACACCCCCTCCGGCCGCGCGGAGTTCCACCCGAGCGAACTCCCCGACGTGACCCCGCCCCAGGGCATGCTCGTCCTCTCCACGATGCGCTCGCACGACCAGTGGAACACCACCGTGTACTCCGACGACGACCGCTACCGCGGGGTCAAGAACCTGCGCACCCTGCTCTTCATGAACCCCGAGGACATGGCCGACCGGGGCCTCGCCGAGTTCGACCTGATCGACATCACGAGCCATGCCCGCGACGGCAGCACCCGGTCGGTCCACGGCTACCGCGTCATCGCCTACGACATCCCGCCCGCCAGCGTCGCGGGTTACATGCCCGAACTCAACATCCTCTGCGGGCTCGACGACTACAGCAGGCAGAGCGACCAGCCCCTGATGAAACACCAACTCGTCACCGTCACCCCGGCTTTGAGCAGGTGATCGCGCGGGCGAACACTATGAACGCAATGATCGACGGGTAGTCCCCACCAGCGGCGGTTCCTAACATCACGGTTCGCAGGGCAACTTCGCACAGCGAATGCATAGGAGCCGCTCCCGTGACGACACTTGACGCGCCCGTACCGGTACGCCGGAGACTCCCGGCCTCTCGCTACCGCCGGGCGGCACTGGCCGTCGGTGTGGCCGCGGCACTCCTCGGCACGCTCGGCAACGCCCCCGCGCCGAGGGCACGGGCCGAGCGGCCCGCAGTGGCCGACTGCCCGCCCAACTTGCTGGGCAAGGCGACGTGTTACACCGGCAAGGACACCAACGGCGCGTACTACGCGATGGCCGTGCCGACCCGCTGGAACGGATCCCTCGTCGTGCACGCGCACGGCGGACCCGACCTCGGCGACTCCTCCGACCCGGCACGCAGCACCGACGATCTGAACCGCTGGGCGGTGATGGTCGAGGAGGGCTACGCCTGGGCCGGCTCGTCCTACCGCCGCGGTGGCTACGGCACCCGGATGGCCGCCGCCGACACCGAGAGCGTACGCAAGCTGTTCGTCTCGGAGTTCGGCAAGCCGAAGCGGACCTACGTCCACGGCCAGTCCTGGGGCGGTGACGTGGCCGCCAAGGTCGCGGAGACCTACGGCAGACACCCCGGCGCCTACGACGGCGCACTGCTCACGAGCGGTGTCCTCGGCGGCGGTTCACGCGGCTACGACTACCGCGTCGACCTCCGGGTGGTCTACCAGTACTACTGCCACAACCACCCCCGCCCGACCGAGCCGCAGTACCCGCTGTGGCAGGGCCTGCGCGCGGACTCCACCATGACGGGCGCCGGGCTCCGAGCCCGCCTCCAGGAGTGCACGGGATACGCCTCCGACCCCGCGGACCGGACCACGCTCCAGCAGCGCAACCTCGACGACATCCTCGCCGTCACCCGCATCCCGGAGCGCTCGCTCGCGTCCCATCTGCAGTTCGCCACCTTCACGTTCCGGGACATCGTGTCGACCCGCCTCGGCGGCCGAAATCCCTTCAGCAACAAGGGTGTTCGGTACTCGGGTTCACACGACGACAAGGCGCTCAACGCGGGCGTGGAACGGTTCTCGGCCGACCCCACCGCGCGCCGCGACCTCTCCTACGACAGCGACCTGACCGGCAAGGTCACCATCCCGGTCCTCACCCTGCACGCGATCGACGACCCGACGGCGTTCGTCGAGCACGAGGCGGCCTACCGCGCCACGCTCCAGGGCGCGGGCCGGGGCGGCGACCTCGTCCAGACCTTCACGACGGAGACCGAGCACAGCGCGCTCAGCGACTCCGAGTACGCCAACTCCATTGCCGCGCTGGACACTTGGGTGCGTCACGGACGCAAGCCGACCGCGCGCTCGGTCGCGGCCTCCTGCGCGGCCTTCGACCTGAAGTACGGCAGCGGGTGCTTCTACGACCCGGCGTTCCGCCCCGCGCCGTACGCCTCACGGATCCGCCCCCGGCCGGGCGGGCTCGTCTGGCCCGTCATGACCGCGGCGCAGGAGCGGGCGTGGAGCCGGATCGACGGGGTGGGGATCGCTCCCTGAACGGTGGGGACCCGGGCTGGTCCGGTCGACCAGCCCGGGAGGCTCACTGGACGTAGGTGTAGTGCGGGCTGTCGTACTGCGGCCCGTTCTTCTCGTAGGTGAACCAGTAGGTCAGGGTGGAACCGGTGGCGAGCGAGACGTTCTGGGTCCAGGTGCCGCCGCTGTTGGTCATCCGGAAGTTCTGCTGGCCGGCGCCGTTGATCAAGTAGTGCACATCGACGTACGCCGCGGGTGTGGTCGGAACGAACGTGATCTGCGCCTGACCGGCGCTCACCCGCGTCACCCCGGCGGTGTAGTCCGGTGTCGTCGTGGTCCCGCCGGTGCTTCCGCCCGTCGTGGTGCCACCAGTCGTACTGCCTGTGGTGCTGCCGGTCGTCGTGCCGCCGGTGGTGCTCCCGCTGGGGCTCTGCTGGTAGACGGCGAACCAGTCGACGCTCATGGCGGCACCCGAGGTGATGCTGCCCGCCTGCGCGGCCGAGCTGCAGCCGCAGACCTTGTCGGGATAGGAACCCGCGATCGCCAGGTCGAAGATGGCCATGAATCCGTGATCGACGGCCGCCTGCCACGTCGCGACGGACACCTGGTTCTCGTTGACGGTGAAGGTCAGATTGCCGTCGAGGTAGAAGCGGAGCTGCTCGGCGGCGGTGTTCGTGCGGTCGATGATCGCGGAGTACGTGTGGTAGCCGGTCTGGCAGCCCGCGCACGGCTGGAGGTTGCTGGTGATGCCGTCGGGGTCGTGGCACTCGCCCGCCCACACACCGCAGTGGAAGGTGGTGGAGTGCTGGCTCAGCGCGTTGACGTCCTCCATGATGTCGAACTCGCCGATGCTCGGCCAGTTCGTCGCGCCGACCGGACGGGCCGCGCCGCCCATCGCCCAGAACGCGGGCCAATAGCCCAGTCCGCTCTGCGGGTTGGGCTGCAGGATGGACGCGCTCATCTCCAGCTGTCCGCCGGCCGGGGCGGCGAAGTCGGTGCGCTGGGTCTCGATGCGTCCCGAGGTCCAGTGGCCCGACCCGTCACGGAGAGCCTTGATGACCAGGTGTCCCTGCCCGTCCTGGTAGACGTTGTTCGTGGAGTCGGTGGCCGATTCGACCTCGCCCGTTCCCCAGTTGGCGGCGCCTCCGGCGTAACTGGTGCCGAGGTCGTACAGCCAGTTGGACCGGTCCAGAGCGCTGCCGGACGCGCCGTTGAAGTCGTCCGAGAAGAGGGTGGTCCAGCCGGTCGGAGCGCCCGGTACGGCCGCCGAGGCGCTGCCGCCGCTGCCGATCAGGCCTGCGAGCGCGCCGATGAGCAGCACCAGAGCGCTGCCCAGGACGAGGGGGACGGTTCGCTGTCTACCGGCCGGCGCTGTGGCAGGCGGTGGGGAGGTTGTCATCGTGGTGGTTCTCCCTGTCGAGCTGGCGGGTTGGGAGTGCTGCGGGGGCCTGACTCCTGGTGGGGATGGGGATCAGGTCGTCTCCGTGGTCTCGCGACATGGTCTGCTGGTGTCTTTGAGAGCGCTCTCAGGGCGATCATGGGTCTGCGGTTGCTCGTCGTCCTCCTCTGCGTCGGTGCCGCCGCACTGTGAATCTTGGTGCGCGCGGCTGATCACGGACGATCCGTCATGTCGGGTGGGACGAGCCTGAGTTGGCTGCTCACCGGGCGGAAATCGCCGTTTCAATGCAGGAGTGTCCGGCGCGACTCTCCATGCGTCAATGGCTTCAACGTGATCGGTTGACGAGCGGGTCTCCTGGCGACGCCCTATGGAGTCCCGGAGAAGGTCCGAACCAAGCTCCGCGTGGCTGTGGAGCGCTCTCCGGCGATCGGTCGAGCGCGCCTCCGTCCCGTTGAGCTGCGGTTCCGTGACGACGGCGGCAGAGTGGAGGTGCAGGCGTCCAGGCGATGGCCTCGGATGCGGCCCGCAGACCTCACGCAGCGGCTTCAGGAGTCGAAGGCAACTACTGCTCGCCCGGTCCGGGCAGGCAAGGCCCGTTGGCCGCATGTCTCTAATCTTTACCCCATGTTTTCAGCCCCATAGAGCGGCGGGGCGCTCATTTGGTTAACCTGAGGCAGACGGACAGCGACAAGGGGTCCCACCCACACCCATGGTCCGTCCCGGGGCAAGCCGGTCACCACGGCCTGCTCTCACACGAGTAACCGGCGCCACCGCGTCCGAACTGCCTTCAACCCACGCCCGAGCGGGCCAGGTACCGGACCGGAGACGGCCGGTCGTGCCCCGAGGGTGACCCGACACATAAGGAGTGCGCGGTGACACCGGAAAAGACGAATCGCGAGCAACGCCCCAAGGAACACACGGAGCGTGCGGGCCACCGGTCCGACGAGCTCGGCAGCCTGGCCGTGTGGGCACGGTCCGCCCCCATCCGTCTCGCGGGCTACGAGGACGACCTCGCCGAGCCCCACATCCTGCCCAGCGTGGACTGACCCCCGCAGGGACCCATCGCGATCGCCGACAGCATGGGCGTGCGAAAATCACGCCCATGCTGATCAGAGAAGCCGCGGCCGACGACTGGCCGCGGATCTGGCCTTTCTGGCACCGGATCGTCGCCGCCGGCGACACCTACACCTGGGCCCGGGACACCTCCGAAGAGGCGGCCCGGGCCCTGTGGACGAGCCCGCCGAAGCGCGTGTACGTCGCCGAGGACGAGACCGGAACGGTCGTCGGCTCGGCCTTCGTCACCCCGAACTACGGCGGCCCCGCCGACCGCATCGCCAACGCCGGCTTCATGGTCGACCCCGACCACGGCGGCCGCGGCATCGGACGCGCCCTCGCCGAACACATCCTCACCACCGCCCGCGACCAGGGCTTCCGCGGCATGGTCTTCAACGCCGTCGTCGAGACCAACCCCGCCGTCAAGCTCTGGCTCTCCCTCGGCTTCACGATCCTGGGCACGGTGCCCGACGCCTTCGACCATCCCCGCGTCGGCCGCGTCGGCCTGCACGTCATGTACCGCGCCCTCTAGCCGGGACACACCGGGCTCCTCAGTCGAGCGGCGCGGTCCGCTGCCAGGGCCGCAGCTTCTCCAGTTCCTCCGCCAGCTCCAGCAGCGCCGCCTCCGACCCCGGCCGCCCCACCAGCTGTACGGCGCAGGGCGCGCCCGAGGGCAGGGTGCCGAACGGGACCGACATCGCGGGCCAGCCGGTGAGGTTCCACGGGGGAGTCATCGGCGAGTAGTTGGTGTTGGCCAGCACATTGCGCAGCCAGCCCCGCTCGTGCCACGGCTCGGCCTTGGGGGAGCGGCGGGCCAGCGCCGCCGTCAGCAGGATGTCGTGCTCGGCGAAGAACGGCGCGAGGCGCTCCCGCAGCCGCTCCCGGCCCTTGCCGGTACGGACGCTCTTCACGAACCGCCGCCCGATCGCCGCGTGCACCCGCGTCCGTCGCGTCAGCTTCCGCGGGTCGAGCCCCGCCGCGTCCACCGAGGTGCCGGCCGTCCAGTGCGCGAGCGACGTCGTGCTCAGGGACAGCGGATACGGCGGATCGGCGCGCTCCACGGTGTGACCGGCCCGGTTCAGCAGCCCGGCCGCCTCCCGTACGGCGGTCGTATACGACTTGCTGACGGCGACTCCGGCGAGCGGGCTCCGCACAGAGACGGCGATCTTCCGTGACGTCGGCTCGTCAGGGCGTACGACCTCGATGTCCGCGATGACCGAAAACATCAGCCGGGCGTCCTCGACGGTCGTCGCGAGGGGGCCGTTCTCGGACATTCCGAACCAGTCGCCGTCGCCGATACCGGCCGGGACGACCCCGAACCCGGGCTTGATGGTGACGAGGCCGCAGTTGGCCGCGGGGATGCGCAGCGAGCCCATGCCGTCGTTGCCGAGGGCGATCGGCACCATGCCGGCGGCCACGGCGGCCGCGCTGCCACCGGAGGAACCGCCCGCCGTGCGGGTCGTGTCCCACGGGTTGCGGCTGGTGCCGTGGACGCCTTCGGTCGTACCGAAGATGCACAGCTCGGGCACGTTGGTGAGCCCCACGACGATCGCGCCCGCCGCCCGCAGCCGGGCCACGGTGACGTGGTCGTGGTCGGCGGGCGTGTCCGGGGTCGCGGTGGAGCCGACCCGGTTGGACTCGCCGGTCACCGGGAGGTTGTCCTTGACGGCCACCGGCACGCCCGCCAGGGGGAGTTCGGCCAGATCGGCCCGCGCGCCCACCTTGTCGGCCTCCGCGAGCGCCGCCTCGGCCCGCACCACCCGGAACGCGCCGACCTGCCCGTCGAGCCGCTCGATCCGGGTGAGATGCTCGGCCACCACCTCACGGGGTGTGACCCGCTTCTCGCGTACGGCGGCGGCGATCTCGACGGCGGTACGGCCGACCCAGCTGGTCACGGGCGCGCTCCTTCTCACTACTCGCGAGTATGTACGGAGAACTGTGCCTCGGCCGGGGCGGTGCGTCGAGAGGTGTCCGGCCATGGAAACCAAGGCCGCTGGTTCTGGGAGACCAAGGGCCGCCGGTCTTGGACATTCGAGGCCGTCTTCTTGGACTTTTCGCGAGCCGGTACCGGGCGGGCGTCGACTGAGCCGCTGGTCATCCGATCAATGGCTCAACTTGGCTGCTCCCGCCGCCCATTGACAGCTCCTGGGCGCAGTTCAATCATCAGCCGTCCGATCAATCGCGACCGGTGGAGTGTCATGGCTGAGCGCAGGAAGAGACGGTTCCGGTTCATCGGCTTCGCGGCGGTGTTCGCGCTGCTCGCGGCACCCGCACCGGCGGTCGCGGTCCAGGAGGGGCTGGAGCAGGCGGTGCCGGTGACCGTGCCCGCACTGTCCAACTGGACTCCTGAACACGGGAGTTACGACTTCAGACCCGGAACCCGACTCGTGGCCGACAGCAAGAGCGAGCGCGAAGTCGCCGGCACCCTCGCCGACGACCTGAAGGCGGCCGGTCACGGAACAGTGCCCGTCGTACGTGGTGGTGCCGCCCGCCCCGGTGACATCGTGATCCAAGTCCGGCCGACCAAGGGCTCGTTGGGCGCGGAGGGCTATGAACTCCAGGCGGGCAGACGGCTGTCGGTCACCGGCGCCACCGAGACCGGCGCCTTCTACGGCACCCGGACCCTCCTCCAACTCCTCGCGCAGGGTGACCACATCCCCGCCGGACGCACGGTCGACGTACCGCGCTACAAGGAACGCGGGGTCGGCGTCTGCGCCTGCTACATCCACGTCTCCCTGCCCTGGCTGGAGAACCTGGTGCGCGAGATGGCGTACCACAAGCTCAACCAACTGCTCCTGGAACTCAAGGTGAAGAGCGCCGCGCATCCGGAGGCCAACACCTGGGGCTACTACACGCCGGACGAGATGCGCCGCCTCGTCGCCCTCGGCGACAAGTACCACGTCGAGATCATTCCCGAGATCAACTCACCGGGCCACATGGACCCGTGGATAGAGAACCGTCCCGACCTCCAGCTCACCGACAGCGATGGCAACAAGCAGCCCGCCCGGCTCGACGTCACCCAGCAGGCGGCGTTCGACTACTACACGAGCCTGATGGACGAGTACGCGCAGGTCTTCACCGCGTCGTCCTGGCACATGGGCGCCGACGAGTACATGCTCGGCTCCGACTACTCGAATTACCCGCAGATGCTGCGCTACGCCCAGGAGAAGTACGGCGCCAGCGCCACCCCGCAGGACGCCTACATCGACTTCATCAACCGCGTCCAGGCCTACGCCGCGAGCAAGGGCAAGAAGCTGCGCATCTGGAACGACGGACTCACCGGCGCCAACACCGTGCCGGTGGCGGCGGGCACGACGGTCGAGCACTGGCTGAACGTTACGGAGAAACCGAGCCAACTCATCGCCCAGGGCTACCCGTTGATGAACGCGGCCTACTCCCTCTACCTCGTCCGCGGCGGCTTCCACAGCGACACCGAGGCGCTGTACGACCAGAGCTGGGACCCGCGCAGCTTCGAGGGGGAGAAGCTCACCTCCAGCGCCGGCGTCACCGGCGCGAAGATCAGCCTCTGGCCCGACAACGGCCGCGGCGAGACCGAGAACGAGGTCACCACCGATACCGAACCCGCGCTACGCCACCTCGCCCAGGCGACCTGGGGCGATCCGCATCCCGACGCCACGTACGCCCAATTCACCTCGCGGGGTACGGCAGTTGGGCACGCACCCGGCTGGCGGGACCTGACCCGGGTACCGGTGCCGGACGGGACATACACCTTCCGGACGGCGGGCGGCGCCTCCTTCGACGCCGCGGTGCAGCGCACGCCGGACGGCTACGCGACGCTGCGGACCGCCGACGGCTGCCTTGAGGTGCGGGGCGGCAAGCTCACCCTCAACGTGCCGCTCCAGCCCGGGGTTTCGGCGACCCCGCAGGCCTGCGATGCCGCGAACACCATGCAGCGCTGGGAGTTGACGCCCGCGGCCGGCGGCTACCGGCTCGTGAACGCCATCACGCAGATGGCGCTGAGCGTCGCGGACGACGGCCGGCTCGTGCAGTACCCGCCGGACCAACACCAGCCCGCCACCTGGCACTTGACCGCCCACTGACCAACCAGAGGAGTCCCACCCCCATGGCCCTCTCCAGACGTCTCTTCGTCCTCTCGGCCACCGCGCTCGCCGCGACCGGCACCGCCACGGCATCCGCCCTCGCGGCGCCCCGGCCCCCGTCCGACTCCCGCTCCCGCATCCCCGTCAGCCCCGACGACACCGAGGCCGACCTCGTCCGCAAGGCCTCCCAAGTCCGGCCCACCGCACGGCAGGTGGCCTGGCAGCAGCTGGAGCGGACGGCGTTCCTGCACTTCGGCGTGAACACCTTCACCAGCCTGGAGTGGGGGACTGGTGACGAGGACCCGAACGTGTTCCAGCCGACCGGCCTGGACACCGACCAGTGGGCCCGCGCCCTGCGCGACGGCGGTTTCAAGCTGGCCATCCTCACCGTCAAGCACCACGACGGCTTCGTCCTCTACCCCTCCCGCTACACCAACCACACGGTCGCGTACAGCAGTTGGCGTGCGGGCCAGGGCGACGTCCTGCGCTCCTTCGCCGACTCCATGCGGCGGTACGGCCTCAAGGCCGGCGTCTACCTCTCACCCGCCGACGAGAACCAGTACCTCCACGGCGTCTACGCCAACGGCAGTGCCCGCACCACGCGCATGATCCCGACGCTCGTCGACGGCGACGACCGTACCCCGGACGCCTTCTACACGCTGGACGCCACCGACTACGGCGCCCATATGCTCAACACCCTCTACGAAGTGTTGACCGAGTACGGTCCGATCGACGAGGTCTGGTTCGACGGCGCCCAGGGCCGTATCCCGCCGGGCCACGTCGAGGACTACGACTGGGACAGCTGGTACACCCTGGTCAGATCGCTGGCCCCGGACGCGGCGATCGCCGTGACCGGCCCGGACGTGCGCTGGGTCGGCAACGAGGGCGGTATCGCGCGGGAGGACGAGTGGAGCGTCCTCCCGGTCAAGGAGGAGCAATACGGGCGCACGGACTGGGCGTTGTCGTACGACACCCCCGACGAGGGCAGTCGCAGCGCGCTCGTCTCGGCGCTGCCGAACACCGACTACCTCCAGTGGTGGCCCGCCGAGTGCGATGTGTCGATCCACGACGGCTGGTTCTACCACCCGGACCAACTCCCCAAGAGCGTCGACGAGTTGATCGACATCTACTTCGGCTCGGTCGGCCGCAACTCGGTTCTGCTGCTCAACGTGCCTCCGGACACGGACGGTGTGCTGGCGGCCCCGGACGTGGCACGCCTGCGCGAGTTCCGCGAGCGCGTGGACCGGGAACTGCCCGAGGACCTTGCGCGCGGGGCCAGCACGGCCGTCTCGCCGGGCCGGGTCACCGTCGACCTCGGCGCCGAACGGACCGTGGACCGCGTCCGGTTGGCGGAGGACATAAGGCGCTACGGCCAGCAGGTCGAGGCCTTCGTGGTCGAGGCGTACGTCGACGGGGCCTGGAAGGAGGTCACCCGGGCCGGAACGATCGGCGCGAGCCGCATCCTGCTGCTGGCCGCGCCCGTACGCGCCCGGCGGTGGCGGGTTCGCGTGACGGCAGCCCGGGACACCGTGAAGATCGCGGAGTTCGGGCTGTACCGGTCGCGGGTCTGAGCGGCGGCCGGAAACCGCCTGTCCTCACATCTCGCTGAGGAGCTTCTCCAGGAAGGCCACCGACTCGGGGGCCGGTGAGGCCACCATGCTCAGCCGGTCCATGACCGCGAGGTAGCGGTCGACCTCGTCGGGCTTGTCCAAGTAGAGGGCGCTGGTGAGCTGTTCGAGGTAGACGATGTCCGGCAGGTCCGGCACCGGGAAGCGCAGCACGGTGATCGGACCGCCGGCGGCCGCGTGGCCGCCCACGTGGAACGGCAGCACCTGGAGGGTGACGTTCGGCAGGGCGGCCGTCTCGATGAGGTGCCGCAGCTGCTCGCGCATCACGTCCGCCCCGCCGAGCGGACGGCGGAGCGCCGCCTCGTCCACCACGACCCACAGCTTCGGAGCGCCGGGCCTGGTGAGCAACTCCTGCCGGGTCATGCGGAGTTCGACGCGGCGCTGGATCGCGTCCGGGGTGTCGACGGGTCGGCCGAGCCGGATGACGGCCTCGGCGTACCCGGCGGTCTGCAACAGGCCCGGGATGAACTGCACTTCGTAGGTGCGGATGAGGGAGGTGGCCTCCTCCAGACCCAGGTGCTGCTCGAACCAGGTCGGGAAGGCGTCGCCGTACGCGCGCCACCAGCCGGGTTCGTTGGCACGGCGGGCCGAGTCCAGAAACTCCTGGCGTGCGTCGGGCTCTTGGAGGCCGTAGAGGGTCAACAGGTCGGCCACGTCGCGTTCTTTGAAGCCGACGCGGCCCAGCTCCATGCGGCAGAGCTTGGCGTCCGAGGCGCGTATCGCCGAAGCGGCCGTGTCCCGGGTGATGTTGAGGGACTCGCGCAGGCGGCGCAGGCGGGTGCCCAGCATGATGCGCTGGACCGTCGGACCGCCGCGCTGAAGGCTCAGCACGTCCGAACCCGAGGGAGCGTATTCCGGTTGAGCTGCAGTCATGTTCATCCCCTCGGCGGTCGCGCCGATACCGTCCGCAAGTTTTCGGGACTCAAGACAGGATCGTAGCACCGAGGTTCCGGATAACTGCGGGGAGTGAAGGAGCCGGAAGGTGCCGGCCTGTGTCCGGCGCCTTCCGGCCATCCGCGGGTCTTGCCTGACCTCAGCGGCCGGGGAGTAGGCCGTCGAAGTCGCCGTCCTTCACACCGCGGACGAACGCGGAGATCTCGGCGCTGGTGTAGACGAGCGCCGGACCTTCGGGATGGCGCGAGTTGCGCACGGCGACCTGGCCGTCGGAGAGCGCGGCCAACTCGACGCAGTTTCCTTCGGGGTTGCTGTGGTGGCTCTTGCGCCACTGCGCGTCGCTCAGCAGGGTCGCCGACATGCCGTTCGCGTGCTCTATGTGAGGCCTCATCGCTCCCCCGGAAGATCGAATGCAATTGCAGCTTCAATTGCATCCATTGGTGATGCGGAGGACGATAGCCCTCGGGTGGGCCGCTCGCAAGATCGTCTGCAATTGCAGCGGTAATTGCCGATGCACTTGCGCTTGCAGGGGCAGGCGGAGGACGATGCTCCGGACAGGTGTAGTGCGCGCAGGTGTTCTCTCCCAGGGGTCTCAGGGGTCGCGATGTCCGCAGAGCAAGTCGTACGACCGGTCGACACCCTGCGGATCGAGGGGACTTGGGAGTGGCTGTGCCGGGCCGTCGATCAGGTGGGCCCGCCCGAGCCTGGGCGGACCGTCACCCTGGTCCCCGCTGCCGGTGACGGGCGCGATCCCGCCCTCTGCTCCGTCCTGGTCGTGCCGCCGATGCCTCAATCGGCGCAGGTGGCACGGGACTTCACCCGGGCGGCACTCGCCGACCGGGCCGGGGAGGAACTCGTCGACGACGTGACGGTCACCGTGTCGGAGCTGGTGAGCAACGCGCTGCGCTACGGCCGGGCGCCCAATTCCCGTGCGGAGCCACGGCCTTCACTGTGGCTCGCGGTGTGGGACCGGCTGCCGTACGCGGTGTGCGCGGTCACCGACGACAGCGATCGAATACCTGTGGAGGGGCACCCCGACGAGTTCGCCGAGTCCGGGCGCGGTCTGCAAGTCGTCTCGGCGCTCAGCGAGTCGTGGGGCTGGAACCTGAGGGCGGGCGGCGGGAAGACGGTCTGGGCGCTGTTCCGGATCTGACCCAAGGGCACAGAATGACAAAGAGGGACACCGGCAACTCCGATGCCCCTCTTCGGTGTTGGTGCTCAGGCCTTGCGGCCGATGCCGCAGATCGTGTTCTCGACGGATGGATCACGGCCCACGTCGACGGGCTCCGGGTGCCACCGCGAAATGGGGACGATGCCGGGTTCGACGGCATCGAGGCCGTCGAAGAACGTCGCTATCCGCTCGGGGCTGCGCAGGTGGTAGGAGCTCGCGGAGTTGGCGTTGTACACCGAAATCGCCTGGTTGAGCGCCGCGTTGGTGTCGGTGCCGTCGGTCAGCGCGAGATAGCTGCCCGGGGGCAACGCGTCGAGGAAGCGGGCCACGACGGCCTCGGGCTCGTCCGAGTCCGGGATCTGACCCAGGATGCCCAGCATCGTCAGCGCGATCGGCTTGGTGAAGTCCAGGGTCTGGGCGGCGGCTTCGAGAATCCTCTCGGGGTCGCGCACATCGGCGTCGACGTAGGCGCAGGCACCCTCCGGGGTGCTGGTGAGCAGCGCCTGCGCGTGCACCAGCACCAGCGGGTCGTTGTCGACGTACACGATGCGGCTCTCGGGCGCGATGCGCTGAGCGACCTCGTGCGTGTTGTCGACGGTGGGCAGACCGGTCCCGATGTCGAGGAACTGGCGGATGCCCGCGTCCTCGGCGAGATAGCGCACCGCCTTTACCAGGAACCGGCGTTGGAGGCGGGCGAGGAGCGCGATGTCCGGGAACATCTGGACGATCATCTCGCCGGCCTCGCGGTCGGCGGCGTAGTTGTCCTTGCCGCCCAGGAGGAAGTTCCACACACGGGCGGAGTGCGGCCGGTCGAGCTGGAGCCGGTCGGCCAGCGGGTCTTCGGAGGTCATGGGCAAAGCCTCACACGAAGTACCCGGCGGTGTCCGGCGATTCGGCCTCGAAACGGGGGACACGCCCCCTTTCATGCCCGTGCCGGTCCCGTGCTGTCCCGCTCGATCAGCCGAGGCACCGGCACCCGCACCGTGCGCGCCGGACCGCCGTCCAGCAGCGCGGTCAACTCCCGGGCCGCCGTACGGCCGAACTCCACGCTGTCGCGGGACAGCGCCGACAGCCACGGCCGGACCATGCGGCACAGCGCGGAGTCCTCCCAGGCGACCACCGACACGTCCGCCGGTACGGAGAAGCCGAGTTCGGTCGCTGCGGCCACCCCGGCGACGGCCATCACGTCGTTGTCGTAGATCAACGCCGTTGGGGGAGCGGTGACTTCGAGCACCCGGCGGGTGACGGCGGCTCCGGCCGCGTCCGAGTAGTCGGTGGTCACCGAGTGCACCTCGGTCAGTTCGCGGTGCGCGGCCTCGGCGCGCAGGGCGCGGATACGGCGCTCGGTGTGCGCGAGGCCCGCCAGCCCGGCGATGTGCACGATGCGCCGATGGCCACGGGCGTACAACTCGTCGACGACCGAGGTCATCGCGCCCGCGTCGTCGGCCCACACCGTCGACAGACCGGGGTGCCGTTCGTCGGGTGCGCCGCCGATCACCACGGCGGGCAGGCCGAGTTCGTCGAGGAGGTCGGGCCGCGGGTCGGCGGTGCGCGGGTCGGCCACCAGGACGCCGTCCACCCGGTGTTCGGCCCACCAGCGCCGGTAGACCGCGCACTCGTCGTCGACGTCCTCGGCCATCTGGAAGAGCAGCCCGAGATGGCGTTCGGCCAGCACCTCCTGGATGCCCGACACGAGTTGGAGGAAGAACGAGTCGACGCCGAGGGTGTCCGCGGGCCGGGCGAGGACGAAACCGACCGTCGCCGCACCCTCCCCGGACAGCGCCCGCGCAGCCGTACTGGGCCGCCAGCCCAGTTGCTCCGCGACCCGGCGCACCCGGTCGCGGGTGATCTCGGAGACGCCGGGCCGGCCGTTGAGCGCGAAGGAGACCGCGCTCTCGGACACACCGGCGCGCTGCGCGATGTCCTTCATCGTCGGCCGACGCGCGGGCGACCGCTTGCCTGACAAGCCTGCACTCCATTCCACCGGTGCCGCGCACTAATGCGCTTGAGTCCGCACACCCTAAAGCGCATTAGTGATCCACCGCAAGAATGCGAACACACCTCGCTGACCAGTGCAGTTGGCCGGATCCGGCCAACTAATGAATTTAGCTGAGCGGAATCCATTGACGGGCCCCGGGAACACCGTGCAAGGTCTGCCCCGGCACGATCAGCCAACCTCACTGGCAAAGGAGCCACTCGCCGTGCGCATCTCCCGCAGAGCCTTCGCCGCAGCTGCCGCCGCCGTCGTCCTCATGCCGCTGAGCGCCTGCGGTTCCGGGGGAGACGACGGCGGTTCGACCGACGCCTCGGGCAAGGTCGAGGGCGACATCACCTTCCAGACCTGGAACCTCCGCGCCAATTTCAAGTCGTACTTCGAGGGCGTGATCTCCGGCTTCGAGAAGCAGTACCCCGGCACCCACGTGAAGTGGATCGACCAGCCCGCCGAGGGCTACGCCGACAAGATCAGCGCGGACGCCGCCGGCGGCACCCTGCCCGACGTCGTCAACGTCTCCCCGGATCTCGTCGCCCCGCTCGCCAAGGCGGGCCTCGCGCTCGACCTCGACAAGTCGGCCGCGAAGTACAAGAGCGAGTACCTGCCGGGTGCTTGGGCCAGCCACGAGATACCGGGCATGACCGGCACCTACGCCTTCCCCTGGTACCTCAACACCGGCCCGCTCTTCTACAACAAGTCCCTCTTCACACAGGCCGGGCTCAACGCCGACCAGCCGCCGAAGACGTACGACGAACTCTTCGCCCAGGCACTCCAGTTGGCCAAGAAGACCGACGGCAAGGTCGCCACCCTCGCCAACGTCCCCACCGTCGAGGACTTCGGCCGCTACGGCGTCGAGCTGATGAACAAGGCCGGTACCGCCTTCGCCTTCAACGACGCGAAGGGCATCGAACTCCTCACCAAGTACAAGGAGTTGTACGACGCGAAGGCCCTGGACCCGCAGGCGCTCACCGCCACCCCCGAGTCGTCCGGCAAGAAGTTCCTCACCGGCGCCGTCGCCATGAACCCCGGCAGCGCCCTGGACCTCGACAACTTCAAGAAGCAGGCGCCGACCCTGTACAAGAACATCGGCATCACCGACCAGATCACCAGCACCGGGCACGTGAACATGTACGTGATGGGCGTGATGGTCAACTCCAAGACCAAGCACACGCCCGCGTCCGTCGCCTTCGCGCACTACGTCACCGACGCCCAGCAGCAGATGTCGTTCGCGAAGAAGGTCGCCATCTTCCCGAGCACCGCCGGCTCCCTCGACGACCCGTACTTCACGAAGGAGGACGGCACCGACGAGACGCGGGTGCGGATCGCCGCCGCCAAGTCCCTGAAGAACGCGGTCAATTACACGCCGGTGCTGTTCAGCGAGCAGATGAAGACCGCGCTGCGCAACGAGGTCGCCAAGGCACTCCAGGGCAAGGAGAGCCCCAAGACGGCTCTCGACAACGCTGTCAAGCAGTGCGACACGCTGCTCCAGCAGGAGGGCTGAGGTTTCCATGGCCGACGTGTCCCGCGTGCGGCGCCAACTGCCCACCAGTCCCTGGCTGTTCGCCGCCCCCGGGCTGCTCGTCGTCGGCGCCTTCGTGCTCTATCCCTTCGCCTCCACCGTGATCAACTCCTTCACGGACCGGCGCACCCTGATACCGGGCCACTTCGTCGGCTTCGCCAACTTCCGCGAGCTGTGGCATGACGACATGTTCTGGACCGGCCTGCGCAACAGCACCCTGTACATCGTCGGGGTGGTGCCCGCACTCGTCGTACTCCCGCTGCTGCTCGCCCTGTTGGTGCAGAAGAACATCCCCGGCATCACCTTCTTCCGGTCCGCCTTCTACACGCCGGTCGTCGCCTCGATCGTCGTGGTCGGGCTGATCTGGGTGTGGCTTCTGGACGAACGCGGCCTGGTCAACTCGCTGTTGGAGACGATCGGTGTCGGCAAGGTCGGGTTCCTCAGCGATCAGTGGCTGCTCCTGCTGAGCGCCATGGCCGTCACGGTCTGGAAGGGCCTCGGCTACTACATGATCATTTACCTGGCCGCGCTCGCCAGTGTCCCGCGCGAACTGCACGAGGCCGCCTCGGTCGACGGCGCGGGCGCGGTGCGCCGGTTCTTCACGGTGACCGTGCCCGCCGTCCGTTCCACGATGGTGCTGGTGGGCGCGTTGTCCTCGGTGGCCGCCTTCAAGGTGTTCTCGGAGGTCTATCTGATGGCGGGCCCGAGTGGCGGACCGGCCGGTGAGGACACCACCCTCGTGATGCTCGTCCAGCGCACCGGCACCGGTCTGACCGGCCGGGTCGGGTACGCCTCCGCGCTCTCGGTCGTCGTCTTCGTCGTCACCGTCGCGCTGATGCTGCTCGTGCTGCGGGCCGACCGGAAGGAAGACTCTTGAGCGTCATCGAGCGCACAAGGCCCGTCCAGGAGACGGCGGTTCGCGAACCCCGCGTCACGGACGAGCACGGCCGCCGCATCCGCGTCTGGGAACTCGCCCTGCGCTACGCCCTGTTGCTGATCGTCCTCGCCATAACAGTCGGCCCCTTCGTGTGGCAGCTCTCCACCTCGCTCAAGGGCCCGACCGAGGACATCTACAGCTCGCCGCCGACCTTCCTCCCCGAACACCCCACCCTGCACAACTACAAGCGGGTCGCCGACACCATCCCCGTCTGGGACTATGCCTTCAACTCGCTGAAGGTCGCCGCCGGCAACGTCGTGACGAACTGCGTCGGTTCGGCCCTCGCGGGTTACGCGCTGGCCCGGCTGCGGTACCGGGGCCGCCGCGTGGCCACCCTCGTCTTCATCCTCGCGATGCTCGTGCCGGTCGAGGGCATCATCATCGCCCAGTTCACCACCATGCGGGAGCTGGGCCTGAACAACACCCTGATCGGGGTGGTCCTCCCGGGCTGCATCGGCGCGATGAACGTGCTGCTGATGCGCAACGCCTTCCTCAACCTGCCCTACGAGATAGAGGAAGCCGCCTACGTCGACGGCGCCAACGTGTGGCAGCGGTTCCTGCGGATCGCGCTGCCGTCCGTGAAGGGCACCATCGCCGTCGTCGCCATCTTCGCCTTCATGGGCGCCTGGGACGACTTCCTGTGGCCGCTCATCGTGCTCAGCGACCCGTCCAAGTTCACGCTCACCATCGGCCTCAACTATCTGCACGGCACCTTCGCCAACGACGAACGCCTGGTCGCCGCCGGCACGGTCATCGCCGTGGCACCGCTGATCGCCCTCTTCGCCTGCCTCCAGCGGTACTTCTTCCGGGGCGTGGGCGAAGGCGCGGTCAAGGGCTGACGTTCCCCGCATTCAGGTACGCACTACAGAACCAGGATCCCTATGTCTTCTGCCGTGCGCTTCGGCGTCAACTACACGCCCAGCCAGGGGTGGTTCCACCACTGGCTCGACTTCGACCTCGACTCCGTACGCGCCGACCTCGACTCGATCGCAGAGCTGGGTCTCGATCACATCCGCGTCTTCCCGCTGTGGCCGTACTTCCAGCCCAACCGGACCATGATCCGAACGAAGGCCGTGGAACAGCTGGTTGAGCTGGTCGACGCAGCCGGTGAGCGTGGGCTCGACGTCAACGTCGATGGTCTGCAAGGGCACTTGAGCAGCTTCGACTACCTGCCCGCGTGGACCCGGACCTGGCACCGGCGCAACCTCTTCACCGACCCCGACGTCCTCGACGGCCAGGCCGCCTACCTGCGCACGCTGGCCGCCGCTCTCGCCGACCGCCCCCACTTCATCGGCATGACGCTCGGCAACGAGGTCAACCAGTTCTCGGCGGGCCCGCATCCGGACCCCGACCGGGCGACGGAGGAGCAGATCGACGTCTGGCTGGAGCGGATGCTCGCGGCCTGTGCGGAGGGTGCGCCCGGCAAGCCGCATCTGCACGCCGAGTACGACGCGACCTGGTACCAGGACGACATGCCGTTCACCCCGGCCCAGGCCGCCCGCCACGGTGCGATGACGGCCGTGCACTCCTGGGTCTTCAACGGCACCGCCCAGCGCCACGGCCGTAGTTCGGTCCCCTCCGAGCATCATGCCGCGTACTTGGTCGAGTTGAGCAAGGCGTGGGCCGAGGAACCGCACCGGCCCGTCTGGCTCCAGGAGGTCGGCGCGCCCCAGCCGCTCGTGCCCGCCGAGCACGCGGCCGACTTCGCCTCCGCCACCATCGCCAACGCCCTTGACTGCCCTGACCTTTGGGGCATCACCTGGTGGTGCTCGCACGACGTGTCCCGCGAGCTCGCGGATTTCCCCGAACTCGAGTACGGGCTGGGCCTGTTGACCAACGACCGGCAGCCCAAGGACATCGCGCTGGTGTTGGCGGAGGCGGCCCGCGACCCCACGTACGAACCCGCCGCGCGCACCACGGCGCTCGTCGTGCCCGCCGATCCGTCGGTCCGTTCGGGCTGCGGTCCCGGTGGGCAGGTCTTCGACGCCTACTTCCGGCTCGTCGCCGACGGGGTCCGCCCGGCGACCGTCCTCGACGTGCGCGCGGACGACAAGGAACACCTCGCCGCGCGGGGCATCACCGAAGTCGTCACTCCCGACCAGGTGCTCCCCACCCGACAAGGAGGCACCAGTTCGTGAACCCCCGATGCCCCACCAGAAGCGGCGTCCTGCTCGCCGAACAGGGCGTGCGGCAGGCGTGGTTCGAACTGCGCGTGACAGGGGAGCTCTACACAGCGTCGGCCCCCGTGACCGTCGCGTACGCCTGGTGACACCCGACTGGCACCACCCGTGACCCAACCCGCAACCGAGCTACGGAGCACCCCACATGCATGACGACCGCAGCCTGGTCGAAGCCCGCCTCAAGCGCGTCCTCGAAGAGCGCATCCGTCCCGCCGTGTATCCCGAGTCCGTGCCGCTGGAGGTGGCCGTCTGGCACGCGCCCGACGAGCCGGTGCCCGTGGCCGAGGGGCTCGCGGGCACACCCGAACCGATCGAGGTGGGTGGCCGGTGGGGTGCTCCCTGGGGCACCAGCTGGTTCCGCGTCACCGGGACCGTCCCCCAGGAGTGGGCGGGGAAGACCGTCGAGGCGCTGCTGGACCTCGGCTTCGACGAGAACATGCCCGGCTTCCAGTGCGAGGGCCTCGTCTACCGGCCCGACGGCACCCCCGTGAAGGGCCTCAACCCGCGCAACCAGTGGGTCAGGATCGGCGCGCCCGTCGCCGGTGGCGAGGAGGTGCGGCTGCACATCGAGGCCGCGTCCAACCCGGTGGTCCTGGACTACCACCCGTTCCTGCCGACCCAGTTGGGCGACAAGGAGACCGCCGGCAGCGAGCCCCAGTACACGCTGACCCGCATGGATCTCGCGGTCCTCGACGAGAACGTCTGGAACCTCGTCCTCGACCTGGAGGTCGCCGGCGAGCTGATGGCCGAGCTGCCGGTGGACGCGGCGCGCCGCTGGGACCTGCTGCGGGCGATCGAGAAGGCGCTGGACGCGGTCGACCTCCAAGACGTCAACGGCACGGCGGAGCGCGCCCGTTCGCAGCTCACGGCCGTCCTGTCGACGCCTGCCGTCCCGTCCGCGCACCGCATCAGCGCGATCGGGCACGCGCACATCGACTCGGCGTGGTTGTGGCCGTTGCGCGAGACGGTCCGCAAGGTGGCGCGCACAACGTCCAACATGACGGCCCTCCTTGACGACGAGCCCGACTTCGTCTTCGCCATGTCCCAGGCCCAGCAGTGGGCTTGGGTGAAGGAGCACCGGCCCGAGGTGTGGGCGCGGGTCAAGAAGGCGGTGGCGGACGGGCGGTTCGTGCCGGCCGGTGGTATGTGGGTGGAGTCGGACACCAACATGCCGGGCTCGGAGGCGATGGCCCGTCAGTTCGTGCACGGGAAGCGGTTCTTCCTCGACGAGTTCGGCATCGAGAACGAGGAGGCCTGGCTGCCCGACACCTTCGGCTTCGCCGCCGGACTCCCGCAGATCATCAAGGCCGCCGGCTCCAAGTGGCTGCTGACGCAGAAGATCTCCTGGTCGCAGACCAACAAGTTCCCGCACCACACCTTCCGTTGGGAGGGCATCGACGGCACCCGGATCTTCACCCACTTCCCGCCCGTCGACACCTACAACTGCTCCATGCAGGGCCGCGAGATCGCCCACGCGGCACGCAACTTCAAGGACAAGGGCGTCGCCCGCCACTCCCTCGCGCCCACCGGCTGGGGCGACGGAGGCGGCGGCACGACGCGCGAGATGGTCGCGAAGGCGGCCCGGCTGCGTGACCTCGAAGGCTCGGCGACCGTGGCCTGGGAGACTCCGAAGGAGTTCTTCGAGAAGGCGGAGGCCGAATACCCCGAACCCCCGGTCTGGGTCGGCGAGTTGTACCTCGAACTCCACCGCGCCACCCTCACCAGCCAGGCCAAGACCAAGCAGGGCAACCGCCGCAGCGAACACCTCCTGCGCGAGGCGGAGTTGTGGGCGGCGACGGCTGCCGTACGGGCCGGATTCCCTTACCCGTACGAGGACTTGGACCGGATCTGGAAGACGGTCCTGCTGCACCAGTTCCACGACATCCTGCCGGGCTCCTCCATCGCGTGGGTGCACCGCGAGGCCCGCCGGACCTACGAGCGCCTCGCCGCGGAACTCAACGCCGTCATCGACGCGGCCCAGCACGCGCTGGCGGGCGAGGGCACGACCCCTCTCCTCTTCAACTCCGCGCCCCACACCCGCGAGGGTGTCCCCGCAGGCGGCGCCCAGACCCCGGCCGTCGAGGGCGAGACGGCACTCGCGACCCGGGTCGGCGGCGGACACGTACTGGAGAACGGTCTCCTCCGTGTCGAGATCGACGCCCGGGGACTCGTCGTCTCCGCCTACGACATCACGGCCGACCGCGAGACGATCGCCCCCGGCCGAGCCTCCAACCTGCTCCAACTCCACCCGGATTTCCCGAACATGTGGGACGCCTGGGACGTCGACGAGTTCTACCGGAACACGGTCACCGACCTCACGGACGCGGAGGAGGTCGTGGCCGAGGGGAACAACGCCGTGCGGATCGTACGGTCCTTCGGCGCGTCCAAGGTCACCCAGCTCCTGTCCCTCGCCCCCGGGGAGCGGCGGCTGCTCATCGACACCGAGGTCGACTGGCATGAGACCGAGAAGTTCCTGAAGCTCGCGTTCCCGCTGGACGTGCACGCCGAACGGTACGCGTCCGAGACCCAGTTCGGGCACTTCCACCGGCCCACGCACACCAACACGTCATGGGAGGCGGCCAAGTTCGAGGCCTGCAACCACCGCTTCGTCCACATGGAGGAACCCGGCTGGGGCGTCGCCGTCGTCAACGACTCGACGTACGGCCACGATGTGACCCGTACGGTCCGCGGCGACGGCGACCACGGTACGACCACCACCGTCCGTGTCTCCCTCCTCCGCGCCCCGCGCTTCCCGGACCCCGAGACCGACCAGGGCGTCCACCGCTTCCGGCACGCACTGGTGCCCGGCGCGGGCATCGGCGACGCGGTCCGCGAAGGGTGGCGAATCAACCTGCCGGAGCGGCGAGTTGAGGGCGGACAGGAGGTTGCGCCGCTGGTCGGCGTCGACCGGGACGCGGTCGTCATCACGGCGGTGAAACTGGCCGACGACGGGAGCGGTGACGTCGTGGTCCGCTTCCACGAGGCCCACGGGGGACGGGCCAGGGCGACACTGACGCTGGGCTTCGCGTTCGACGCCGTGGAGGCCGTGGACCTGCTGGAGCGGCCGTCGGCCGACGCCGGGGAGGTGACCCGCGAGGGCGATCAACTTACCCTGCGACTGCGCCCGTTCGAGCTGGTGACGCTGCGGTTCCGACGGTCCTGACCCGGAACGCCTTTCGCCGGCGGCCGTGATCGCCCGATGATGTGGCGATGAGACGAAGAACGGCCGTCGGCCAGGCCTGGGCCTCCCAACCCGATCCTCTACTGGGGCTTGCCCGGCAGGAGTTGGAGTTCTACGCGGGGGCGTGCGACCGGGCCAGGTGGCTGCACTACACGACGGAACTCGGCGCTCTCGCCGCCACGTCCGCGACGGTCGTGGCGGCGGGACTGCACGCGCCTGCCTGGCTCACCGCCCTGATCGCGGGCAGCGCCGTCTTCTTCACCGGCATGCGCCAACTCTTCAGCCCGGGCTCGCGCTGGGTTCTGGCCGCCCAGGCGCGGGAGGGTTTGCGCCGGGCGATCGACCGCTACCTGCTGCTGCCCCAGGCCGAGCGTGACGCGGACGCGCGGGCCGCTCTGCACCGGGCGATCGACGAGGTGGGCACGAGCGAACTGCGGGGATGGGCGGAGGTGCAGGGGCAGAGGGGGGAACCGCCATTGCCTGCGTCCGGCGGTTGAGGGCTGGGACCGGGCGGATTTTTGGCTGCGGGTGCGTGGGGGCTGGTCGCGCCCGCGCGGCGGAGCCGCATATCGATGCAGCCCCGCGCCCCTGGAGGACTCGCCCCTTCGGGGCTTAGTCCTCCTTCGGCGGGTCTCTCTGGGCGGGCGGAGATTGAGCGCACGGTACAGAGTGGCTGCACCTGCCCGCTGTTCGCCGCGGCCCCCGTCACGCCCAGCACAGCCCGGATGTCAGGGCACCTGAACTCCTGCTTCTAGGGGGCGAGTTGCGCCCGCAGCCACTCCTCGACCTCACCCACGTGCGAGGCCGCCGCCGCGCGGGCCGCTTCCGGGTCGCGGGCCACCAACGCGCGGTGGATCGCGGCGTGTTCGCGGCGGGTGCGGGCGAAGGCGCCCTCCTCCTGGTAGCCGCGCCAGACGCGGGCGCGGAACGTGCGCGACGACAGGCCCTCCAGGATCGCGGCCATGGTGTCGTTGCCGGCGGCGGCGGCGATCTCGCGGTGGAAGGCGAGGTCGTGGGCGAGGATCTCCTCGGGGTCGTCGGTGGCGTTCATCGCCGTGAGGTGTTTCTCGACCTCGGCCAACTGGTCCGGGGTGATGCGGGCCGCGGCCAAAGCTGTCGCCGTCGACTCCAGGATGCGGCGGACTTCGAGGAGTTCCACCAGGCCCGGGCCCCGCGAGAGGTCGGCGACGACACCGAAGGTCTCCAGCAGGTCGCCGGCCTCCAACTGCGTGACGTAGATGCCCGAACCGTGCCGCGCCTCCAGCACGCCCAGCACCGTGAGCGCGCGGATCGCCTCGCGCATCGAGCTGCGGGAGATGCCCAGTTGGGCCGCGAGATCGCGTTCGGTGGGCAGCCGCTGCCCCGGCTCCAGGCGGCCCTCGCCGATCAGGGCCTTGATCGAGTCGATGGCGCGCTGCGTCACCGTGCCCTTCGGCGCGGCGGCCCCCGGGTCCGTCTCACTCGGCAGGGTCTCGTCCACGCCACTCCTCCTGTCGCCGGTCCGCGCAGTCTAGCCACGGATGTGGTCGGACCACTACGGCCAGAAAGCGCGAAAATTTGGCTCCTGAGGGTGTTGTAGCCCCGAAGTGGTCTGATAAATATTCCGGCAACTGCTCGAACCCGCTCGATGAGGAGCCCGACAGATGGCCGGCAGCACAGTGCGCAACGGACGACAAGGCAGGCGTTTCTCCTCGTGGGCGGTGCGTGCGACGGCTGCGGCCGCGTGCGGCACCCTCGCGCTCACGGCATGCGGCAGCACCAAGGACACCGGCGCGGCCGGCTCCGGCGGGGGCGGCACGGGCAAGGTCGGAGTGATCCTGCCCCTGCTGACCTCGCCGTTCTGGCAGTCGTACAACGACTACGTGCCGAAGATGGCGAAGTCCGAAGGTGTCCAGGCACTGAAGACGGTCAACTCCAACAGCGACCCCTCGCAGCAGATCACCGACATCAACAACGAGCTGAACCAGGGTGTCAAGGGCCTGGTCGTCGCACCGCTGGACAGCGCCGCCATCGAAGCCGGCCTCGACCAGGCCGAGCGCAAGGGCGTGCCGGTCGTCGCGGTCGACGTGGCGCCCGACAAGGGCAAGGTCGCGATGGTCGTGCGCGCCGACAACGTCGCGTACGGCGAGAAGGCCTGCGAGTACCTCGGGGCGCACATCACCAGCGGCAAGGTCGTCCAGATCATGGGCGACCTGGCGTCCGTCAACGGCCGTGACCGGTCGGAGGCGTTCAGGGCCTGCGTGAAGAAGAAGTACCCGAAGCTCAAGGTGCTGGAGATCCCCGCCAAGTGGGAGTCCGACACGGCCGCCTCGAAGCTGGACACGCTCCTCAACGCCAACCCCGACATCAAGGGCATCTACATGCAGGCGGGCGGCGTCTACCTCGCGCCGACCCTCCAAACCCTCAAGTCCAAGGGGCTGTTGAAGAAGGCGGGTCAGGCCGGGCACATCACGATTGTCTCGAACGACGGCATCCCGCAGGAGTTCGACGCGATCCGCAAGGGCGAGATCGACGCCACCGTCTCCCAACCGGCCGACGCCTACGCCAAGTACGGCATGTACTACATCAAGGCCGCGATGGCGGGGAAGACCTTCAAGCCCGGCCCCACCGACCACGACTCCACGATCGTCAAGCTGCCCAGCGGCATCCTGGAGGACCAGCTCCCCGCGCCCCTGGTCACCAAGGACAACGTCGACGACGCCAAGCTCTGGGGCAACACGGTCAAATGAGCAGCCCACTGACCACTCCGCTGGTGGAGGCGACGGGAATCGCCAAGCGGTACGGCCCGACCGTCGCCCTCGCCGACGGTCAACTGACCGTGCTGCCGGGCGAGTCCCACGCCCTCGTCGGCCGCAACGGCGCCGGCAAGTCCACCCTCGTCACCGTCCTCACCGGACTCCAGGCCCCTGACGAGGGCACGGTCCGCTTCGACGGCGAGCCCGCGCCCCCGCTCACCGACCGCGACGCCTGGCGCGCCAAGGTCGCCTGCGTCTACCAAAAGCCCACCGTCGTCCCCGAGTTGACGGTCGCCGAGAACCTCTTCATCAACCGTCAGCCGCAGTCCCGGGGCGGCATCATCAGCTGGCGCCGGCTCCGCACCGAGGCCGCCGAACTCCTCGACACCTGGGACGTGCACGTCGACCCCGAGGCGCGCACCGCCGACCTCAAGGTCGAGGACCGCCAAATGGTGGAGATCGCGAGGGCGTTGAGCTTCGGCGCCCGGTTCATCGTCCTGGACGAGCCGACCGCACAGCTCGACAACCGGGAGATCGAGCGACTCTTCACGCGCATGCGGGCGCTCCAAGAGTCCGGTGTCACCTTCCTGTTCATCTCGCACCACCTCCAGGAGGTGTACGAGGTGTGCCAGACCGTCACCGTGCTGCGCGACGCCCGCTGGATCACCACCGCACCGGTCGCCGACCTCCCGCGCCGGGCCCTGGTGGAGGCCATGGCGGGGGAGTCCATCGACGAACTCGAAGTCCAGCTCAGGGAGTTGGACACCGAGGCGCCCGTCCTCCTCGACGCACGCGGGCTCACCTCCGAGTCGTACGAGAACGTCGACCTCACCGTCCGCAAGGGCGAGGTCGTCGGACTCGCCGGATCCAGCGGCAGCGGCAAGATCGAGCTGGCCGAGTCCTTCACCGGGCTGTACACACCGACCGGCGGGAGCGCCCAACTCGACGGCGAGAAGCTGCCGTTCGGTGATGTGCAGGCCTCCCTGAAAGCCGGGGTGGGCTGCGTACCGCGCGACCGGCACGGACAAGGGCTGGTCTTCGGGATGTCCATCGGGGACAACGCGACCATGACGGTGCTGGACCGGCTCGGCCGCTTCGGGTTCGTCGGCACCGAGCGCAAGCGCGCGTTCGCCACCGAGCTGATCGACCGCCTCGACATCCATACCGAGGGCCCCGAACAGCCCGTCTCCGACCTGTCCGGCGGCAACGCGCAGAAGGTCGTCATGGCCCGCGCGCTCGCCTCCGACCCGAGGCTGCTGGTCCTCATCAACCCCACCGCGGGCGTCGACGTGAAGTCCAAGGAGTCACTGCTCGCCCGCATGGACAGCGCCCGCGACGACGGCACCGCCGTGCTCGTCGTCTCCGACGAACTCGACGACCTGCGGCGCTGCGACCGCGTCCTCGTTCTCTTCCACGGCCGTGTCGTCGCCGAGCACCCGGCGGGCTGGCGCGACCACGAGCTGATCGCCTCCATCGAAGGAGTGGACCATGGCTGACACCAAGGCGGCCCCGGCGCTCGCCGCCCCCCGCGCCGCCGGGGCGCGCTCGGCCCGGACGGTCCTGCTCCGCCGGGCCCGTGAACTCGCTCTCGTACCAGCCCTGTTGGTGCTGCTGGTTCTCGGCGCGATCGTCAACGACTCGTTCCTCACCGAACGGAACCTGATCTCCATCCTGGGCGCCTCCGCCGCCCTCGCGATGGTGGTCCTGGCCGAGTCCCTGATCCTGATCACCGGCAAGATCGACCTGTCGTTGGAGTCGGTGGTCGGCATCGCGCCCGCCATCGGCGCCCTGCTGGTCCTGCCGACCGCCGAGTCCGGTTGGGGCACCGAATGGTCGGCCCCGCTCGCCCTCGTCGCGATCCTCGTGGTCGGCGGGATCATCGGCGCCTTCAACGGCATCCTCGTGGTGAAGCTCAAGCTCAACGCCTTCATCGTCACCCTCGCCATGCTGATCGTGCTGCGCGGACTGCTGGTCGGCGCCACCAAGGGCAAGACGCTGTTCGGGATGCCGGACTCCTTCTTCACCCTGGCCACCAGCACCTTCCTGAACGTCCCGATGTCGGTGTGGCTGGCCGCGGTCTGCTTCGCGGTCGCCGGGGTCGTGCTCAAGTACCACCGCGTCGGCCGCGCCCTGTACGCGATCGGCGGCAACCAGGAGGCGGCCCGCGCGGCCGGCATCCGCGTCGACCGGATGCTCCTCGGGGTCTCCGTCATCGCGGGCGTCCTCGCCTCGGTGGGCGGCATCATGCAGACCGGCTACGTCGGCGCGATCAGCGCCAACCAGGGCAACAACATGATCTTCACCGTGATGGCGGCTGCCGTCATCGGCGGCATCAGCCTCGACGGCGGCAAGGGCACCATGTTCGGCGCCCTGACGGGCGTACTCCTGCTGGGAGTTGTCCAGAACCTCCTCACCCTCGCCCAGGTCCCGTCCTTCTGGATCCAGGCCATCTACGGCGGGATCATCCTGGTCGCCCTCATGATCGCCCGCGTGACGACCGGCCGAGCCCAGGACTAGGACCCCCTCCGGCACCCGCACGGCACCGGATCCCTGTACCCGACCGAAAGGCCTTCCGTGTCCCCGACCCCCGCCCGCGTGATCGCGGTCGACACCTACGACATCCGTTTCCCGACGTCGCGCGAGCTCGACGGCTCCGACGCGATGAACCCGGACCCCGACTACTCGGCCGCGTACGTCGTGCTGCGCACCGACGCGGCCGACGGGCACGAGGGGCACGGGTTCTCCTTCACCATCGGGCGGGGCAATGATGTCCAGGTCGCCGCGATCGACGCGCTGCGGCACCATGTGATCGGCCGGTCCGTGGACCAACTCTGCGCCGATCCGGGGTCGTTGAACCGCGAGCTGATCGGCGACAGCCAACTCCGGTGGCTGGGGCCCGAGAAGGGCGTGATGCACATGGCGATCGGCGCCGTGATCAACGCGGCCTGGGACCTCACCGCCAAGCGCGCCGGCAAACCGCTGTGGCAGCTCCTCGCCGACGCCGACCCCGAATGGCTCGTCAGCCAGATCGACTTCAGGTACATCACCGACGCGCTCACCCCGGCCGAGGCCCTCGACATCCTGCGCCGGGGCAGGGCGGGCGCGGAAGGTCGTAGGAACATCCTGCTGGAGCGCGGCTTCCCCGCCTACACCACCTCCGCCGGGTGGCTCGGCTACGACGACGAGAAGCTGACCCGGCTCGCCGCGCAGGCCGTGGCCGACGGCTTCCGGCAGATCAAGCTCAAGGTCGGCGCGGACCTCGACGACGACATCCGCCGTTGCAGGGTGGCCCGTTCGGTGGTCGGGCCCGACATCCGGATGGCGATCGACGCCAACCAGCGCTGGGACGTGGCCGAGGCGATCCGCTGGACCAAGGCACTCGCCGAGTTCGACCCGTACTGGATCGAGGAACCCACCAGCCCCGACGACGTGTTGGGCCACGCCACGATCCGCGCGGCCGTCTCCCCGGTGAAGGTCGCCACCGGCGAACACGTGCAGAACCGCATCGTCTTCAAGCAGTTGCTCCAGGCCGGCGCTCTCGACATCCTCCAGATAGACGCGGCGCGCGTCGGCGGCGTCAACGAGAACCTCGCGATCCTGCTGCTGGCCGCCAAGTTCGGCGTCCCCGTCTGCCCGCACGCGGGCGGCGTCGGACTGTGCGAACTCGTCCAGCACCTCTCGATGTTCGACTACCTCGCCGTCGCCGGGACGACCGACGACCGCGTCATCGAGTACGTCGATCATCTGCACGACCACTTCCTCGATCCGGTGGTGATCAGGGAGGGTCACTACATGGCACCCACCGCACCCGGGTTCTCGGCCACCATGCGGCCCGAGTCCATCGCGCGCTACACCTTCCCCGACGGCACCTTCTGGGCCGCCGACCTCGACCGCCAGAAGGGACACGCGGCATGACCGACTTCGAGGGCCTCAAGGCCCTGGTGACCGGCGGCGCCTCCGGCATCGGCCGGGCCACCGCCGAACTCCTCGCCGAACGCGGTGCGTTGGTGGCCGTGCTCGACCTCGACCCCTCTTCCGTCGAGAAGCCGCTGCTCGGCTACCGCGCCGACGTCACCGACGACGCGTCCATACGGCAGGCTGTGGCCGCCGCCGTCGCCGACCTCGGCGGGCTCGACGTGGTGGTCAACAACGCGGGCATCGGCGCCCAGGGCACCGTCGAGGACAACGACGACGAGGAGTGGCACCGCGTCTTCGACGTGAACGTCCTCGGCATGGTCCGCGTCGCCCGCGCCGCCCTCCCGCAGCTGCGCGAGTCGTCCCACGCGGCGATCGTCAACACCTGCTCCATCGCGGCCACGGCGGGGCTGCCCCAACGCGCCCTGTACAGCGCCACCAAGGGCGCCGTGTACTCCCTCACCCTCGCCATGGCCGCCGACCACCTGCGCGAGGGCGTCCGCGTGAACTGCGTCAACCCCGGTACCGCGGACACCCCTTGGGTCGGCCGCCTCCTCGACTCCGCTCCCGACCCGGCCGCCGAACGCGCCGCCCTGGCCGCCCGCCAGCCCTCGGGCCGTCTCGTCTCGGCGGCCGAAGTCGCGGGCGCCGTCGCCTACTTGGCGAGCCCGCTGTCCGGCGCCACGACCGGTACGTCGCTCGCCGTGGACGGCGGCATGCAGGGGCTGCGGCTGCGGCCGGTGGGCCAGTGAGCGCCCTCGGGCAGAGCGGGGTCGAGGTCGGCGGGCTCGGCCTCGGTACCGCCCCGCTCGGCAACCTGTTCACCGAGGTCGACGACGAGCAGGCGCACCGGGCCGTCAACACGGCCTGGGAGCAAGGGATCCGCTACTTCGACACCGCGCCCCACTACGGCATCGGCCTTTCCGAGCGCCGTCTCGGAGCCGCGCTGAGTGACCGCCCGCGCGCGGAGTACGCGATCTCCACGAAGGTCGGACGACGCCTGGAACCCGTGGAGACGGTGACCGGCGACGACCTCGCCGACGGCTTCGCCGTGCCCGCCACCCGGCGCCGCGTCTGGGACTTCAGCGCCGACGGGATACGCCGCACCCTGGACGCCAGCCTCGAACGGCTCGGCCTCGACCGCGTCGACATCGTCTACCTCCATGACCCCGACGACCACGCCGAACAGGCCTTCCGTGAGGGCTATCCGGCCCTGGAGAAGCTCCGCGCGGAGGGTGTCGTCGGGGCGATCGGCGCGGGCATGAACCAGGCCGAGATGCTCACCCGGTTCGTCCAGGACACGGACGTGGATGTCGTGTTGTGCGCCGGGCGCTACACCCTGCTCGACCAGAGCGCCCTCGCCGAACTGCTCCCGGCGGCCGTCGCACGCGGCAAGTCGGTGGTCATCGGCGGGGCCTTCAACTCGGGCCTGCTGGCGGACCCGAAGCCGGACGCGACGTACAACTACGCCCAGGCGCCTTGGGAGTTGCTGGACCGCGCCTTGCGCATGAAGGCCGTGGCCGAGCGCCACGGCATCACGCTGCGGGCGGCCGCGCTGGCCTTCTGCGCGGCTCACCCGGCTGTGGCGAGCGTCCTCGTCGGGGCCAGGTCGGAGGCCGAAGTGCGGGACTGCGCCGAGCAGTTCGCCGTCGCCGTGCCCGCCGGGTTCTGGCAGGAGCTGCGGGAAACGGGGCTGCTGTCCGCCGACGCCCCGATCCCCGCCGAGGAGCCGTCATGAGAGTGGCCCTGCACACCAAGGTCCGCCCCGACCGCATCGCCGAGTACGAGAGCGCCCACCACGACGTCCCCAAGGAGCTCACCGCCGCGATCCGCGCCGCCGGTGCCACCTCCTGGACGATCTGGCGCAGCGGCACGGACCTCTTCCACGTCCTGGAATGCGACGACTACGCCCGGTTGCTCACCGAGTTGGACCAGCTCCCGGTGAACGTGGCCTGGCAGGCGCGCATGGCCCAGCTCCTCACCGTGGTGCACGACTACTCCGGCCAGGGCGCCGACGCGGGCCTGCCCGTCGTATGGGAGCTGCCATGACTGTCGACGCCCACCACCACGTCTGGGACCTCTCGGTCCGCGACCAGGACTGGATCACCGGCCCCGAACTCGAGCCCCTGCGCCGGGACTTCACCGTCACCGACCTCGTACCCGAGGCCCGCGCGGCCGGCGTCGACCGGACCGTCCTGGTCCAGACGATCACCGTCGCCGAGGAGACCCCGGAGTTCCTCGCCCTCGCCGACGCCCACGACCTGATCGCCGGAGTCGTCGGCTGGAGCGACCTCACCCGCCCGGACATCACCGACGAACTAGCGCGCCTGCGCGAACTCCCCGGCGGCCGTTACCTCAAGGGCATCCGCCACCAGGTACAGGGCGAGCCCGACCCCAACTGGCTGCTGCGCCCAGACGTACGCCGGGGCCTCACTGCCGTCGCCGACGCGGGACTCGTCTACGACCTGCTGGTCCTGCCCCACCAGTTCCCGGCCGCCGTGGAAGTGTCCGCCGCCCTGCCCCAACTCACCTTCGTCCTCGACCACTTGGGCAAACCGTCCATCGCCTCGGGACAACAGGAACCCTGGGCGACCTCCCTCCGCTCCCTCGCCGCGCTCCCCAACACCTACTGCAAACTGTCCGGCCTGGTCACGGAGGCCGACTGGAAGACCTGGAGCGCGGAGGACCTCCACCCCTACGCGGACACCGCACTCGACGCCTTCGGCCCGAGCCGCCTGATGTTCGGTTCGGACTGGCCGGTGTGCACACTGGCGGCGACGTACGGCCAAGTCGCCGCTGCGACAGCCGAGTTGACCGACGATCTGAGCGCCTCCGAACGCGCCGAGGTCTTCGAGGGCACGGCCACCCGCGTCTACAGCCTCTGAGTGTCCGCCGCCAGCCGCGTCGGCGGCAGATACTCCCGCACGAACGTCCGCTCCCAGCACGCGCCCGTCTCCCTCAACTCCCGCCAGCTCGTGTAGCGGTAGCGGAAGAGACGGGCACGGACGAAGCGCGGGGGTGCGTCGGCCGGGAACGGGGAGCGGCGCAGCAGCCGTAGCGTGTCGCGGTCGTTCTCCAGGAGGCGTTCCACCAGGGCGCCGAACCACGGGTCGGCGTAACCGGGGGAGAGGGCCGCGAACCACATCATCCAGTCCAGCCGGAGATGGTACGGCGCGAACTGGCGTGGCCAGCGCCGAGGTTCGCCCGGCTTGCCCTTGAACTCGTACTCCCGCCAGCCGGAGTCCTCGCGGGGTACGGCGTCCGTCGTGCCCTCGACCACCACCTCGTAGCGGATGCGGCTGACGGTGCCGAACGCGCCGTAGGAATTGACCAGATGGAGCGGGTCGAAGGAGCGGTTCATGATCTGGCGGGGGGAGATCATGTTGCGCACCGGGCGGTGGCTGAGCCGGAGAAGCATGGCCGCGACCGTGAGGACCACGGCCTCGTACCAGACGGGCGGGTCGGGTACCGGCGGCGGTGTGTGGGGGAGGTGGATCGCGGAGACGGCCAGCACGATGGTGATCCAGTTCAGCCAGGAGAAGTTGCCGGACAGGACCAGCCACAGCTGGGTGGCGATCATCAGGGAGGCGGCGGCCGTGGCGATCGGCTGAGGGGTGAACAGGAGGACGGGGACGAGGAGTTGGGTGATGTGGTTGGCGGCTGCCTCGGCCCGGTGCAGGGGGCGGGGGAGGTGGTGGAAGAACCAGCTCAGCGGGCCCGGCATCGGCTGTGTCTCGTGGTGGAAGTCCAGGCAGGTCAGTTTTCGCCAGCACGCGTCGCCCCGGAGCTTGATCAGGCCCGCGCCGAACTCCACCCGGAACAGGATCCAGCGGAGCAGGAACAGCACCACGACCGGCGGGGCCACCTTGTCGTTGCCGAGGAAGACGGCCAGGAACCCGACCTCCAGCAGCAGTGACTCCCAGCCGAACGCGTACCAGGTCTGGCCCACGTTGACGATCGACAGGTAGAGGACCCAGGGCAGCAGCCACAGCAACATCCCGCCCCAGAGCGGAAGTCGGGAGTCGAGTCCGGCGGCGAGGGCCGCCGAGACCGCGCAGCCCGTCCACGCGCAAGTCGCGAAGAAGCGGTCCGTGTAGTGGAGTTGGAAGATGCTCGGGGCCCGGCGGAACGGCATCCGGGCGAGGAGGCGGGGGACCGGCAGCATGCCGCGTTCGCCGATCAGCGCGCGGAACTGGCGGGCCGCCGTGAGGAACGCGATGAGGTAGAGGGCGGCCAACGCCCGCTGGAAGACCAGTCGGCTCAGCCAGTAGTCGGGTGCGGTGAACCATCCCATGACCGTGTGCTCCTCCCTCCGTCGTCGCGCCCGAGCAGACCTTCACTCTCCGTGTTCCATGCCTCCGGTTGCGTAACCCAAGTGAGTGAAGCAGACAATAGTGGCGAATCACCCGGCTTGAGGCGGGAGAACCTGGTGCGCACATCCACCGGAACCATCGCCACGGCCTGCGCGCTCTCCGCGACGCTCCTCGTCGCCGGGTGCGGCGGCGACGGCGGCAAGGACACGAAGTCGAGCGGCGAGGTCTTTCTGCAGCCCGTCTCGGCACAGGGCCCCGACCCCTTCACGGACTCCACGGCCACCGCGCCGAGCGCTCCACCAAGGGTCACCCGAACGCCGCAATCGACACCTTCGCGGTCGGCACCTCCCCGGTCGACGCCTCCGCCGGTGACACCCACCGGGACCGTGTCCACGCCGTCCGGCCGTATGCGTTCCGTCTCCGGTGCCACTCCCGGGCTGTACGGCGGGACCGCGCGGACCGGCAGTTGTGACGTGGAGCGGCAGATCTCCTATCTCACCCGCGACCAGGCCAAGGCCGGCGCCTTCGCGCAGGCCGAGGGGATCTCCCCGGGCGCGATCCCCGGCTATCTGCGCGGGCTGACCTCGGTCGTGCTGCGTGCCGACACCCAGGTCACCAACCACGGGTTCCGGGACGCGCGGGTGACCGGGTTCCAGTCGGTCCTCCAGGCCGGTACCGCCGTCCTCGTCGACAACCGGGGCGTGCCCCGGGTCCGCTGCGCCTGCGGCAACCCGCTCAAGGCGGGTACGGCGGGCCAGGGTGCGATGGGTGACAACGGCCGGCCCTGGTCCGGGTTCCGGCCCGCCGGGGTGGTCGTGGTGACCCCGGCGCCCCAGGTGATCACCAACATCACGATCATCGACATCGTCGACAACACCTGGATCGAACGGCCTCTCGGTCATCACGGGCCCCATCACGACCACGTCGTACCCCGGCCGCCGCACGTGCCGCCGACACCGACGCCGTCGCACACCGGGCCGTCGCCGCGGCCGCACGACAGCGGGTCCGGCGTTCCGCCCGGCACCAGTACGCGTCCCTCGCAGAGCCCGAGCGACAGTGCCAGTGCCAGTGCTGGGGCCTCCCAGAGTCCGAGTGGCGGTACGAGCCCCTCGCCGAGCGACGAGAGCGTGTCGCCCGGCGGCAGTCCCACCCCGAAGGGCCCGGCCACCGGCTGTGTCACCCCGACCGTCACGGTGACCCCGGGCGTGCCCGGCGACGCTGGGGCGTCCCCCGGACCCACGGACTGCCCCGCCGCCACCGTCACGGCCACCCCGACGACCAGCCCGCCCGGCGGCACGCTCACCCCGTCCCAGCGCGGCACCACCCCGAGCGCCGGGACGGTCGTACCGGCGCCGTCCCAGGACCAGGGCTCCCCGGACGAGATCGGTCCGCCGAGCGTGCCGGAGACCCCCGACCTGCCCGACGGCGGCGGACTGATCCCCGACGACACGACCACGGGCAGCATCTTCGACAGCCCGACGAACGTGTTCGACGGCTGACCGCGCAGGGAGCCGTCGTAGCGCTCGGACAAGTCGAATAATCGGGCAGATCCTGGCAAGGTGGGCCGCATGGTTGATCGGGGAGCGAGCGCCCTGTCACTCCCGGACGACTGGCCCGCCCACCCGGACCCGATCCTGGCGCTCAACCGCATGGGCAGCTTCGACTGGGACCTGGACAACGGTCTGTTCCACATGGACGCCCAGGCCCACGAGGTCTTCGACCTGCGCCCCGACGAATACGACGGCCGCCCCGAGTCGCTGGCGATCCGGGTGCCGCCGCCCGAGGGCTACCGGCTCGACGGTCTGGTCTCCCAGGCGCTGAAGGACGGCAGCGAGAACTACGGCGCCTACTTCCGGATGCGGCTGCGCGACGGCACCCTGCGCTGGACCCACACCCAGGGCTACATCCGGCGCGACGAGACGGGCCGTCCACGCCGGATCATCGGCATCATCCGGGACGCCACGCAGGAACTCGCCGAGAGCGCGGCCCGCCGCGAGCAGGCGGCCCAGGACGCGGCGCTGCGCCGGCAGACCAACGTCGTGCAGCTCACCACCGCCGCCCTCGCGCACGCCCGTACCGTCCAGGACGTCATCGACGTCCTCAAGGACACCCACGGTCTCGTCCACCTCGGCGCGACCAGACTGATCATGGGGCTGGTCGAGGCCGGCCGTATCCGCCTGGTCGCCGAGGGAAGCGTCGTGCCCGGCCGGGAGGTCATCCGGATCGACGAGCCGTACCCGATGGCGGACGTCGTACGGACCCTCAGTCCGGCGTTCATCGAGTCGCCCGAGGAGTTCGCCGAGCGGTACCCGCTGCTGTGGCAGCACATCACCGAGCTGAACATCACCGCCGCCGCGTATCTGCCGCTGATCGCGCAGGCCCGGCCGATCGGCGCGATGGGGCTGCTGTACAACGACCGGAGCGGTTTCTCGGCGGACGAGCGCAATGTGCTCGTGGCGCTGGGCAGCAGCATCGCGCAGAGCCTCCAGCGCGCGATGTTCTACGAGCAGGAGAAGGACCTCGCGCAGGGTCTTCAGCAGGCGATGCTGCCGCGCGCGATCCCGAGTGTCCCGGGCGCCGACGTCGCCGTGCGCTACCGGTCCGCGAAGCTCGGGCGGGACATCGGCGGTGACTGGTACGACCTGATCCCGCTGCCGGGCGGGCGGGTCGGCGCGGTCATCGGCGACGTCCAGGGGCACGACACGCACGCGGCCGCCGTCATGGGGCAGCTGCGCATCGTCCTCAAGGCGTACGCCGCCGAGGGGCACACGCCGGCCACGGTGATGGCCCGCGCCTCCGTCTTCCTGCACGAACTGGACACCGAGCGCTTCGCCACCTGCCTCTACGCCGAGGTCGATCTGTCGACCGGAGTGGTGCAGGTGGTCCGGGCGGGTCATATCGACCCGCTGGTACGGCAGTTGGACGGGACGTCCCGCCGTATGACCGTCGTGGGCGGGCTGCCGCTCGGGCTCTCCGCCGAGTTCGGGCGGCTCGAATATCCCGTCTCCACCATCGAACTCGACCCGGGCGAGACCCTGTTGCTGTGCACCGACGGCCTCGTCGAACAGCCAGGGGCCGACCTCGACGACGGTATGCAGACCCTCGCCGCGCTCATCGCCTCCGGCCCCGACGACGTACGCGACCTCGCCGATCTGCTCATCGACGTGGCCGAGGAACGCGGCGGTGAGGACGACGTGGCGCTGCTCCTGCTGCGCCGGCGCGGGCTCGACGCACCGCAGTCCGGCGGGCGGCTCCAGCAGCATGTGGCGCCGGGTGACTCCGAGGCCCTCACGGGGGCGCGGCACATGATCCGGGCGGCGGTCCGCGCTTGGGGCGCGGGCGAGCGGTCCGACGAGGTGGAGCTGGTCGCCGACGAGCTGATCACCAACGCGCTCATGCACACCGAGGGCTCCGCGATCGTCACCCTCAGGGTCCTCAACGGCACCGAACGGCGGCTGCGCGTCGAGGTCGAGGACTCCTCCAGCGCCCTCCCGCGCCGCCGCGAGGCGGGTGACGACGGGGTCTCCGGGCGCGGACTGCTCCTCGTCGACCTGCTCACGGACGTGTGGGGCGTGGAGGCGCGCGGCAGCGGCAAGTGCGTGTGGTGCGAGTTCCTGGTCCCGGACCGCACCTGAGCTGACCCCGCAGGCCTCTGATGGCACCCTGGACGTATGCCGGAACTCCCCGAGGTCGAAGCGCTGAAGGACTTCCTGACCGAACACCTCGTCGGCCACGAGATCGTCCGGGTGCTGCCCGTCGCCATCAGCGTCCTGAAGACGTACGACCCTCCGCCCACCGCGCTGGAGGGGCACGAGGTGGTGGCCGTGCACCGGCACGGCAAGTTCCTGGACGTCGAGACGGACGGCGGCCCGCACTTCGTGACCCACCTCGCCCGCGCGGGCTGGCTGCACTGGAAGGACCGCCTCCCGGACGGCCCGCCCCGCCCCGGCAAGGGCCCCCTCGCGCTCCGCGTGGCCCTGGAGACGGGCGAGGGCTTCGACCTCACGGAGGCGGGCACCCAGAAGCGTCTCGCGGTGTACGTCGTCGCCGACCCGCACGAGGTCCCGGGCGTCGCCCGCCTCGGCCCCGACCCGCTCGCCGACGCCTTCGACGAGCCGGCCTTCGCCGCCCTCCTGAAGGACGAACGCCGCCAGCTCAAGGGCGCCCTGCGCGACCAGACCCTCATCGCCGGGGTGGGCAACGCCTACAGCGACGAGATCCTGCACGCGGCGAAGATGTCCCCGTTCAAACTGGCGTCGTCCCTGACCCCGGCCGAGACGCACACGCTCTACACGGCCCTGCGCACCACCCTCACCGAGGCCGTCGAGCGCTCCCGAGGCGTGGCGGCGGGCCGCCTGAAGGCGGAGAAGAAGAGCGGCCTGCGCGTCCACGGCCGCACCGGCGAACCCTGCCCGGTCTGCGGCGACACCATCCGCGAGGTCTCCTTCAGCGACTCCTCCCTCCAGTACTGCCCGACCTGTCAGACGGGCGGCAGGCCACTGGCGGACCGCAGACTGTCGCGGCTGCTCAAATAGCGGGGCCCTACAGCCAGAGGCCGGCCCCGTCGCGCCCGCCGGGGTCCGTCGTCAGCAGGTCTTCGTGCAGCCCGGCGAGAGCCTGCCCGGTCGGCGATCCGTCCTCGGCTCTCTCCATGACCACCCAGCCGCCGACCGCGTCCGGGTCGTGCACGGGGCCGCCCTCGTCGAGGACGTCGAGCGTCGCGAACACCGCCTCGTACGCGACGGCCCGGACCAGACGGACAAGGTCGTCCCCGTCCGCCCCGGCGGCGAGCAGCCTTCGGGCGGCCGGGAGTCGGTCCAGCGCGCCCGGGGCGCCCCAGCCGTCGATCGCGTCGCGCCACAGGCCGCGCAGCAGTACGGATCGGATGCGCTGTGCCGGCTGGGTGTCGTCCATCGCCACAGGATGCCCCGCCGCTCAGCTCACCAGGGCACCCCCGTCCCGTCCCACGACAGGAACCGCCCCGTGAACCCGTCGTCCGGCAGCAGCGCCAGGTCGACGGCCCCGCGTGCCGCCTCCGCCGGATCCCCGTCGCTCGCGGCCGCCCGTTCGTTGAGGTCCGTCGCCCGCAGGCCGGGGGCCAGCGCGTTCACCTTGAAGCCCGCCGCCGCGAGGGACTGGGCGTAGAAGAGGGTCAGGGCGTTGAGGGCCGACTTCGACGAGCGGTACGCGGCGCCCGCTCCGGCGTGGGCGGCGAACTCCCGGTCCGGGTCGGCGCTCCAGGTCAGGGAGCCGGTGCCGCTGGAGATGTTGACGATGCGGGGGTGCGGGGAGCGGCGCAGGGCCGGGAGGAAGGCGTTGGTGACGGCCAGGACGCCGAAGACGTTCGTCTCGTAGGTGCGGCGGAAGTCGTCGAGGTCCGCCTCGGGTGCCGGGCTGCCGCCGGCCATGATGCCCGCGTTGTTGACCAGGACGTCCAGGGTGTTCACCTGGTGTGCCGCTTTCGCGATGCTGTCGGGGTCCGTGACGTCGAGGGTCAACAGCCGTGCCCCGCCGCCCAGTTCCGCTACGGTCCGCTCGCCCCGGCCCGCGTCGCGCGAGCCGACGTGGACCGTGAATCCCTCGGCGACCAGCAGACGGGCAATTTCCTTGCCGATGCCCTTGTTGGCACCGGTGACGAGTGCTGTGGAATCGTTGGAAACGTTCATGGGGACGACGATTCCGCAGCCGGAGCCGCCGAACCAGGGACAGCCGATCCCTGGCAGCCGGAGAGCGGGCAGAGGCAGCGGGAGAGCGGTCGGAAGGCCGGCGGACGGAGGCACCGTGACCAGGAAACAGGAGCTGGCCCGATTTCTGCGCGGGCGGCGGGAGTCGCTGGTGCCCGCCGATGTGGGGCTGGCCGGTGAACCGTCCCGGCGGACCCTCGGGCTGCGGCGGGAAGAGGTCGCCGAACTGGCTCACATGTCCGTCGACTACTACGCCCGCCTTGAGCAGGGCCGTGGGCCGCGCCCGTCGCCCCGCATCCTGGACGCCCTCGGCGGAGTGTTCCGGCTGACCCCGGCCGAGCGGACCCATCTGTTCCGGCTGGCGGGGACACCGGTGACGCCGCTCGCCGCGCCGGTACGGACCGTCCGCCCACATGTGGCGGACCTGCTGTGCCGCATCCCGGACACGGCGGCCGTCGTCACCGACGCGACCTACGACGTCATCGCCTGGAACCCGCTCGCGGGTGCCGTGTTCGGGGGTGATTTCGACGCGCGGCCGAACCTGGCGCGCCGTCGCTTCCTGGGGCGGCCCCCGGAGAGTTCCAGCGCCGAGGAGTTCGGCCACATCGTGGTGTCCCGGCTGCGGCGCTCCGCCGACCGCTACCCGTACGACCCGGGACTCGCCCGTCTGCTGGCCGAACTGCGCGCCGGGAGCGAGGAGTTCGGGGCGATCTGGGAGACCGGGCCCGTGCACGCCCCCGGCCACCGCACCAAGACCCTCACCCATCCGCAGGCGGGCCCGCTGCGGGTGAGCTGCGACGTGCTCACCGTCCCGCACGACGACCAGCAGGTCGTCTTCGTCACCGCGGACCCGGGGACCCCCTCCGCCCGGGCCCTGCGGCAACTGGCGGCCGCAGGGCGGGACTTCAGTGCGAGGTGAGCCGTACGAGCTGCTGTCCGTCGGCCGTCCGCACGTCGTAGTGGTCGATGTCGGTGGGGTGCATCGCCGCGCCACCCTGCATCGTGATCATCGTCGCGTCGTGCGCGGGGACGTTCCAACTGGTCACGGTCTGCTCGGAACCGTCGCGGCCGACGACCACGAGACGACACGACCGGGGGCCCGCACCGTCCTTGATCTTCAGGGACACATCACTGCCGTAGTTCTCGTTCGCGGCCGTGACCTGCGCCCACACGCCCGACTTGGCGTCGGTCGCCGTGAGTTGCACGGCACCGTCGCCGTGCGCGGCGAGCGTCGCCAGCGCGGGACCGCCCACGGCGAACACCACCGAGGCGGCCACGGCGTACAGAAACCGCCGCCGTCCGGCCTTGTGCCGTGAGGCCACCTCGCCGAGCAGCCGGTCCAGCAGGCGTGGGCCGGGTTGTGCCATGGGGTGCACAGAGCGCGGCGTCGCACGCCGGTACAGCATCAACTGCCGTGAGGCGGGACCGAATTCGGTCACATGAGCCGCGCAACTGGTGCACTCCATGAGGTGATCCTCGAAGCGGAAGGCGTCCGCCTCGTCCAGCACGCCGAGCGCGTACGCGCCGACGTCGCGATGCCTTTCCAGGGACCTCATGCCGAATCCTCGTGCCGTTAGGTGCGGGTGGGGTTACTCCTTGCTCCCATCGGTACGCACCAGACAGTCGAATCACTCAAGGCACACAGAATCCCGAGTAACGATTCGGAGCGGCCGGGCCCGCGGATTGGTCCCATCTCAAAAAAGATGGATGGCGAGATGGCCGAGCGGCAGACCCAGCTGCCAGGCGGGCGTCCAGACCTTCGGCCCGTCGTCCTCACCGGTCACCGGACCGCCTCCCGGCCCCGGCACCGCGTCCAGATCCGGCGCGAGCAGCTCGGTCTCCTCCAGCCAGCGCCAGGCGGCCTCCGCGAGCGCCAGGTCCGGTGCGTCGGCGCCGGATTCGGCGGCCTCGGCCGTCAACTTGGACATACGTTCCGCGACCCAGTCCTGCCAGGGCTGGTCGTACGCCGTGAGCGAAAGCCAGGTCTCCAACTGGGTCACCACTCGGATACCGGACAACTCGCCGTCCGTGTCGGAGAGGAAGATGGTCAGCGCCAGCGCGTCCCGACCCGCGCGGAACTCGAAGGACGTCGGCGGCATCAGGTCGCCGGTCCGCAGCAACTCGTCGGCGATGTACTCGGCGTACAACCACGCCATGGGGACGGTGAGTTCACCGCCACCGGTGCCGTCCGTGCTCTCTTGACCTCTGTGCAGCATCCCTTCCTGCCTTCCTCCGGTGCGTGCGCGTCGCCCGGCCCGGGGCTCCGTCAGGAACCCCGAGCCCCCCAGTCCGGAACACGGATGAGGACAGCCGATTACTCAACAGGGGTGCTGAGCAAGGCGCTTTACGGAGGTTTGACCAATGGATTGGTTTCACCGCAGGTCGGCCGCGTAACCCGGCAACACCCGGCGCAGGGCACGCAGGGCGTAGTACGCACGGGACTTCACCGTACCGGGCGGAATACCGAGGGCTGCCGCGGCCTCCGCCACACTCGCCCCGTGGAAATACACCAGCACCAGGACTTCACGGTGCTCCGGAGTGAGTGTCTTCACAGCCTCCCGCACATCGAGCGTCGCCGCCGACCGTTCCGCGTGATCGGCACAGACACGTGCGTTCTCCAGCACCGCGTCCCCGACCTCCGGCGGCCGCGCCTGCCGGGCCCGGCGCGCGTCGATGGCGAGGCGCCGGCCCACCGTCAGCAGCCAGGGCCGTACGGACTCGAAGGCGTCGGCGCGCAGCGCCTCGGGGTGCTGCCAGGCCCGTACGAGGGTCTCCTGGACGAGGTCCTCGGCGCGCTGACGGTCGCCGTCGCAGAGCCGGAGCAGCAGCGCGAAGAGCGGCCTGCCGTGCTCGCGCTGCAGTGCGGCGAGCTCGTGCTCGGCGGTCGTTCCGTCTCTGAGCGTGGGTCCGGCCGTCATGGCCGTATGGCATCGCAGGGGACCGCCCGGGGACAGGGGGCGCACGAGGGGCTTGCGGCGGACGGTCGATCGCGTCGACGAACGGTGCGACGAACGGTCCGCGTTCCCCGGCGATCCGCCGCACGCGCACACCGGACGGGTCATCAGGGGCCGGAAGTCGTTTGCGGGGCCGGTGAAGTTCATACCTATTGGTGGGTAAATATGACCACAGTGGGGTGAATTGATGATCGCACGCAGACAGCAGGTGGCCGTCGCCGTCGCCGCCGTTCTCACCGCGGCCGCCGCCTGCCAGGCCCAGCACCACGACTCGAAGACGTCCGGCCGCCCGGCGCCCCCCGCCGCCCGCGGCTTCACCCTCGTCGCCGCCGGGGACATCCTCCCGCACAGCGCCGTCGTCGACCGCGCCCGCTTCGACGCCGGCGGCACCGGCTACGACTTCCGCCCGATGCTCGCCGCGGTCCAACCCCTCGTCTCCCGCGCCGACCTGGCGCTGTGTCACATCGAGAGCGTCTACGGCGACTCCACCATCGGCACCGCCGCCCTCACCTCCCCGCCCGAGGCGGCCCAAGGTCTCGCCGCGACCGGCTACGACAGCTGCTCCACCGCGTCCGACCGCAGCCTCGACGAGGGCGCCGCCGGCATCCAGCGCACCCTCGACACCCTGGACCGCGCGGGCGTACGGCACGCGGGGACGGCGCGCACCGACGCCGAGGCGCGGACGGTCACCCTGCTGCGCGCCGGTCCGGCGAAGGTCGCCCACCTCGCCTACACCGCCGACACGAACGGCGTCCCGCTCCCGCCGGCCGAGCCCTGGTCCGTCAACCTCCTCGACCCCGCCCGCGTCCTCGCCGACGCCCGGGCCGCCCGTCGCGCGGGCGCCGACGTGGTGGTCGTCTCCCTGCGCTGGGGCACGGCCGGCCAGAACACGCCCGACCCGCAACAGCTCGCGCTGGCCGGTGAACTCACCGCCGCTCGCACCGGCGGCCGCCCCGACATCGACCTGATCCTCGGCACCCAGGCCCATGCCCCGCAGCCGTACGAGAAGGTGAACGGCACCTGGGTGGTCTACGGGCTCGGCGATCAGATCACCGGCGAGATGTACGACAACGCGGGCACCCAGGACCCCGGCGGCAACCTGAGCACCCTCGGCCGCTTCACCTTCGTGCCGCCCGCCCGGCACGGAGGGCGCTGGGAGGTGACGAAGGCGGAGTTCGTCCCGCAGCTGTTCGACATCGACGCGGGCCGGGTCGTCGACGTCAACCAGGCGATCGGCCAGGGCGCCGACCTGACCGGCGACCGCGACCGCATCCGCGAGGTGGTGCTGAGCCGGGGCGCGGCGAAGGACGGGCTGGTGATGGGGAAGTAGGGATGGAGAAGTGGGGGAGGGGGCCGGGGACGTAGGGGAGGGGGGCGGGGTCAGTCGACGTCGACGTGCGCGAAGGTCTCCAGCATCTGCGTGAGCACCCGGGCGCACGCGCGGACGTCGGCCTCCGTCAGCTCGCCGCCGACCTGGCGCATCAAGTAGTGCTCGCGGCCCAGCACGGCGGCGATGGTCGACCGGCCGGTGTCGGTCAGCCGGATCAGGGAGGACCGCTGGTGCGCGGGGTTCGGGACGCTCTCGACCCAGCCGTGCGCGGCGGCGTCGTTGACCATGCGCTGCACGAACTGCCGGCTCAGCGCCTGGTCGCGGCCCATCTGAGGGACCGTCATGGGGCCGTGCAGGCGCAGCAGGTTCAGGACGGCGCGCACGCCCGCGGACACGCCCTCGACCGGTTCGGCCTGCTCGACCTTGCGCGCCGCGCGCCGGTAGAGCGGGCCCACCAGGTCGAACACCTCGGTGAGGCGGTGGCCGAGTTCATCGGGGGAGAGGGGGACGCGTGCCGGGGAAGGGGAGTCGTTCACGGCCTCATCATGACACCTGGGTTGCCAAACTCCGGCCAGGATGACACCTTGGTTGTCATGACAGCTGCTTCGGAACTGAGCTTCTTCGCATCTGCCGACGGGGACCTCGCCTACCGCGACGTGGGCACCGGCGACCCCGTGGTCCTCCTCCACTCCGGCTTCGCCGACCACCGGGTCTTCGACGATCAACTACCGTCCCTGGCCGCCGACTTCCGCGTCATCGCGCCCGACATCCGGGGCCACGGCTTCTCGGCCAACGCGAGCGCGCCGTTCCGCTGGGCCGACGACCTGGCGGGTCTCCTGCGCCACCTCGACCTGGGGCCCGCGGTCCTGGTCGGCCTGTGCATGGGCGCGGCCGTCGCCACGGACACCGCGCTGGAGCACCCCGAACTGACCCGCGCGGTCGTCGTCTCGGGCGCCGGCACCAGCGCCTTCGAGTACAAGGACGCGCGACTGCTGGAGCGTCAGCCCCGGAGCGCGCAGCTCCTGAACACCGGCGACATCGCGGGCTGGCTGGACTTGTTCGCCCAGGGAGTGGCGGGCCCGCACCGCACGGTGGACGACGTCGACCCGTCCGTCATCCGGCGCCTGCGCGAACTGACCGCCCACACGATCGCCAAGCACACACCGGGCGAGAAGGACTGGTACGTCCCCTTGGGCGACCCGTGGCCCCGAGTCCCGAAGCTGGACGTCCCGGTGCTGGCCATCCACGGCGCCCTGGACTGGCCCGACAGCCTCGCCATGGCGAACCGCTTCGTCGACACGGTCCCGAACGGCCGCTCCGTGACGATCGAGGGCGTCGGCCACTACCCGAACATGGAGAATCCGGACCGCTTCAACGAGATCCTGAGGGACTTTCTCGACACCCTCTGAGGAAGGGGACCGACGGGGCGAACGGATGCGGCCGTCGACGGACACGGGGACGACGGGGCACGGACGCCGGCGGTCAGGGCATTACCGCCCGGCTACCGCTCCACCGTCACCCTCTGCGGCACGACCGCCGACGGCCAGGGAGTCAGTGCCCAGCCACCGCTCCACCCCCACCGGCCACGGCAACACCACCAGGCCGGCACCCCACTCCCACCGGCGGCGCCACGCCCCGCACCGACCCCCGCCCAACCGCCGGAGGCTACGGCACCACCGTCACCGGCCACCGCCCCGCCTTCACCAACCGCACCGCCACCGAGCCGATGATCCGGTGCCCCGCCTGCTCCGAGGCGCCCACGATGACCGCGTCGGCCTTGAGTTCGTCGGCCGCCTTGACCAGGCCGCCGTAGGGGTCGCCGCGGAACGTGTGGAACTCCCAGCGGATGTCGAATATCCCCTTCACACGCTCGGTCTCGTGGCGGATCTGGGCGACGAGGTTCTCGGCGATCTCGTCGGTGGTGTCGGCGACCGGTGCCCCCATGGCCGCGCCCGCCGCCAGCACCGGCTGCACGTAGACGAGGGCGAGCAGTGCGCCCTGGCGTCTGGCCAGGCCCGCGGCGTAGGACGCGGCCCGGAGGGAGGAGTCGGAGCCGTCGACTCCGGCCACGATCACCTTGGGCCCGTCCGTGCCCCGCTCGAACTGAGTTGAGTGCTGTTCCGTCACGGCCGTGAGGCTATCGGAACCCGCAGGTCCTGAACCCGCCCGGGAGCGCTCGACGGGCGCGCCGCCCGCCCTGTTCCTACAGTCGGAACCATGACTGCCACGGTGGAGGCCGCCGGACCCAAGGACACCAAGGGCACCAAAGACGCCAAGGGTCCGATACGACCGCCCGGCAACGGGTTCCTCAGCCGCGTGCCCGAAGGCTTCGCGACCTTCTTCGGCGCCCTCGGCCTGCTCTGCGTCCTGCTCGCCTTCATCGCCCCGCTGCGCCGCGTGCTGCGCCCCGTGGTCCGCTTCCTGGACCTCCTGATCGTCCCCGTCAGCGCCAACCTCGCCTACGCCGTCTTCCTCTTCCTGCTCGCCGCCGCGACCGCGGCCCGCAAGAGGATCGCCTGGTGGCTGGTCGTCGTCTACCTCGGCCTGCTGGTCCTGACGGACGTCCTGGGCGTGGCCCTCGGCCTGTACGCCGAGTCCCTCCCGTCCCTCATCGTGTGCGCCCTGCTGCTGGTCCTGCTGATCGTGGCCCGCCGGCAGTTCTACGCAGCCTCCCGCCGCGCTGCCGTACGACGAGCCCTCGCCGTCCTTCTCGTCGGGCTCGCCGTCGCGATCCTCGCGGGCTGGGGACTGGTCTCCCTGTTCCCCGGCACCCTGCCCGAGAGCCAGCACCTGGGCTGGGCCGCCGACCGGGTCTGCGGCGGCCTGGTCTCCGGCCGCTCCTTCGACGGACGCCCGCCCCGTGCCCTGTACTTCCTCCTCGGCCTCTTCGGCGCGCTCGCCCTCCTGAACGCGGCCACCGTCCTCTTCCGCTCCCAGCGCCTCGAAGCCGCCCTGCACGGCGACGAGGAGGACCGCATCCGTGCCCTCCTGAAGACCTACGGCGGCCACGACTCCCTCGGCTACTTCGCCACCCGGCGCGACAAGGCCGTCGTCTTCTCGCCCAGCGGAAAGGCCGCCGTCACCTACCGCGTCGAGGCCGGCGTCTGCCTCGCCAGCGGCGACCCGGTCGGCGACCGCGAGGCCTGGCCGCACGCCATCGCCGCCTGGCTGGACCTGGCCCGCCGCCACGGCTGGGCCCCCGCCGTGATGGGAGCCTCCGAGGACGGGGCGAAGGCCTTTGCCCGCGCGGGACTCGGCGCCCTGCAACTCGGCGACGAGGCCATCCTGCACGTCGCCGACTTCGACCTCGCCGGCCGCGACATGCGCGTCACCCGCCAGGCCGTCGGCAGGGTCCGCCGCGCCGGTGCCACCTGCCGCATCCGCCGCCACGCCACCCTCACCGACACGGAGATGGAGGAGGTCGTCGACCGCGCCGACGCCTGGCGCGACACCGAGACCGAACGCGGCTTCTCCATGGCCCTGGACCGCCTCGGCGACCCGGCCGACGGCGACTGCCTCCTGGTCGAAGCACTCGACGAGGACGGCAAGTTGCTCGCCCTGCTCTCCCTCGTCCCCTGGGGCACCGACGGCGTCTCGCTCGACCTGATGCGCCGCGACCGCACCGCCCCCAACGGCGTCATGGAGTTCATGGTCGCCGAACTCTGCGCCGCCGCACCGAAGTTGGGCGTCCACCGCATCTCCCTCAACTTCGCGGTCTTCCGCTCGGCCTTCGAGGAGGGCGCCCGCATCGGCGCGGGCCCGGTCCTCCGCCTGTGGCGCCGCCTGCTCCTGTTCTTCTCCAAGTGGTGGCAACTGGAGGCCCTTTACCGCTCCAACGCCAAGTACCACCCCGAGTGGTACCCCCGCTTCATCTGCTACGGCGAGACCGCCTCCCTGGCCCGCATCAGCCTCGCCTCCGGCATCGCCGAGGGCTTCGTCTCCGTACCGTCGCTGCGCCAACTCTGGGGAAAGGGGCACCAGAAGAGCGGCCCGCGGCCCGCGACCACGGCAGGGCTGCCCCCGCTGTCGGAGCTCGACCTCGCTGACGGGGGTGAGACCGGCGGCCAGGACAGCGGCCTGCCCGAACAGGTCCGCGTCCGGCACCACAAGCTCGACCGCCTCCGCGCCGCCGGTATCGACCCCTACCCGGTCGGCGTCCCGCAGTGCACCCACACGCTCGCCGAGGTCCGTACGGGCGACCAAGTCACCGTCGCCGGGCGGGTGATGCTCGTGCGCGACCTCGGCGGCATCGTTTTCGTCACCCTGCGCGACTGGTCCGGCGACCACCAACTAGCCCTGACCCGCGCCGAGTCGGGACCCGGCCTCGACCGCTTCGTCACGGACACCGACATCGGCGACCACATCACCGCGACCGGCCGCGCGGGCACCAGCGACAAGGGCGAACCCACCGTCTTCGTCACCTCCTGGCAGCTCACCGGCAAGTGCCTGCGCCCCCTGCCCGACAAACACCGCGGCCTCACCGACCCCGAGGCCAAGGTCCGCATGCGTTACCTCGACCTCGTCGCGAGCCCGGAGGCCCGGGATGTCGTCCGGGCCCGCTCCACCGCCGTACAGGCCCTGCGCCAGGGCCTGTTGGAGCGCGGGTACCTGGAGGTGGAGACCCCGATGCTGCAACAGATCCACGGCGGCGCCAACGCCCGCCCCTTCACCACCCACATCAACGCCTACGACCTCGACCTGTACCTGCGCATCGCCCCCGAGCTGTACCTGAAACGGCTCTGCGTCGGCGGCATGGAGAAGGTCTTCGAGATGGGCCGCACCTTCCGCAACGAGGGTGTCTCCTACAAGCACAACCCCGAGTTCACGATGCTGGAGGCCTACCAGGCGTACGCGGACTACGACGTCATGCTCGACCTCGTCCGCGAACTCATCCAGGGCGCGGCCGTCGCGGCCTTCGGCTCCGCCGTCGCCCGCAAGGACGGCCAGGAGTACGACATCTCCGGTACCTGGCCGGTGAAGACCGTCCACGGCGCGATCTCCGAGGCGCTCGGCGAGGAGATCGAGGCCGGCACCGAACTGGCCCGCCTGCACCGTCTCTGCGACCGCGCGGGTGTGCCGTACGGCGCCGACGACGGGCGCGGGGACGTCGTCCTGGAGATGTACGAACGGCTGGTGGAGGAACCGACCCGGCTGCCGACCTTCTACAAGGACTTCCCGACCGACGTCTCCCCGCTCACCCGGCAGCACCGCACCGACCCCCGGCTAGCCGAACGCTGGGACCTGGTGGCCTTCGGGACCGAACTCGGCACCGCCTACTCCGAGCTGACCGACCCGGTGGAGCAGCGCCGCCGCCTCACCGCCCAGTCGCTGCTCGCCGCCGGGGGAGACCCCGAGGCGATGGAGCTCGACGAGGACTTCCTCGACGCCCTCGAATACGCGATGCCGCCCACCGGCGGCCTGGGCATCGGCGTCGACCGACTCGTCATGTTCCTCACCGGTCTGACGATCCGTGAGACGCTGCCGTTCCCCCTCGTCCGGCGCCGCTGAGCGCGCGAGAACTGGGCCGGGCGGGTGTTTTCCTGCCGCCGCACCGGTGTTGCCGTGGGGCGCCGGGTCCCGCGCGGGCGACTGATGAGTCATGAAGAAGGATCAGTCGCTCACGCGCCGACGGGCCCTGCTCGCCGGCGCCGCCGCCGTCGGGGCGGCCGGCACCGCCGGTCTGCTGTACTCCGGACTCTCGGACGACGCCCCGGTCCGGGCCGCCGCCCCCGCAGCCGGGCCCCCGCCGCGCCTCGCACGCAAGCCCTCCTCCTACCGCCTCCAGCCCGTGGCCGGATACGGCGCACCCCACGCCGCCCCCGCCCGTGTCCCGGTGCGGCACGAGCCGTTCCTGCGCATGTCGGGACGCGGCAACACCATGGTCCTGACCTTCGACGACGGACCCGACCCCCGCTACACCCCGCACATCCTCGACACCCTCGCCGAGTACGACGTCCGCGCCACGTTCTTCGTGTGCGGCGAGATGGCCGACTGGAACCGGGACATCCTCGCCCGCATGTCCGACGAGGGCCACATCGTCGGCAACCACACCTGGTCCCACCCGCTGCTCACCAAGATGACCCGGCGTCAGATCCGCTCGGAGATGGAACGCACCAGCGACGTCATCGAGGACGCCTACGGCGAACGCCCCCAGTGGTTCCGCGCCCCCTACGGCGCCTGGAACCGGGCCGCCTTCCAGCTCGGCTCCGAGCTGGGCATGGAACCCCTCGCGTGGACCGTCGACACCCTCGACTGGGACACCCCCGGCGTCCGCCACATCGTCAACGCGGTCGAGGACGGCGCCGCCCCCGGCGTCGTGGTGCTCTCGCACGACGCCGGGGGCGACCGGACCCAGAGCGTGAAGGCGCTGCGCGAATACCTGCCGCACCTGCTCGACTCCGGCTACCACATGACGCTGCCGCGCCGCCGGACCACCACCTGACGCACCACCACCTGACGGGCTTTCGCCCGCCCGGCCGGGGAACGCTCAGCGGACCTCGACCAGGCGGGCGAAGACGACGACGTTCCCGTCGTAGCCGTTCTGCTTGGAGAAACCGCCGCCGCAGGTGATGACGCGGAGTTCCGGAGTTCCCTTGGACGCGTAGACGCGGTCGCCGGGGAAGTCCTTCTTCTCGAAGACCTCGATGCCGTAGATCTCGAACACGGCGGTCTTTCCGTCCTTGCGCTCGACCTCGACGCGATTTCCCTTCTTGAGGGCCCCGAGTCCGTAGAACACGGCGGGGCCCATTTTGTTGTCGACGTGGCCGACGACGACCGCCGTGCCCTTTTCGCCGGGGGAGACGGCGCCGGTGAACCAGCCCGCCAGGTTCGGGTCCTCCGGCGGCGGGGCGCCCACCCAGCCGTCCGCGTCCAGGCCCACCGGCATCACCGGGGCGTCGACTCGGATGGAGGGGATCCGCACCCGGTCGGCGACGGAGTACGGCAGCGGGGCCGGGACCTTGCCGAACGTGGTGTGGCCGGTCCGGGCGTCCGCGGCCGCGGCGGAGGCCGGCTGCGGCGGCCCGACGTCGAACTCCCCGGAACCATTCCGAATGAGCGCGAGACCGGTCAGCAGAACAAGCGCTATCACTCCCCACGGGGCGCGCTTCTTCTGCCGCTCCTCCTCTTCGGCAAGCTCGGACAGCTCCGACGCAGACATTCGCCATCCCCTCTCGACGCGGCCGTCGCCACGTCAATCGCGCATACGAGAACGCTAAATGCCGAAGCCGGAACCGGCGACGGGGGAAGCGCGAACGGGTGGCCCGGGCATCCTTATGTGCGCCATACGAGTTGGCACGCACAGGAATTTTCTGACGGTGTGTGACCTGCGGCAATATCCGATTGTGCGCTTTCCCTCCGGCGTGTCCTCTCACCAGGACGGACCATTCTCGAAATGCGGGCGCGCGCAAGGCATCTGAGGGTGCGTCTGGGAGGCGTTTTCTCGCCGATCGACCGGGGACGGGTCCCGGGGCGCCTTCCGCGGAGGATGACATGCGTACAACTCGTGCCCTGGCTGCCGCCGGTGCCACGGTGGCCGTCCTGGGGCTCGCCGCCCCGGTGGCCGTCGCGGACGGCATGGGCGCCAGCCCCAGCAACATCGTCGCCCTGCCCAGCGTGATCGCCCGCGGCGGACAGCTCACCGTCACGGTCGACGGCTGCTTCAGCGGCGGCAACGCCATGGCGACCTCACCGGGGTTCGAACGCCCCGCCAACCTGTCCCTGCTCGGCAACTCCGGTACGACGTCCAGCGGAACCGCCAGGATCAGCCGGTCGGCCACCCCGGGCTCGTACAGCATCACGGTCCGCTGCTCCAACGGCTCCTCGCTCACCCGTGACGACGCCTACACCGTCATCGGCGGTGTCCGCGGCGGGCTCGGCGGCAGCAGCAGCGCCGGGGCGACCCCGACCGACATGGCGATCGGCGGCGGCCTGGTCGCCGCGGCCGTCGTGGCCGGCGGGGTGTTCTGGATGCGCCGCCGCACCGAGCGCGGGATCTGACCTCCTCCCCTTCGGAGTTCAGGCGCATGTGACAGGCCTTCGCCCCGGACCCTTGCGGGTTCCGGGGCGAAGGCCTGTGCGGGTGGTGCCGAGGTCAGGCGCCGTCCTCTCCGGTGCGGCGGCGGGAGAAGTGGTACGCCGCTCCCACCGAGCCCGCGATGAGGGCCGCGCCGATGCCGAGTTCCTTGAGGTCGAAGCCGGCGATGCTGCCGCCCTCACCGGCGTGGACCCCTCGGGGGATCTGCTGGGCCGGCTGGAGCGGCTGGATGTTGTTGTTCGTGCGGCCGGAGGCGATGGTCAGACCCGTGGAGCCGCTCACGCCGTCACACGTGAACGTCACCTGGTACACCGCCCCCGGCCGCGCGTCCCAGTCGACCATCGCCGACGCCGAGGACTGCCCCGGCGAGATCCGGACGGTGTCGAAGACCCCGGAGGAGACCGTGGCGGAGCCCTTGCAGCCGCCCTGGTCGCGGTCGAGCTGCAGGGTCACCTGGCCGCCCGCCGCGATCGTCGAGGGCAGGACGCTGAAGCCGAACGGCGTGATGTTGTGGTTGCCGTCGCCCTTCGCGACGGCGACCGGCGCGGACAGGGCGAGGGCGCTGATGCCCAGCAGTGCGGCCGAAGCGACGCGTATCGCGCGCATGGTGGTTCCTCCGGGTCCCCGAGGAGCAGCAGCGGACCTTTTCCGCTTGCGCCGTAAATGCACCTCGATGACCGAAACGCTAGGAACATGTGTGCGCTCCCGCGATCGCAGTCGCGCGAATGGGGCAATCGTGTGGGCCGCACAGGGGACCCCGTTCGTGCGACCGGGGGACGCCCGCGGCGTGGCGGACGTCCCCCGGTGACCGGCTCCGGTGAGGGGCCGTCAGTCCTTGATGTGTGGGAAGAGGTTCAGGAACGGCTGCGCCGAGGCCGTGATGCCGCGGCTGTACGGCGCGTCGAAGTCCCAGATCAGGAAGAGCAGGAACGCGATCAGCGCCGAGAACAGCCCGGCGAGGATCAGCTCCCGTGTCGTACGCCGGATCTGCAGCGCGAAGACCATGCCGATGGTGATCACGGCTCCGGCGAGCAGCCCGAACCACACCACCGACGGCATGGTCGCCCCGGTGGAGTCCTGACGGGCGTTGCGCGCCTGGTCCAGGGCGCCGACCTGGTCGACGAGGGGCTGATAGGCCTGTGCCTGGAAGTCCGTCTTCGGCTGGTAGTCCGTGACGTCCGCACGGATGCGGTCCAGGAGGTCGGTGCCGCGCTGGGTGAGCTTCTCGTGGTCCGCCATCGTCTTCCACTCGACGTTGACGACCTGTGAGACGTAGGCGTCGACGTCGGCCCGGATCCGGTCGCGTTCGTCGGCGGGATAGGCCCGCACCCGCTCCGAGATCTCGTGCAGCGCCTGTGCCTCCGCCTGTACGTGGTCCTGGGCGGCGCTGCGGGCCTCCCAGACGCCGGCGATCGCGAGGCCCAGGACGATGGCGTACACCACGCCGATCCACATCGTCATGTACTCGATGACGTCCGGGGTCTCACTGGGGTCCTCGTCCTCCGACGCCGAGCGTTCGCGCAGGAAGGTGACGATGACGACGACGACACAGGCCGCCGCCATCGCGAGGACGAGAACAAGCCATTCCGACAAGAGGTTCCTCCGGGGATCAGCGTGGACGCAGCGCGACGATGGCGACCACCGCGGGCAGGGTGATGAGCAGGACGTAGACGACCGGCGGCGTCCGGTTGGGGGCCGGCCGCGGACTCGGCTGGGCGTGGTACTTCGGATAACTCACCGGGGACGCCGAGGGATGCGGGGTGGGCCTGGGTGATGGCTTCGGCGTTGGGGTCGGGGTGGGGGTCGGAGTGGGCGTGGGGGTCGGGATCACCCGGGGCGCCGGAGCCGCCGGGGCAGGGCGCGGCGCCGGGGCGGGCGGTGGCGGGGTGGGCTTCGGTGTGGGCCGGGGCTTCGGCGTCGGCTTGGGGGTCGGGGTCGGGGTGGGTTTCGGCGGGGGAGGCGGAGTCGGCTTGGGCGGTGGCGGGGTGGGGGTCGGCGAGGGGCAGGGCGGCGGCGGGGTCGGCTCCGGGCAGACCGGGGGAGTCGGCCAGTCGCCGCCGGCCACCGCGACCGCCTCCGTGCCGTCCGGCCCCGTCGAGGCGTACGCGCACGCGTCGGCCGCTGCCAGGCCCGCCGGTGCGCCCGCCAGCAGCCATGTCAGCGTCACCAGGGTCAACACCCTTGCGGCGAGGGCGGTTCGGGTCGGTTCGGGTCCATGCACGACGGAGATCATGAGGCCTCGCGGGCGGGGGCGCGCCGTGGCGCGAAGGGATTGCCCCGAAGGAGTGGAAGGCGCGGTGTGACGGTTTGACGAACCGACCGTCGGACATGGCCGGATGCGCACGGGCGTACGAGATGGAGCCGCCGGGTCACAGGGGTCGGAAAGAAATTTGTGCGCCGGTTGAACACTTCCGTGGTCCCCACCCGTACCTAGGACCGTGCGGCGGCACAGACGGGCGCTGCAACATCCAGGTGATTATGGGGAGTTGACGATGAAGACCTCCTGGCGGAGCGCCTCACTCGCGGCGACGGCCGTGTCCGTCATGGCGTTGACGGCGGCGTGCGGTTCGGAAAATGTGACCACGCCTTCCTCTGCGGCACAGAACGTCGGTGCCACGGCGGCGGCCGGAGGTTACGGAAGCGTCGGTGCCACGGCGAGCGCCAGCACCGGTGCCGGCAACGGCTACGGCGCGGACGGCCAGCAGGCCGCGGCCGCCGAGCCCGCGGGCCAGCTGACCGTTGCCAACAACCCCGATCTCGGCAAGGTGTTGAGCGACGGCGCCGGCCTCACTCTCTACCGTTTCGACGCCGACACGGCCAATCCCCCCAAGTCGAACTGCGACGGCGACTGCGCCACCGCCTGGCCGCCGGTTCCCGCGGACGACGCCACGGCCGGCGCCGGTATCGACAAGGCCCTCCTCGGCGAGGTGACCCGCACCGACGGCACCAAGCAGCTGACCATCGGCGGCTGGCCCGCCTACCGCTACGCCAAGGACGTCAACGCCGGTGACGTCAACGGCCAGGGTGTGGGCGGCAAGTGGTACGCGCTGGCCCCCGACGGCAAGAAGGCGACCCTCGCCTCGCTGCCCGGCCTCTCCGTCCGCAAGGACGCCAAGCTCGGCGACATCGTCGTCGACAAGAACGGCCACACGGTCTACCGCTTCCTCAAGGACAAGGCATGGCCGAAGTCGGTCTCGAACTGCCTCGGCGCCTGCGCGGAGAAGTGGCCGGCCGTCGGCATCGTCTCGGCGAGCGACACCAAGGGCGTGCAGAAGAAGGGCCTCATGGGCTTCACCCGCTCCGACGGCGTCAAGCAGATGACCGTCAACTGCTGGCCCATCTACACCTTCTCCGGTGACACGGCCGCCGGACAGACCAACGGACAGGGCGTGGGCGGCACTTGGTACGCCGTCTCCCCTGAAGGCAAGCCGGTCGGCGCGCCCGCGGAGTAGCGAGAACCTCCCCAGGGTTGATCGCCCCCCGCCCACTCGGCACCCGAAACGCGGAAGGGAGGGTCGCGGGCAAGCGACAGAAATGCCGAACAACACAGCAGCGCGCGCGACCCCAGGTCCGCCCCCTCCGCACCGCACGGAGGGGGCGGGCCGCTTTGGCGTATTCCGGACGCCAATTCCGGCATTCGCCGCGCCTCTCCGCATGTCCCCGCACGTCAATTCGGCACGTGCCGCTGGCAATCGGCGGGAACGGATGGTCAATTTCCGTTTCCGCTCGACCCTTTGGCGGGCGATCAGTAGCCTCAGCTCGAACACCGGATCGCCTACGCCTTGGAGAGATACATGGAGCGTCCCGCCTGGGCACCACGAAGCATCGACATCTCGGTGCCGAGCGTTTCGCGTATCTACGACTACTACCTGGGCGGTTCGCACAACTTCGAGGTCGACCGGGAGGCGGCCCGCAAGGCCATGGAGTTCCTCCCGGGACTTCCCAAGATCATGCAGGCGAACCGCGCGTTCATGCGTCGCGCCGTACGCTTCGCGGCCGCCGAGGGCATCACCCAGTTCCTCGACATCGGCTCCGGAATTCCCACCTTCGGAAACGTCCACGAGGTCGCCCAGAAGGCCGTCCCCGGCGCCCATGTCATGTACGTCGACCACGACCCGGTGGCGGTCGCGCACAGCCAGGCCGTCCTCGCGGGCAACGCGACCGCGGACGTCGTCGCGGCCGACCTCCGCAAGCCCCAGGAGATCCTGGCGAGCGCCGAGGTGCGGCGGCTGATCGACGTGAATCGGCCAGTGGCGCTGCTTCTCGTTGCCATACTGCACTTCGTGGAAGACGCGGACGACCCGTACGGAGCGGTGGCACAGCTGCGCGAGGCACTCGCGCCCGGCAGCCTGCTGATCCTCACGCATGCCTCGTACGAGGGAATCCCGCTGCCACCGGAGCGGGCGGAAGGCGCGGTGGACGTGTACAAGGACATTCGCAATCCGCTGATCATGCGCTCGCGCGAGGAGATCGCGCGGTTCTTCGAGGGGTACGACATGGTGGAACCGGGACTGGTGCCGATGCCGGAGTGGCGGCCGGACACAGTGCTGGAGGACGAGGATCCGTACTCCTTCTCCGGATTCGCCGGCGTAGGACGCGCGGCGTGATCGCCGAGCCGGACGGGCCGGAGGACAGACTGCGCAGGTTCGCGACCATCTGGAGCCGGGCGGTGTTCCCGGCGACCTCCACGTCGCTGACCCGGCCCGAGTTCGAGGAGCTTCTCCTGCCGCTGGCACGGCGGTTGAGCGAGGCGCTGCGCGCCAGGACCTTCGAGGCCGAGGAGGGCAAGGCGGTCGGCGCCGCCCTCGTCTCCGCGCACTGCACCGACCCCGACGCCCTCACCCGCAGCCTGGAGTGCGTCGACGCCTACCTGGTGCTCTACTGCGGCGGCGACGGCTCCCAGGAGGACCTGCGGATCCGCTCGGCCCGCCTCCAGCACGCCATGGCCGCCGGCTTCGCCCAGGCCCTGCGCGAGCGCACCCTGGCCGAGCAGGAGGCCATCTCCGTGGCCGCCCTCCAGGCCCAGGGCGTCGTCGCCCAGGCCCTGCACGCGACCGAGGCCCGCTTCCGCGCGGTCTTCGAGGGCGCTGCCATAGGAATCGGCATGGCCGACCTCGACGGCAACATCCTCCAGGTCAACGGCGCGTTGCTGCGCATGTTCGGCATCAATGACCAGACCATGGGCGGCCGCAACGTCCGCGAGTGGACCCACCCGGACGACGCGCCGCAGACCTGGACCCTCTACGACGAGCTCGTCCGCGGCGAGCGCGAGCACTACCACGTCGAGAAGGCGTTCTACCGGCCTGACGGAACGGTCCTGTGGACCAACCTCACGGTCTCCCTCCTGCGCGACGCGGACGGCAACCCCCAGTACCAGCTCGCCCTCATGGAGGACACCACCGAGCGCCGGCTGCTCAACCTGCGGCTGCGCTACGAGGCGACCCACGACGCCCTCACCGGCCTCCCGAACCGCACCCTGTTCTTCGAACGCCTGGAGAAGGCGCTCGGCGCGGGCAACAACCAGCGGTTCGGCCTGTGCTACCTCGACCTCGACGGCTTCAAGACCATCAACGACAGCCTCGGCCACGCGGCCGGCGACCGGCTGCTCGTCGAGGTCGCCGACCGGCTGCAGTCCTGCGCGACCGCACCCGGCGAGATGGTCGCCCGGCTCGGCGGCGACGAGTTCGTCGCGCTGACCACAGGACCCGACACCGAGCGCGAGGTCGACGAACTCGCGGGCCGCATCATGAACGCCCTGATCACCCCCGTCAGCATCGACGGCCGCGACCTCACCGTGCGCGGCTCCATCGGCATCGTCGAGGGCCCGGCCGGCGAACGCGGCCCCGCGGAGGTGCTGCGAAGCGCCGACATCACCATGTACCGCGCCAAGTCGGCAGGCGGAAACCGCTTCGAGTTGGCCGACCCGGAGGCCGACGCCCGCGCGATCACACGCCACGGCCTGACAACGGCCCTGCCCGCCGCCCTGGACCGCAACGAGTTCTTCATCGAGTACCAGCCGCTGGTCCACCTCGGCGACGGCAGCGTGCGCGGCGCCGAGGCCCTCGTCCGCTGGCTGCACCCGCAGCACGGCGTCCTGGGCCCCGACCGCTTCATCCCGCTCGCCGAACACACCGGCCTGATCGTCCCGTTGGGCCGCTGGGTCCTGGAACAGTCCGTACGCCAGGCCCGCGCCTGGCGTGAGACGTACGGCGACGACGTCCCCCTGCGCATCAACGTCAACCTCTCGCCCTGCCAGCTCACCCACCCCGGCCTGGTCCAGGACACCGTCGACATCCTGGAGCGCACCGGCGTCGCACCCGACGCGCTCTGCCTGGAAGTCACGGAGTCGGCCCTCATCGGCGCCGACGACGACCTGCTGAAGCCGCTGCGGCGCCTCGCCGAGATGGGCGTCGACATCGCCCTGGACGACTTCGGCACCGGCTACTCGAACCTGGCCAACCTCCGCCGCCTGCCGGTCAGCATCCTCAAGCTGGACCGCTCCTTCACCCAGAGCATGCAGCAGTTCCCGGCCGACCCCGTCGACCTCAAGATCGTCGAGGGCATCGTCTCCCTCGCCCACAGCCTGAACCTCGCGGTGACGGTCGAGGGCGTCGAGACCGGCGCCCAGGCCGAACAGCTCCGCATACTGGGCTGCGACACGGCCCAGGGCTGGTTCTACGCCCGCCCGGGCCCGCCGGAGCGGCTGCACGACCTGGCGCTGGTGGACGCGACCGGCTGAGGGCACAAGTCGGTTGCGGGAGGCCCGGGTTCGAGGGTGATCATGTGCGGATGAGTGAAGCACATGCGTCGGACGCCGTGAACGAAGCGATCGCGGGCGAACTGGCCCTTCTGGACCCGGCCGTCCGCGCCTCCCGCAGCGAGGCGGTCCGGCTGCTGGACCCCGAGTACGTCGAGATCGGCGCCTCGGGCCGCCGCTACACGTACGAGCAGATGCTGGCCTGGCTCCCCGAGCACACGGGCGCGGAGGCGGAGGAGCCGCACCACGACCCGCCGGCCATCACGGGCACCCTCCTCGCCCCCGGCCTGGTCCAGCTCCGCTACGAGACCGACTCCGACGGCCGCCGCGCCCGCCGCACGTCCCTGTGGCGCAAGCGGGACGAGGAGACGGGCTGGCGGATGTTCTACCACCAGGGGACCGTGGTGCCGCCGGACATCGAGTAGGACCTGTGCGAGAGGCGCGGGCGGGGGAGGATGCCCCCAAGGCGACCGAACAGCGTCCCGCGTCTCACCGAAGGAGTTGGGCTCGATGAGTACCGAACTGCAGGGCAGGACCGCCGTGGTGACGGGCGCCAGCAAGGGCATCGGGCTGGCGGTCGTGAAGGCGCTGGCCGGCGCGGGCGCGAGCGTCGTCGCCGGGTCCCGTACGACGACCGAGGGGCTGGACGCGCTGGTCAAGGAGTTCCCGGTCACCTGGGTGCCCGTGGACCTCGCGGAACCGGGTGCGGCCGAGCGGCTGATCGAGGCGGCGGACGGCCGCGTCGACATCCTCGTGAACAACGTCGGTACGGCACCGCCCCGCACCGGCGGCTTCCTGTCCGTGACCGACGAGGACTGGGCGCGCACCCTCGACCTCAACCTCCTCACGGCGGTACGCGTCACCCGCGCCGCCCTGCCCCTGATGCTGGCCGCGGAGCGAGGCTCCGTGATCACGATCGGCTCGGTCAACGCCACCCTGCCCGACCCGCTGGTCATCGACTACAGCGCGGGCAAGGCCGCCCTGGTCGCCTTCTCCAAGGCCCTGTCCAAGGAGGCCGGCCCGAAGGGCATCCGCGTCAACACGGTCAGCCCCGGCCCGGTCGAGACGGAACTGTGGCTCGGCGGCGGTGGCGTCGCCGCGACGGTATCGGCCGCCGCCGGCCTCACCCCCGAACAGGTCGTCGCCCAGGCCTCCGCCGCCACCGTCACCGGCCGCTTCTCCAAGCCCGCCGAGATCGCCGACGTGGTCCTGTTCCTCGCCGGCGACCGAGCGGCGAACCTGACCGGCAGCGACCTGGTGATCGACGGCGGGTTCATCCCGACGTGGTGAGCCACCCGGGCGCCGGGGGCGATGAACTTCCGTACCGTGGCGCCCGGTTGTCACCGCTCCAACAACATCCGCTGCAACTCCCGCGCGGCCCTCGGCGGAGCCACATCACTGCGATGCGCAAGGGCGATGGTCCGGTGCAGCCCAGGCCGCGCCAGCGGTGTCACCCGCAACCCCCGCCCGGACTTCGTCGCGACCATGCGCGGTACGACGGCCACGCCGAGCCCCGCCCGGACGAAACCGAGGACCGCGTCCATCTCGCCGCCCTCCACCGCGAAGTCCGGTTCGAAGCCCTCGGCGCGGCAGGCGGCGACGGTCAGTTCGCGGAGGTCGTAGCCGTGCCGGAACATCACCAGGCGCTCGCCCTCCAGGTCGGAGATCCGCACCGTCCGGCCTCGGCCCGGTGCCGGTGCCTCCGGCGAGGAGACGACCACGAGGTCCTCGCGCAGGAGCTCCACCGTGGTCAACGCCGGTGAGGGGGTGGGCAGCGGCAACACCACCAAGGCCAAGTCGAGGGCGCCGCGCGCGAGTTCGCGTACGAGATCGTGCGAACCGCCCTCCTCGACCAGCAGCCGGATGCCCGGATAGCGGTCGTGGAAGGCGCGCAGGACGTCCGGGAGCAGGCCCGTGCACAGGCTCGGGGTCGCGCCCAACCTGATTCGGCCGCTTCGGAGTTGGGCCAGCTCCTGCACCTCGTGCCGGGCCGTGTCCGCGTCCGCCAGGATGCGCCGGGCCAGCGGCAGCAGCGCCTCGCCCGCGTCCGTGAGCGTGATGTTGCCCCGGGCTCGCAGGAACAGATCCGCGCCCAGCTCCCGCTCCAGCGCCTTGATCTGCTGGGACAGCGAGGGCTGTGCGACATGGACCAGATCGGCGGCCCGGGTGAAATGCCGGGTCTCGGCGACGGCCACGAAGTACTGGAGCTGTTGGAACTGCATACACCTACGATAGCCACAGGCTATGGAAACCAGGCAGACCATGTCTTGGACCGATCGGCCCCTTGACACTTAGCGTGCTTGCCATGGCTCTGGCAACGCGGACGGACCGACGGCCGTCGATGGCGCGCACGGTGTGGGACAGCTCCGTCGGCAAGAAGACGGTGATGGCCGTCAGCGGCCTGATCATGCTGCTGTACCTGGTCGTTCACATGATCGGCAACCTGAAGATCTTCTTCGGCGCGGGCGAGTTCAACCACTACGCCCACTGGCTGCGCACCATCGGCGAACCCTTCATGCACTACGAGTGGACGCTCTGGCTCATCCGGATCGTCCTCGTCGTCGCCGTGATCGCCCACGCCGTGTCCGCGTACCAGCTCAGCCGCCGCGACATCAAGGCGCGCCCCAGCAAGTACGTGCACAAGAAACCTCGGGCGACCTACGCCACCCGCACCATGCGCTGGGGCGGCATCATCCTCGTCCTGTTCATCGTCTGGCACATCCTCGACCTGACGACCGGCACCGTGCACTCCGGCGGCTTCCAGGAGGGCCACCCGTACCAGAACGTCGTGGACACCTTCTCGACCTGGTACGGCGACACCATCTACATCGTCGCGATGCTCGCCCTCGGCCTGCACGTCCGGCACGGCTTCTGGAGCGCCGCCCAGACCCTCGGCGCGGGCAGCCGCAGCCGCGACCGCGCCCTGAAGACGATCGCCAATGTCCTCGCGCTGCTGCTCACGGCCGGCTTCATCGCCGTACCCGTGGGCGTCATGACCGGAGTGGTGAGCTGAAATGTCTCCTGAAGCCCAAATGCCCCTCGAATACGCGGACTTCACGACCGGGGAACCCGTCACCGACACCAAGTCGCCCACCGGCCCCATCAACGAGCGCTGGGACACCCGCCGTTTCGAGGCCAAACTCGTCAACCCCGCCAACCGCCGCAAACACACGGTGATCGTCGTCGGCACCGGCCTCGCGGGCGGCTCAGCGGGCGCGACCCTCGCCGAACAGGGCTACCACGTCGTCCAGTTCTGCTACCAGGACTCCCCGCGCCGCGCCCACTCGATCGCCGCCCAGGGCGGCATCAACGCCGCGAAGAACTACCGCAACGACGGCGACTCCGTCCACCGCCTCTTCTACGACACCGTCAAGGGCGGCGACTTCAGGGCCCGCGAGTCCAACGTCCACCGCCTGGCGCAGATCTCGGTCGAGATCATCGACCAGTGCGTCGCGCAGGGCGTGCCCTTCGCGCGGGAGTACGGCGGCCTGCTCGACACCCGCTCCTTCGGCGGTGTGCAGGTCTCGCGGACCTTCTACGCCCGAGGCCAGACGGGCCAGCAACTCCTCCTCGGCGCCTACCAGGCCCTGTCCCGGCAGATCGCCGCCGGGAACATCGAGATGCACCCGCGCACGGAGATGCTCGACCTGATCGTCGTGGACGGGAAGGCGCGCGGGATCGTGGCGCGCGATCTCATCACCGGCCGTATCGACACGTACTTCGCGGACGCCGTCGTCCTCGCCAGCGGCGGCTACGGCAACGTCTTCTACCTGTCGACGAACGCCATGAACTCCAACGCCACCGCCGTCTGGCGCGCCCACCGGCGGGGAGCCCTGTTCGCCAATCCATGCTTCACGCAGATCCACCCCACCTGCATCCCGCGCACCGGCGATCACCAGTCCAAACTCACCCTGATGAGCGAGTCGTTGCGCAACGACGGCCGGATCTGGGTGCCGAAGGCAAAGGGCGACCAGCGCCCGCCGAACGAGATCCCCGAGGCCGAGCGCGACTACTACCTGGAGCGCATCTACCCGGCCTTCGGCAACCTCGTGCCCCGCGACATCGCGTCCCGCGCCGCGAAGAACGTGTGCGACGAGGGCAGGGGAGTCGGCCCCGGCGGACAGGGCGTCTACCTCGACTTCGCCGACGCCATCGGACGGTTGGGGCGGAAGGCCGTCGAGGAGAAGTACGGCAACCTCTTCGACATGTACGCCCGGATCACCGCCGAGGACCCGTACACGGTGCCGATGCGGATCTACCCGGCCGTGCACTACACGATGGGCGGACTCTGGGTCGACTACGACCTCCAGACCACGATCCCGGGCCTGTTCGCCATCGGCGAGGCCAACTTCTCCGACCACGGCGCCAACCGCCTCGGCGCCTCCGCGCTGATGCAGGGTCTCGCCGACGGCTACTTCGTCCTCCCGGCGACGATCAACGACTACCTCGCCCGGAATCCCGGACACGAGGAGATCGGCGTCCAACACCCCGCCGTACAGGAGGTGTTGGCGGAGACCGAGGACCGGCTCAACCTGCTCCTCGCGGTGGACGGCGACCGCACCCCCGACTCCTTCCACCGCGAACTCGGCGAACTCATGTGGGAGTTCTGCGGCATGGCCCGCACCGACAGCGGACTGCGCAAGGCGCTGGAACGCATCCCGCAGATCCGCGAGGAGTTCTGGCGGCGGATCAAGGTCCCGGGCACCGGCGAGGAGTTCAACCAGTCCCTGGAGAAGGCGAACCGGATCGTCGACTACCTCGAACTCGCCGAGCTGATGTGCCTCGACGCGCTCAACCGCGCCGAGTCCTGCGGTGGCCACTTCCGCGAGGAGTCGCAGACCCCGGACGGCGAAGCGGAGCGCAGGGACGAGGAGTTCAGCTACGCGGCCGCCTGGGAGTTCACCGGTACGGGCTCATCTCCCGTACTGCACAAGGAAGACCTGGTCTTCGAGTACGTCCACCCCACCCAGCGGAGCTACGCATGAAGCTCACCCTGCGCGTCTGGCGGCAGAAGAACGCCGACGCCGAAGGCGCCATGTCCACGTACCAAGTGGACGGAATCTCCACGGACATGTCGTTCCTGGAGATGCTCGACACCCTCAACGAGGAACTCATCCTCAAGGGCGAGGACCCGGTCGCCTTCGACCACGACTGCCGCGAGGGCATCTGCGGTGCCTGCTCCCTCGTCATCAACGGCGACGCGCACGGCCCGGAACGCACCACCACCTGCCAGCTCCACATGCGGTCCTTCGAGGACGGCGACACGATCGACATCGAACCGTGGCGCGCCTCCGCCTTCCCGGTCGTGAAGGACCTGGTGGTGGACCGTTCGGCCTTCGACCGGATCATCCAGGCGGGCGGCTACATCACCGCCCCGACCGGCGCGGCTCCTGAGGCCCATGCCACCGCCGTACCCAAACCGGACGCCGACTTCGCCTTCGAGCACGCCGAGTGCATCGGCTGCGGGGCGTGCGTCGCCGCGTGCCCGAACGGCGCGGCGATGCTCTTCACCTCCGCCAAGGTCAACCACCTCAACGTCCTCCCACAGGGCGCCCCCGAGCGCGAGACCCGCGTCCTCGACATGGTCGCGCAGATGGACGACGAGGGCTTCGGCGGCTGCACCCTCGCCGGCGAGTGCGCCACCGCCTGCCCGAAGGGCATCCCGCTGGTCTCCATCACCGGCATGAACAAGGAGTGGCTGCGGGCGACCCGCAAGGCCGCCAAACGCTGAATCCCCGCACGAGCTCCCTGACGGGACAAGAACGTTCGCCGACAAGATGCGGACGGGCGGGACCGGGAGTGGTGCTCATCCCCGGTCCCGCCAGGCATTTTCGATCGATCGAGGGGATGCGGGAACTCCCGCCGGGCTCCCGTCGTTGACGGCTTACGGCCGTCCGCCGCCGCTCCGGGACACCACCGAGCCGCGCCCAAGTGAACGCCAGGTGTTGAACGCCGAGGTGTGAGGACGCCGTTCAACAACCCCACATCCCGGCTCCGGGCACAGGTCACGCGCAGGACGCCCGGCGTAGGAAGAACTGTTGCGGCTGGACTTACGGAACCGGCCAGCTTGTTCCTCCGCCGTCCCCGGCCCGTGATCAGGGAGAGCCATGACCGGCGTTTCCACCCTCGACCGTCCCTCGCAGCCCGCCGCGCCGACCCGCTACACCGTCACGCTCGCCCGCGACGAGGACGATGTGCGCGCCGCGCAGCGGCTGCGGCACGACGTCTTCGCCGGGGAGATGGGCGCCCACCTCTCCAGCCCGCAGCCCGGCCTGGACGTCGACGCCTTCGACGCCTACTGCGACCACCTCCTCGTCCGCGACACGGTCACCGGGCAGGTGGTCGGCACCTACCGGCTGCTGCCGCCCGAGCGCGCCGCGGTCGCCGGACGGCTCTACTCGGAGAGCGAGTTCGACCTCGCCCCCCTCGACTCGATCCGCCCGGGCCTCGTCGAGGTCGGCCGCTCCTGCGTCCACCCCGACCACCGCGACGGCGCCGTCATCGGCCTCATCTGGGCCGGCATAGCCCGCTACATGGTCGACCGCGGCCACGAGTGGCTCGCCGGCTGCTGCTCCATCCCGCTCGCCGACGGCGGCGCCCTCGCCGCCGGCACCTGGGACCGGGTCAGCGCCAAGCACCTCGCCCCGGAGGAGTTCCGGGTACGCCCGCTGCTGCCCTGGAGCGCCGACGGCGTCACCCGCCCCGCCGGCCGCGTCGAACTCCCGCCCCTGCTGCGCGGATACGTCCGCCTCGGCGCCTGGGTCTGCGGCGAGCCCGCCCACGACCCGGACTTCGGGGTCGCCGACCTGTACGTGCTGCTGTCGATGCGCCGGGTCAACCCGCGCTATCTGCGGCACTTCCTCTCGCTCGTCCCGGCGTGATGAGCGTCTGGCTGCCCAGCGCGCCCTGCACCCCCAGGGCGTGCATCGAGTCGAAGGGGTCCGTCACGGCCGTACCGCGCGCCGTGCTGCGCTTCGTGACCGTCCTGGTCGTGGTGGCCGCCGGGGCCGCGCTCACCCCCGTCGGCAAGCGGATCCCCGCCCGCGCGGTGCGCTGGTGGTGCCGGACGATCGTCCGGTCCGCCGGCATCCAGCTCCGCATCACCGGCGCCACCACGTCCACCGGCGGACTGCTGCTGGTCGCCAACCACATCTCGTGGCTGGACATCCCGCTGCTGGCCGCCGTACGCCCCGCCCGCATGCTGGCCAAGGCCGAGATCCGGCACTGGCCCGTGGCGGGCACGCTCACCGCGGGCAGCGGCGCCCTGTTCATCGACCGCGATCGGCTGCGCGCCCTGCCCGAGACGGTCGCCTCCATCGCGGGCGCCCTGCGCGCAGGCGGGGCGGTCGCCGTCTTCCCCGAGGGCAGCACCTGGTGCGGCCGGGCGCAGGGCCACTTCCGGCGGGCCGTCTTCCAGGCCGCACTCGACGCCGGAGTCCCCGTCCAGCCGGTCGGCCTGCACTACCTGACGGACGGCACCGCCAGCACCGCCCCCGCCTTCGTCGGCAGCGACTCCCTGCTCACCTCGGTGTGGCGGGTCGTGTCGACGCGCGGGCTCGTCGCCGAGGTGGAGGTGGGCGAGACCATCGCCCCCGGCAGCCACCCCGACCGCCGCTCCCTCGCCCACGCGGCGCAGGCCGGGGTCACCGCTCAGCCCCAGCACCAGGACCACTGCACGTCGGTGGCGCAGGCCCCGGTGAAAATCCGCAGGACGGCGCGGAGGCGTCCTGTTAGCGTTGCGTCCATGAGGATCATCAGGCCCACCCGCACCACCGCGACCGCGCGAGCGACCAGCTCGCCGGCCGCCGACGCCTGAACCTCACTGACCTCTCCCGGCGGCCGGAAACGGACCGCCGGGTGTGTCGTTTCCAGCCCCCTCGCCACGTTGCCCCGCGGTCCCTTCCGGTCTCCCCGACCCGCGAAGGACTCACCGCCATGAACACCGACGACGTCGTCCGTACGTTCCTCGACTTCTACCGCGAACGCGGGCACGAGCTGATCACCGGAAGCTCGCTGCTGCCGCCGCCCTCGGACCCGGTCCTCTTCACGACCTCCGGCATGCATCCGCTCACGCCGTATCTCCTGGGCCGTCCCCATCCGCAGGGGCGGCGGCTCGTCAACGTCCAACGCTGCCTGCGCACCACGGATCTCGACGAGGTCGGCGACCTCACCCATCTGACCGTGTTCGAGATGCTCGGGTCATGGTCGTTGGGTGACTACGACCATCCGCAGAGCCTGCGTTGGGGGTACGAGCTGCTGCGGGACGGCTTCGGCATCCCGCGCGAGAAGTTGTACGTCACTGTCTTCGGCGGCGATGAACAGGTGGGCCCCGACCTTGAATCGCTGGACACCTGGCGGGAGTTGGGTGTGCCGGTTGAGTCCACCCGGGACGAGAACTGGTGGTCCAATGGGCCGGTGGGGCCCTGTGGGCCTGACTCGGAGATCTTCTACTGGACCGGGGACGGGCCGCCGGAGGGGAGTCCTACCAGTGATTCGCGGTGGGTGGAGATCTGGAATCACGTGCACATGCGGCTGGAGCGGGGTGAGGACGGGGGGCTCGTTCCGTTGCCGCAGGTGAGTGTTGATACGGGGATGGGCTTGGAGCGGCTGGTGGCTGTTCTTCAGGGGCGGCGGTCGGTCTTTGAGACGGATGTGTTCGAGACGTGGATGCGGGTTCTTCCTACGCTGTGGGTTCTGGACGAGCGGTCCATGCGCGTTGTCTGTGATCACTTGCGGTCGAGCGTGGTCGTGATCGGGGAAGGGGTGCGGCCGTCCAACACGGGGCGGGGGTATGTGGTGCGGCGGTTGATTCGGCGGGTGCTTACGGTTCTGTGGCGGGACGATGACTCGCGTACGTTGTCCGATTTGCCGGTGGAGCTTGTCGGGACCGGTACCGAGCGGGAGGTGCTCCTTGATGAGGAGCGGCGGTTTGGTCAACTCCTTGAGCGGGGGCGGAGGGTGCTGTCCCGGCCGGAGTTTCGAGGTCCTCTGAGCGAGGAGGACTACCACTACCTTCATGACACTCATGGGTTGCCCCGGGAATGGGTTGCCGGGCTTCTGAGGTAGTCGGTTGGGTGCGGGTGCGTGGGGGCTGGTCGCGCAGTTCCCCGCGCCCCTAAAAGCAGGGGGTTTACCCGAGCGCGTTTGCCAGGTAAGGGGCTGTAGTGCTCGCGCTGGCCCTCGCCACCTTCGCTGGTGCGCCTGCCGCCACGATTCGCCCGCCCTTCTCCCCGCCACCCGGCCCCATGTCGATCACCCAGTCCGCCCCCGCCACCACCGCCATGTCGTGTTCGACGACCACCACGGTGTGGCCGGTGTCGACCAGGCCGTGGAGTTAGCGGAGGAGGACCTCTACGTCGGCCGGGTGGAGGCCGGTCGTGGGTTCGTCGAGGAGGTAGAGGGTGTGGGTGCGGTGGGCGCGCTGCAACTCCGTGGCCAGTTTGATGCGTTGGGCCTCGCCGCCGGACAACTCGGTGGCGGGCTGGCCCAGATGGAGGTAGCCGAGGCCCACGTCCAGGAGTGTGGTCAGGCTGCGGGTCACGGCCGGGGTGTCCGTGTCCGCGAAGAAGGCCGCCGCGCTCTCCACCGTCAGGTCGAGGACCTCCGCGATGTTCCGTCCCCGGTACGTCACTTGGAGCGTCTCGGGGTTGTAGCGTGCGCCGCCGCAGTCCGGGCAGGGGGTGTAGGTGCTCGGGAGGAAGAGCAGTTCCACGCTCACGAAGCCCTCGCCCTGGCAGGTCTCGCAGCGGCCGCCCGTCACGTTGAAGGAGAACCGGCCTACGCCGTAACCCCGCCCGCGTGCTTCGTCCGTCGACGCGAACACCTTGCGGACGACGTCGAAGAGGCCGGTGTAGGTCGCGAGGTTCGAGCGGGGGGTGCGGCCGATCGGTTTCTGGTCGACCGACACCAGGCGGCCCACACCCGGAAGTTCCTCTGTGATCTCGCCGATCAGCGTCGACTTGCCGGAGCCCGAGACGCCGGTGACCGCTGTGAACACGCCCAGGGGGAACTCCGCCGTCACGTCCCGCAGGTTGTGCCGCGTCACCGGGCCCACCTTCAACTCGCCTCGCGGTGAACGGACTTCGCGGGGCGGCGTGGGGGAGTCGTCGAAGAGGAAACGGGCCGTCGCCGATTCCTCCACCGCCGCCAGCCCTGCCACCGGCCCGCTGTGCAGTACCCGGCCGCCGTGCTCGCCTGCCAGCGGGCCCACGTCCACCAGCCAGTCGGCGGCGCGCATGACGTCCAGGTGGTGCTCCACCACGAACACCGAGTTGCCCGCGGCCTTCAGGCGGTCCAGCACCGTGAGCAGGGCCTTGGTGTCCGCGGGGTGCAGGCCGGCGGACGGTTCGTCGAGGACGTAGACGACTCCGAAGAGGCCGGACCTCAACTGGGTTGCCAGGCGCAGGCGTTGGAGCTCGCCTGCTGAGAGGGTGGGGGTCGCGCGGTCCAGGCTGAGGTAGCCGAGGCCGAGTTCGAGGATCGGGGCGATGCGGGAGGTGAGGTCCTCGGTGAGGACGCGGGCCGCCTCCGATGTGCCGTTGAGCGTGCCTGCCAGCTCCGCCAGTGGTAGCGCGGCCAGCTCTGCGATCGTGCGGCCCGCGATGGTCACCGCCAGGGACTCGGGGCGCAGTCTGCTGCCTCCGCAGAGCGGGCAGGGGGAGCTCGTCAGGAAGCGTTCCGCCTTCGACCGCAGGGTCGGGCTCTTCGTGTCCGCGAAGGTCTTCATGACGTAGCGGTGGGCGCTCATGTACGTGCCCTGGTACGGGCGTTGGATGCGGTCCGCGTCCCGGACGGGGTGGACCGTCACCACCGGTTGTTCGTCCGTGAAGAGGATCCACTCCCGCTTGTCGGCGGGGAGTTCGCGCCACGGCACGTCCACGTCGTAGCCGAGTGTGTCGAGGATGTCGCGCAGGTTCTTGCCCTGCCAGGCGCCCGGCCACGCTGCGATCGCACCCTCGCGGATCGAGAGGGAGGGGTCGGGGACGAGGGACTCCTCGGTGGTGCGGTGGACCCTGCCCAGGCCGTGGCACTCCGGGCACGCGCCCGCGGCCGTGTTGGGGGAGAAGGCGTCCGAGTCGAGGTGTTGCGCGCCGGGCGGGTAGTCGCCCGCTCGGGAGAACAGCATCCGGAGGGAGTTCGACAGGTTGGTGACCGTGCCCACCGAGGAGCGGGAGGTAGGGGTCGAGCGGCGTTGCTGGAGGGAGACGGCCGGGGGGAGGCCGGTGATCCCGCCGACCTTCGGGGCGCCCACCTGGTGGATCAGACGGCGGGCGTACGGCGCCACCGACTCGAAGTAGCGGCGCTGGGCCTCCGCGTAGATCGTGCCGAAGGCCAGGGACGACTTTCCGGAGCCGGAGACGCCTGTGAACACGGCCAACACGTCCCGCGGGATGTCGACGTCGACGCCCTGGAGATTGTGCTCGCGGGCGTCGCGGACACGGACGTAGGAGTCGGGGATGTGGGGCGTGTGTGGGCTGGGCATGACCCGGCGAGTCTATGCGAGCACGCCGTGTGGTGCCCGGTGACCTGCGGGGGTGCGGGGGCGTCCGCGCTGTGCCACGTTGGAAGGCACGGATGCCAGTTGCCGCACAGTCGCCGCACGGAAGAAGGCCCGTGGTCGTATGAGCACTCCCGGATTCGGTTTCGGACGCAGCCCCTTCGAGGAATTCGACGAGCTGATGTCCCGGTATTTCGGCGGTTCGGGACCGGCGTCACCGGCACGCCGGGCCCAGCGCGTCGACATCGGGAGCCTGCTCTCCGAACGGGCCCGTGAGCTGGTGGCCCAGGCGCGGGACATCGCCGCCGTCGAGGGCAGCGAGGAACTCGACGCCCGGCATCTGCTGGCCGCCGCCACCGAGCAGGAGTCGACCCGACGGCTGCTCGCCGAGGCGGGCGCCGACCCCGACCGGATCCGGGAACGGCTGACCGCCGGTGAGGGGAGTGGGCCGAAGACCGAACCCACCACGCTCACCCCGGCCGCCAAGCGGGCCCTGCTCGACGCGTACCAGATCTCCCGTGCCGAGGACTCCTCGTACATCGGCCCCGAGCATCTGCTGCGCGCGCTGGCCGCCAACCCCGAGTCGGCCGCCGGACAGGCCCTCACCGGCAGCGGCTGGGAGAGCGACCGGATGCCCACCGGTGCCGAGCCCGAGCGGAAGAGGCCCAGCAGCACGCCGACCGTCGACGAGTACGGGCGTGACCTCACCGAGGACGCCCGCGCCGGGCGGCTCGACCCGGTGATCGGGCGGGACGAGGAGGTCGAGCAGACCATCGAGGTGCTCTCCCGGCGCAGCAAGAACAACCCCGTCCTCATCGGCGACCCCGGCGTCGGCAAGACCGCCGTCGTCGAGGGCATCGCCCAGCGGATCATCGCCGGTGACGTGCCGAAGACCCTGGCGGGCAAGCGGCTCGTCTCGCTGGACCTGGCCGGGATGGTCGCCGGCACCAAGTACCGGGGCGAGTTCGAGGAGCGGCTGAAGAAGCTCCTCGACGAGGTGAGCGAGCACAGTGACGAACTGGTGCTGTTCCTCGACGAGTTGCACACCGTCGTCGGTGCGGGGGGAGGGGGCGACGGTGCTCTCGACGCGGGGAACATGCTCAAACCCGCCCTGGCCCGTGGGCAGTTGCACCTCATCGGTGCCACCACCGTCGACGAGTACCGCAGGTACATCGAGAAGGACTCCGCGCTGGAGCGGCGCTTCGCGCCCATCCTGATCGGCGAACCGACCGTCGACGACACCATCGAGATCCTGCGCGGCCTGCGCGACCGCTACGAGGCCCACCATCAAGTCCGTATCACCGACGAGGCGGTTGTCGCGGCGGCCGAACTCTCCGACCGGTACATCACCGCCCGCTTCCTGCCCGACAAGGCCATCGACCTGATGGACCAGGCGGCGGCGCGGGTACGGCTGCGGGCCAAGACCCCGCTCTCCGACGACCGGGAGGTCGAGGACAGGCTCGCCGCCCTCAACCGGGAGAAGGACCAGGCCGTCGCCGACGAGGAGTACGAGCGGGCCAAGGAGATCCGCGACCGGATCAGGGACACCGAGGCCGAGTTGAAGGCGGGCGGCTCCGCCGAGGAGCAGGCGCCCAAGGTCACCGCCGAGGACATCGCCGAGGTTGTCTCCCGCACCACCGGCATCCCCGTCGCCCAGCTCACCGAGGAGGAGCGCGCTCGGCTGATGAAGCTGGAGGAGCACCTCCACGAGCGCGTGGTCGGCCAGGACGAGGCCATCACCGCCGTCGCCCGGGCCGTACGCCGCGCCCGGGCCGGCATGAGCGACCCGAACCGGCCCATCGGCAGCTTCCTCTTCCTCGGCCCCACCGGCGTCGGCAAGACCGAGCTGGCCCGCGCCCTCGCCGCCGCCCTCTTCGGCGACGAGGGCCGCATGATCCGCCTCGACATGAGCGAGTTCCAGGAACGGCACACCGTCTCCCGCCTGGTCGGAGCCCCTCCCGGATACGTCGGCCACGAGGAGGCCGGCCAGCTCACCGAGGCCGTCCGCAGGCAGCCGTACGCCGTGCTGCTGCTCGACGAGGTCGAGAAGGCGCATCCCGATGTCTTCAACACCCTGCTGCAACTCCTCGACGACGGGCGGCTCACCGACTCGCAGGGGCGCACCGTCGACTTCAAGAACACCGTGGTGATCATGACGTCGAACATCGGCGCCGACCGCATCCTCGCGGCGGGCGTCGACGACTACGCCAAGGTCCGCGAGACGGTGATGCCGGTCCTGAACCAGCACTTCCGCCCCGAGTTCCTCAACCGCATCGACGAGATCATCGTCTTCCGCGGGCTGGAACGCGCCCAACTCCGCGACATCGTCGACCTGTTGCTGGAACACACCCGGCGCAGGCTGCACGCCCAGGACGTCACCCTGGACGTCACCGACGCGGCGGCGGACCTGCTGGCCAACCTCGGCTACCAACCCGACTTCGGCGCCCGCCCGTTGCGCCGCACCATCCAGCGCGAGGTCGACGACCGGCTCGCCGACATGCTCCTCGCCGGTGAACTGAACGCGGGCGACCAGGCCCGGGTCGACGCGAGCGACGGCACGATCGAGATCAGGGCACGTCAGGCGGCCGAGCACTAGCGCAGTCGCATTCGCACCCTCTGGGAGACAGGTATGAGCAGTTATCGAGTCGCGCAAGTGAGCGCGGCCGGCGGCGAGTTCACGATCGTCGAGCGGGATGTGCCGGAGCCCGGCCCGGGCCATGTGCGGATCGCCGTGGAGGCCTGCGGGATCTGCCACAGCGACACCTTCTTCGTGAACGCCGGAGTACCGGGCGTGCCGTTCCCGCTGGTCACCGGGCACGAGATCGCGGGGCACATCGACGCGCTCGGCGAGGGCGCGTCGGACCGTGGTTGGCGGGTCGGCGACCGGGTGTGCGTCGGCTGGTTCGGCGGCAGCTGCGGGTACTGCACCCCGTGCAGGCAGGGCGACTTCATCGTCTGCGAGAACATGAAAGTGCCTGGCTGGGCGTACGACGGAGGCTTCGCGGAGATGACCGTGGCGCCGGTCGACGCACTCGCCCGGATCCCTGACAGCCTCTCGGCGAGCGCCGCCGCGCCCATGGGATGTGCGGGCGTGACCACGTTCAACGGGCTGCGGCGCAGTTCGGCGGGGCCGGGCGACCTGGTGGCCGTACTCGGACTCGGCGGCCTCGGTCACCTGGGCGTGCAGTACGCGGTGGCGATGGGATTCGAGACCGTGGCGATCGCGCGGGGCCCCGAAAAGGCCGACTTCGCCAAGCAGTTGGGCGCGCACCACTACGTCGACAGCACGGCGGACACCGAGGTCGCGGACGCGCTGAAGGCCCTCGGCGGCGCCAAGGCCGTACTGGCCACGGCGGGCAACGCGGATGCCGCCACGGCGACCGTGGAGGGGCTGCGGCCTCGTGGCGAGCTGGTCGTCGTCGGGGCGGACACCGCGCCCTTGGGGATCAGTCCGCTTCAACTGCTCATGAGCGCCAAGGTCGTTCGGGGTCACCCGTCCGGCACCTCGCAGGACGTGCAGGACACGCTGGCCTTCAGCGCCCTGCACAACATCCGCCCGATGGTGGAGACCGTCCCCCTGGACCAGGCCGGCGAGGCCTACGAGCGGATGCTGTCCGGTGCGGCCCGCTTCCGGATGGTGCTCACGCCCTGAGCGAGGCGAGCCGCCGGTAGGAGTCCAGCAGGGCATCGCGGTCGTAGGTGCTGGTGGTGACGAGGACCTCGTCGGCGGCCGTCTCCTTCAGCACCGTCTCCAGCTCGTGGGCCACCTGTTCCTCGGTGCCCGCGAGCTGTCCGGTGAGCCCGGCCTCGTAGAAGCCGAACTCCTTGTCGGTCATGGGTAGTTGCTCCACGCGCTCGGCGGGCGGCAGCGGCGGGAAGGTGCCGTGGGTGCGCGAGTACGCCATCGACCAGGCCTCCGGGACGAGCAGCCGTCGGGCCGCCTCGGGGGTGGCGGCCACGGCGATCGTGCCCGAGATGACGACGTACGGTTCCGGGGTCCAGGGGGAGGGCCGGAAGCTGTCGCGGTAGTGGTCGATTCCGCGCCGCATCTTGTCCCGGTTGCGGAGGTCCCCGATGACCATCGGCAGACCGGCCCGGGCCGCGATGTCGGCGCCCTCGCCCATCGCGAGCACGAACGGCGGGACGGTCAGCCCTTCGGAGGGCCGTGCGTGCGCGCCGGTGGGTGACGTACCCCGGAACCAGCCGAGGAGTTCGTCGAGTTGTCCGGCGAAGTCGTCGGCGTCGTCCTTGTCACGGCCCAGCGCCTTGCGTACTCCGGTGGTGAAGCCGACGGATCGGCCGAGTCCCATGTCGATCCGGCCGGGGAAGAGTGACTCCAGGACCCCGAACTGCTCGGCCACGACCAGGGGTTGGTGGTTGGGCAGCATCACCCCGCCCGTCCCGACCCGGATGCTCCGGGTGGCCGAGGCGACGGCGGCGGCCAGCACGGTCGGTGCGGAGCCCGCGACCCCGGGCACGCCGTGGTGCTCCGACACCCAGAAGCGGTGATAGCCCAGCTCCTCGATCTCCCGCGCGAACCGCACGGTGTCACGCAGTGCCTCGGCGGCCGGGTGCCCCTCGCGGGTGCGGGACCGGTCGAGGACGGAGATCGGGGTGGTGGCGATCACGGAACTCACGTCTGTTCCAACACCGGGGAGGCCTCGGCATTCCCGCGCCGGTCAGTCCTCGGGGCGCAGCAGCCCGCGCTCGTACGCCTTTGCCAGGCGCTGCGGGACGAGGTGACGAACGCCGTCGACGGTGACCGGCACGAGCGTGGATGTCGTGGCCTTCCACTGGGCGCGGCGGTGGCGGGTGTTGCTGCGGGACATCTTCCGCTTGGGGACGGCCATGGGGATTCCTCCTCGGTGGGCTGGTGGGCACCGAGGACGCTATATGAAAATGGATCCCATTAGCAATCGGGGGTCGCGTGCACGGTTCTCACCGCCGGGACCGGACGCGTGCGTCCCGGGGCGGGTCGATGAACTGGAGCTCCAGCGTGACGGGCGGCGCGGCTATGCCCGGCCCGCCCGCCGCCGCCCACTCCAGCACTTCCTCCGTGCAGTCGTCGTCCATCGCGAACCCGACCCAGGTCGGCCGCCCACCGGCGCGCCGCCCCGCGGCCGACGGCTGGACGACGATCACGTTGGCCTGGTCGCAGGGGCCGAGGCAGTCCGTCGTACGCACCGCGAAACCGTGCTCGGCGGCACCCGCGCGCAGCCGTTCCAACTGCCAGGCGTGGTCGGTGCCGGGGTGTTTGCGCGGGTCGCCGCAGCAGCAGCCCCGGCACACGACCAGGGTGCAGGGCCGCTCGCGGGCGGCGCCGATGAGGAACGTACGGGGGGCGGGAGTGGCGGCAGACATGCAAGAAGCATGAGGCCAGGGCTCTCGCGGGCCGCCCGCGGGGTGGCGGGTCCGACTGTCTAGGGTGGGCGGGTGACCGCCGACAACAAGCGCCCGCTCGCCGTGTTCGACCTCGACAACACCCTCGCCGATACGGCCCACCGGCAGCGGTTCCTGGAGCGGAAGCCGCGTGACTGGGACGGTTTCTTCGGTGCCGCGCCGCAGGATCCACCCCTGGCCGAGGGCATCGCGCTCGCGCTGGAGAGTGCCGAGGAGTGCGAGGTCGTCTATCTGACCGGGCGGCCCGAACGCTGCCGGCGCGACACGCTCGCCTGGCTCGCCGCGCAGGGGCTGCCCGAGGGGCGGGTCCTCATGCGGCGCAACGACGACCGCAGGCCCGCCCGGCGCACCAAGCTGGAGAAACTCGGGCAGCTCGCCCGCGACCGCGAGATCCGGGTCCTCGTGGACGACGACGAGCTGGTCTGCGACGACGCGGAACGGGCCGGTTTCAGGGTCGTACGGGCCCGCTGGACCTCCCCCTCCGCCGCGCTGGAGGCGGCACAGGAGGGGGAGGGCCGGACCTGACAGTCGTAGCCGCTACGGCCGTCAGTCCTCGTCCTCGATGCGGAAGCCGACCTTCAGGCCGACCTGGAAGTGCTCGATCTGCCCGTTCTCGATCTGGCCCCTGACCTGGGTCACCTCGAACCAGTCCAGGCCGCGCAGGGTCTGCGCGGCGCGGGCGACGCCGTTGCGGATGGCCTGGTCGATGCCCTCGTGAGAGGTGCCGACGATCTCGGTGACCCGGTACGTGTGCTCGGACATGCGGGTACTCCTCTCGGCCGTGACGGGCGCGTCACGCGTCACTCCACACACCACCGTGCCCCAAGGTGCGGCAGCGCGCGAGACGGCCCGTCGTCCGATGTCAGCGCACCACGCTCAGCGACAGCGCGAAGCGTCCCTCCCGGTCGGTCCACCAGTGGGTCAACTCCAGCCCGGTGGCGGCCAGTTCGGACCGCACGCCCTCCTTGCGGAACTTCGCCGAGATCTCCGTGCGGAGTTCCTCGCCGGCCGTGAAGTCGACGGCGAGATCGAGGGCGGGGATCTTCACGGTCTGGTCCGTGCGGGAACGCAGCCGCATCTCGATCCACTCGTTGTCCGTGTCCCAGAGGGCTACGTGGTCGAAAGCGTCGGCGTCGAAGTCGGCGCCGAGTTCGCGGTCGACCACGGTCAGGACGTTCTTGTTGAACGCGGCCGTCACCCCGGCCGCGTCGTCGTACGCCCTGACCAGGACGTCCTCGTCCTTCACCAGGTCCGTGCCGAGGAGCAGCGCGTCGCCGGGGGAGAGGAGTGAGCGCAGGCCGGCGAAGAACGTGGCGCGTTCCGCCGGGAGCAGGTTGCCGATCGTTCCGCCCAGGAACGCCAGCAGGCGCGGGCCCGGTGTCTCCGGCAGGGTGAGGTCACCGGTGAAGTCCGCGATCAGGGCGTGCACGTCGAGACCCGGGCGCTCCTCGACGAGGGCGTGCCCGGCCTGCGTGAGCGCGCTCTCGCTGACGTCGACCGGGACATACACCGCCAGGCCGGTGAACGCGTCCAGCAGGTGCCGTGTCTTGTCCGAGGACCCGGAGCCCAGCTCGACGAGCGTGCGGGCGCCGGTCGCGGCGGCGATCTCGCCGGCCCGGTCGAGGAGGATCTCCCGCTCGGCGCGGGTGGGGTAGTACTCGGGCAACTCGGTGATCTGCTCGAAGAGTTCGCTGCCGTGGGCGTCGTAGAACCACTTCGGCGGGAGGGTCTTCGGGGTGCTGGTGAGGCCCTCCAGGACGTCGGCGCGCAGGGCCGCGTCGGTGGCGTCCTCGGGCAGGGTGCGGGTGAGAAGGAACGGGCTCACGTGCGGGGCTCCTTCGACGGTGCGGGTGCTAGGTCCTTCAGGGGGTGAGGAGGACCTCCGTGCGGGTTGCGGTGAGCAGAGTGCGGTCGGGGGCCTCCTGCCAGTGCGGGTCGTCGTCGTAGGGCTCGGACGCCACGACCGTGCGGCGGCCGGGTTCCGAGAGGTACCAGAGGGTGTCGCCCCAGGCCGTCGCGGCGATCGAATCGCCGTTGGTGAGAAGGAGGTTGAGGCGGGAACCGGGGGCCGCGTGAGCGACCTCCACGACCGTGTCGGCCAGGGCCTGCCCCTCCTCGTCGCCCGCCCGGAGCCGGCCCAGGACCAGCGCCCACACGAACGCCGAGTCGCAGCGGGCCTCCAGCGACAACAGGTCCACCGGCGGCAGGCGTTGGGCCAGCGCCGCCAGTGTCCGCGGCCAGCCGGTGACCGCGCCGTTGTGGCTGAACAGCCAGGGACCCGCGGCGAACGGCGCCGCCGCGGCCTCCCCGTCCGCACCCGCGAACGTCGCGTCCCGTACGGCGGCCAGCAGCGACCCCGAGCGGACCACGCGGGCCAGGTCGGCGAAGGACTGGTCGCCCCAGATGGGCACGGCCCGCCGGTAGCGGCCCGGCACCGGGTCGCCCTCGGCGTACCAACCCACCCCGAAACCATCGGCGTTGACCGTCCCGTGCTGCTGTCGACGCGGTTCCCAGGACTGGCGGTACAGGCTGTGCTCCGGGTCCACGAGGAGCCGGCCGAGCGGCTCCTCGGGTCCCAGGTACGCCAGATGACGGCACATCAGACGGCCCCGAGGAGCGGGCGGTGCGGAAGCCGGAGAAGATCTGCCGCCGGATCGGGTAGTCCCAGTTGCGGAACGTGCCCCGGCAGGCCACCTCGTCCACGGCGAAGGAACCGCCCCGCAGCACCTTGTACTCGGGGCCGAAGAACACCTCCGAGTACTCCTTGTACGGGAACGCCTTGAACCCCGGGTAGGGAAGGAAGTCGCTCGACGTCCACTCCCACACGTCGCCTATCAACTGGCGTACGCCCAGCGGTGATTCGCCAGCCGGGTAGCTGCCCGCGGGCGCCGGGCGCAGGTGGCGCTGGCCGAGGTTGGCGTGCTCGGGGGCCGGGTCGGCGTCGCCCCACGGGTAGCGCATCGAGCGGTCGTTCGTCGGGTCGTGGCGGGCCGCCTTCTCCCACTCGGCCTCGGTGGGCAGCCGGCGTCCGGCCCAGCGGGCGTAGGCGTCCGCCTCGTACCAACAGACGTGCACCACCGGCTCGTTCAGCGGTACGGCCTCCGTGACACCGAACCGGCGCCGCAGCCACTGGCCCGCCTCCCGGCGCCAGAACTCAGGCGCCGTAAGGGAGTTGCGGCGGACGTGCGCCCAGCCCTCCTTCGTCCACCAGCGCGGGTCGTCGTAGCCGCCGTCCTCGATGAACGCCAGATACGCGCCGTTCGTGACGGGTGTCGTGTCGATGTAGAAGGGCGCCACCTCGCGCCGGTGTGCGGGCTTCTCGTTGTCCAGGGCCCACGGCTCGGTGGACGTGCCCATCGTGAACGGGCCGCCGGGGACGAGGACTTCGGACGGGCCGGTGAACAGTGGGACCGGGTCCGGGTCCGGAGCCGTCAACGCCTGGGGACCCGTGCGGAGCTGATGGGTGATCAGCATCGTTTCGTCGTGCTGCTGTTCGTGCTGGGCGACCATCCCGAAGGCGAAGCCCATGTCGGTGAGCCGCGTCCCGCGAAAGGCGTGGCTCTCCAGTACGTCCGTGACCCGGCCGCGCACCTCGGCCGCGTACTGCCGGGCCTCCGCTGGCGGCAGCAGGGGCAGCGAGGGGCGTTCGGAGCGCGGGTGCTCGAACGCGTCGTAGAGGCCGTCGATGTCGGGCCGCATCGCGTCCCGGCCGCCGACGGCGCGCAGCAGCCACAGTTCTTCCTGGTTGCCGATGTGTGCGAGGTCCCAGACCAGCGGGGACATCAACGGCGAGACCTGGGCGGTGAGTTCGGGCTCGTCCACGCAGCTCGTGAGGAGCGTGGTGCGGTCCCGGGCGGTGGTCAGAGTGGTCAACGCCCGTTGCCTGAGCGCCTCGATATCGATGTCAGCGGAGGTGTCGGCGGCGGTGTCGGCGTCGGTCATGTGCGGATGTCCTTCCCGTGCGGGCGGCTGTCCGTGCCGCGCACGCGGTCGAGCAGGTCGTCGGCGGGGCAGCGGCCCCGGACGACATAGCGGTCGAAGTACGCGCGGACGGCGTCCGTGACCCCGGTGGTCGCGCCGAGGCGGGGCAGCGCCTCCAGGGCCGCCGCGAAGCACACGAGGGCGACCTCGTGCAGCTCCGGGTCGGACAGCCCGTAGCGGGCCGCGTCGATCCACAGCGGATTGTGCGGCGCGGGCAGCCCCTGGGTCCGTTCGGCCAGCGGCTTCACGGCCCGGTAGGCGGTCTCGGCGGCCTCGGGGTCGTCGAACAGCGCCGTCGTCACGGCCAGCGGCACGATCCAGCCGTCGTCCCCGGGCTGCGCGTCGATCATGCGCAGTTCCAGATGGCCGCGCGGTCTGACCGGCGGGAACAGTGTCGAGACGTGGTAGTCGAGATCCTCACGGGTCGGCGGTCTGGGCGACCCCGACCTGATCCACTCCCGGAACGTGAGCTCCTCCGGGACCTCCCACGGGCCGCTGTCCTGCCGTATGCACATCACCGGCGAGTCCAGGACGTGGTCGGTCCAGGCGTCGCGCGGCAACGCGTCCAGGGTCGGACCGCCCGCGCGGCCGGGGCCGATCTCCATCCAGATCAGCTGCCGGGTGGAGCGCCAGCCGGTAGGGCTGCGGCCGACCAGCGGGGAGTTGGCGAACGCGGCCACCAGGACCGCGCCGAGTTGGTGCGCCAGCCACCAGCGCCGGCCCAGGCCGAGCGGACCGGGTTCCTCGTAACCGGCGTCCAGGCACACCTGCACGGACGCCGAGGTGCACATCATGCGGCGGCCCGCGGGACCGGTGCGGTCGAGGCAGCGCTCCATGGCGTCGTAGCGCGGCTCGTGCAGGAACCGGCGCGGCGGATGCCAGGGATCGTGACCGACGCCGACCAGCCCCAGGCCGTCGCGGCGCAGCACCGCGCGGACGGCGTCCAGGTCTTCGGAGACGGAACCGATGCACTCCATCAGGGAGGCGGCGGGCGACGAGCTGAGTTCCAGCTGGCCGCCGGGCTCGACGGTGAGCGCCGACCTCAGAGGCACGGTCTTCAACGCGGCGTACGCCGCTTCGAGTCGTTCAGTTGTCACGGGGAGCTGCGGCAGACGCAGCTCGTGGACGAGCCATTCCACTTCGACCCCGAGCGTGCGGGGCGGACCGGTCTTGAAGCAGATGCCCCTGACCAGGGCCTCCACCTCGGGTTCGGTGACCGCGGTACGGGGCTCCGTACAGTCGCTACAGTCACTTGCCGTATCGGACATGTCGGGATCCTCCTGAGATTCCACCATGCCACCGGCCCGGTTTCTGTTGGGCCCGGGTCGGCACACTCGTACCACCCAAGACCCTCGCGGCTGGTCGCACAAGGGTGCGTATTGCCACGTTCGGGATCGGTAATCTCCGGTTCGCCGGCCGTTCGCGGGGCCCGGAAACTCCGTTGCACCGCACGACCAGCATCGCTCAGGATGCCTGTATGAGCACGACGGGGGAGAACACGGGGGAGATCGCGGGGCGCGCGGTCATGGCGTACACGGGGGTTATGCCATGAGCGCGCGCCTGCGCGGTATCGCGCAGCAGACCGAGCAGATCGTCGCGGCCGGGAGCTACCGCGCGGCGGACGGGCGCGAGGTGTTCATCGCCGCGGAGACCGAGGCGGCCCGCGCGGGTACGAGCCTGCACGGTCCGGAACCGGTGCGGACACCGCCGCTCCCGCCGACGGAGACGATCTTCGAGGTCACCGGCGAGAGCAGCCTGGAGGCCGCCCGCCGCCTGACCGGCCCGGTCGCCGTCCTGAACTTCGCCTCCGCCCGCAACCCGGGCGGCGGTTTCCTCAAGGGCGCACAGGCCCAGGAAGAGGCCCTGTGCCGAGCCTCCGCGCTGTACACGTGCCTGCTTGAGGCCCGCGGTTTCTACGACCACCACCGCGCCCACCGCGACCCCTTCTACACGGACCGCGTCATCCACTCACCGGCCGTCCCCGTCTTCCGCGACGACAAGGGCCGCCTCCTGGACGAGCCGTACACCGCCGGATTCCTGACCGCCGCCGCGCCGAACGCCGGGGTCGTCCTGCGCACGGCACCCGAGCGCGCGGCCGAGCTGCCGCACGCCATCGCCGTCCGGGCGGAGCGGGTGCTGGAGACGGCAGCCCTGCACGGCTACCGGCGGCTGGTCCTGGGCGCCTGGGGCTGCGGGGTCTTCCAGAACGACCCGGCGCAGGTCGCGGGAGCCTTCCACACGCTGCTCGGGCCGGGCGGACGGTTCGCCGCGGCCTTCGAGCACGTGGTGTTCGGCGTCCTGGACCGCACACCGGGTGCGACGGTCCGGGACGCGTTCGTACGGGCCTTTCCGGAGCGCCGGCTCCAGAGCTAGCCGAGCCGGCCTGTCAGGTCCAGCCGTAGCGCTCGTGCAGCCGGTGCCGGACGAGGTTGAAGCGCATCTGGTCGATGGCGCACGCCTCCCGGCGCATGCCGTCCTCGTGCAGGCGCAGGACGCGGTCCACGTCGACCCACGAGTCGCGCCCGGACTTGTCCCAGGGGCCGCTGCCGATCGCCACCCACTCGCGGTCGCCGTCGTGGCGCTTGCTGGACAGCTGGACGGCGAGCAGGGTCCCGCCGGGCTCCCGGGCCACGACGAGGACCGGGCGGTCCTTGCCCCGGCCGTCGTTCTCCTCGAACGGCACCCAGGTCCAGACGATCTCGCCGGGGTCGGGGTCGCCGTCGTGTGCGGGGGAGTACTCGGTACGGACCTTGCCGACCTCGCGCGGGTCGGCCTCGGTGGTGGCGGAGGGGCCGAAGCGGCCCGGAACGTTCTCATCGGTAAAGGCGGTCACGGAGGCACCTTAGAACGTGCCTCCGTGACCCCGGACGCCGGGCGCCCGTCAGACGATCACCGCTACTCCTTCTCCACCGGCACCTTCTGCGACGGCGGAGCCGTGCTCCCGTTCAGAGCCGAAGTCCCGTTCGGGGTCTGCCCGTTCTGGTTCATCGAGGAGAGCAGCTGGCGGGCCAGGCCGAGACCCGTGCCACCCATGGTGAGCGCCTTGGCGAGCATCTCCGCCATGCCGTCGGCCCCGTTGAGGACCACCATGTTGTCGACGCTGCCGAACGCGGACGCACCCGCCTTCACGATCTCCGGCCAGTTCTCGGCCAGTTGCTGCGCGACCACGGCCTCCTGGTTCTCGGCGAGGGCCGCTGCCCGCGCCTTGATGGCCTCCGCCTCGGCGAGACCCTGGGCCCGGGTCGCCTCGGCGGCGGCGAGACCCTTCGCCTGGGCGGCGGCTGCTTCGGCTTCACCGGTGGCCCGGGTGGCCGTCGCGGCGGCGGCACCTCGTGCCTGGGTCGCCTCGGCCTCGGCGTTCGCGGCCGTCTTGATCCGGCTGGCCTCGGCCAGGGCCGCCAACTCGGTCTCCTTGGCCTTGGCTTGAGCTGCGGAGATCCGTGCGTCGCGCTCGGCCTCGGCGCGCGCCCGGGTCTCGTAGGCCTGGGCGTCCGCGGGCTTGCGGACGTCCGCCTGGAGCTGCTGTTCCCGGCGCAGGGCGTCGAGTTCGGCGATCCGGGTCTCCTGGACGACGACGTCCTGCCGGGCGGCGGCGTCCGCGAGGGGTCCGGCCTGTCGGGCCTTCGCCGCCGCCTTGTCGCGCTCGGCCTGGTAGCCGGCCTGGAGGATCTCGCTGTCCCGGGTGGCCTCCGACATCCGTGCCGCGGCCTTCTGTTCGGCCTCGGTGGCCAGCCGGTTGGCCTCGGCCTGCGCGATGCGCGCGTCCCGCTGTACGGCGGCGGCGTGCGGCATCGCGAGGTTCTTGATGTACCCGGTCGGGTCTTCGATCTCGTGGATCTGCAGCGAGTCCACGATCAGACCCAGTTTCTCCATCTCCGTACCGCACGCGGCACGGGTCTGGCCCGTCAGCTTCTCCCGGTCGCGGATCATGTCCTCGACCGTCAACCCGCCCACGATGGACCGGAGATGACCGGCGAACACGTTGTGCACCCGCTCCGACATCATCTTCTGCTGGTCGAGGAAACGACGGCCCGCGTTGGCGATCGACACGAAGTCGTCGCCGACCTTGAAGATGACCACGCCCCGCACCTTGAGCGGAATGCCCTGCGTGGTCACACAATCCACGTGCAGCTCGGTCTCGTTGAGGTCCAGCGAGATCTTGCGCACCGCCTGCACACCGGGCAGCACCAGCGTGCCGCGCCCCGTGACGATGCGGAACCCCATGCCCTCTTCAAGGCCTTCGGTGCGGTGCTTGGAACCCGAGATGATGAGTGCCTCGTTGGGTTCCGCGACCCGCCACATCGACTTGAACAGACCGATCAGTACGAGAACGGCGACAACCGCCGCCCCCGCTACGACGCCGATGACCATCGGCATACGCCCCCTTTTGAAGGTGCCCTTTCGGCACCGAACGAAGGGAGTGTGCGCCTGTGCGACACCGGGGTACAGACGCTGACGGATCCTTGTTGCAATCTTGACGCATACGCCCCTGGACAGCTCTCACCTGCGACGGAGGCAGCTCAACTGTCGTATGCCTGCGTGACGTAGACCGTCCTCGGCGGCAGGTACTCCACGACCATCACCACGGTCCCCGGCTCGATCCGGTCCGTGCCGGTGGCGGCGTACGCGAGGAAGTGCTCGGCGCCCCCGCGCACCCGGACGATCACCTCGCCGACGAGCCCGGGCCCGACCGTCCCGGTGACCCGCCCCATCAGCCCGACCATCGACGCATCCTGCATGGTCACAGGGTACGGGCCCAACGCGCCTATGCCGCCGGGGAATCAGCGGTGACCGGCACCGGCCACTTCTCGTGCCAGCGCAGGTCCGCCTCCAACTGCGCGGCCAGGGACAGCAGGAGAGGCTCGCTGTTCGACGGGCCCAACAGCTGGGCGCCGACCGGGAGTCCGTCCGCCACGAACCCCGCGGGGACGTTGACGCCGGGCCAGCCGAGGATGTTCCACGGCCAGGCGTAGGGGCAGGCGGCGACCATCGCGCGGTCGGTGGCCAGCCCGCCCAGGTCGAGCATCGCGCCAACCAGGGGCGGGGGAGCGGCAGTTGTCGGGGCGAGGACCAGGTCGTACCTCCCGAAGAACGCCCCGAACCGGTCGTGCAGGACCGCCTCCGCGCGTCGCGCCGCCCGCAGCGCGGCTCCGCCCAGCCGTCGGCCCAGGCGCGCGGCCTCCAGGGTGCGGGGGTCGAGGAGTTCGGGGTGCGGAGCCTCGCGGACCCGCTCGGCGAGACCGGCGGTGGCGCGGGGGAGGAAGGTCAACCCGATCTGCCCGTACGGCGGATCGTCCTCGACGACCGTGTGGCCCAACTGGGCGAGTTTCTCCGCGAGTTCGAGGACCCTGGCCCGGACCTCCGGCTGCAGTCGGGCGGGCAGTGCGGTGAACGGCGGCTTCAGGGAGAGGGCGATGCGCAGTCGGCCGGGGTCGCGGCCGACCGCCTCCGACAGGGTGAGCGGGGGCGGGCGGTGCAGGTCCCCCGCGTGGTTGCCGCTCGCCGCGTCCAGGAGCAGGGCCGCGTCCGCGACCGTACGGGCGAGGGTGCCGTTGACCGTGATGCCCTGGAAGGACTCGCCGCGCGGCCAGGTCGAGATGCGGCCGCGCTGCGGCTTGACGCCGATGAGGTGGGTCCAGGCGGCCGGGATGCGCACCGAACCCGCGCCGTCCGAGCCGAGCGCGGCCGGGACCAGCCCCGCGGCCACCGCAGCCGCCGATCCTCCCGACGAACCCCCGGGCGTGTGACGGGAGTTCCACGGATTGCGGGTCGCGCCGAACGCGGGCCCCTCGGTGAACGGCCACTGCCCGAGCTCGCAGGTGTTGGTCTTCCCGACGATGACGGCACCGGCCGCCCGCAGCCGTCGTACCGCCTCGCTGTCCTCGGCGACCGGAGGGAACTCGCCCCGGCAGCCGAACGCGGTCGGCTCGCCCGCCACGTCCATGTCGTCCTTGACGGCGACCGGCACGCCGAGGAGCGGTGTGCGTACTCCGGCGGCCAGTTCCTTGTCCGCGGCTTCGGCCTCGGCCAGCGCCGCTTCCCGCCGTACGACCCGAAAGGCGTTCAGAGAGTCCTGAGTCGACTCGATCCGGGCCAGGGCCTCCTCGGTCAGGGCCCATGCGGTCACCTCCCCGGCGGCCAGCGCGCGGGCGGACTCGGCCAGGCCTGCGGAACGGTCGGGCGTCATGCGGCACCTCCGGAAGCGCGTGGTCTACCGAACGGTAACGTCCGGGCGGCCGGTGTGGTGCGGATGTGGCAACTTCCCCCGGGGTGCGGGTGGTTCGGCCTTCGCCACAGGTGTCCCACAGAGATCATCCAGCATTGCGCAAACCATTGACGTGCTCCTGACCCACCCCTACCTTCTGACCGAATTCACGAACTGGGTTCGATATGACGAACATTCGAGTCTCCGGGAGAGCCGCCCGTGACCACACGTCCCCCCACGCCGTCCCGCCGTACCCTGCTGCGCGCGCTGGCCGTCCTGCCCGCCTCGGCGCTCGTCCTGGGCGAGGCCCCCGGGCTGCTCGGCACGGCGCTGGCCGCCGCACCGTCGAGCGGTTACGCCACCCGGTACACGATCGTCCCGTTCCTCAACAGCGACGACGGCACCGTCAACGTCTACCAGTCCGACGACGCCACGGACTTCCGCCTCGTCCAGGCCTCCGCGTACACCCCGCCCGCCAACCGCATCCGCGACGCGAGCGTGTTCAAGCACACCGACGGCTACTACTACCTGACGTACACCACCCACACCTGGGAGGACGTCAGCACCACCATCGGCTTCGCGCGCAGTGCCGACCGGGTCAACTGGACGTTCCTGTACGACTACACGGTCCCGATCACCAATCTCTCGCGCGCGTGGGCGCCCGAGTGGTTCGTCGACAGCGACGGCAGTGTCAACGTCATCGTGTCCTGCTCCACCACCGACGACGAGTGGATCTTCACGCCGTACCGGCTGAAGGCGACCAACTCCGCGCTGACGGCGTGGAGTTCACCGGTCGCCCTGTCCGGTATCGGCTCCAACCACATCGACACGTACATCGTGCGGACGGGCTCGACCTACCACGCCTTCACCAAGAACGAGACGGCGAAGTACATCGAGTACGCCACCGCCACCAGCCTCACCGGCCCCTACACGATCTCGAAGACCGGCGACTGGGCCGGCTGGGGCAGCTACCGCGAGGGCCCCTCGGTCGTACAGCTCGACAACGGCGGCTGGCGGATCTTCTTCGACGGCTACGGCGACGGGAACTACTACTACAGCGACAGCTACGACACCTTCGCCACCTGGTCCGCGCCGACCGCGCTGACCACGCTCTCCGGTACGGCGCGGCACTTCACGGTCATCAAGGAGACGGTGTCCGGCGGCCCGAGCCTCGCGACCGGCGTCAGCCGCTCCTTCCAGTCGGCCAACTACGCGACCCGCTACTGGCAGGAGGTGTCCTCGCTGCTCAACCTGCCGGTGGTGACCAGCTCCAGCACCACCGCCCTGAAGCAGGCGTCCACGTTCACTGTTGTTGCCGGCCTCGCCGACGCGACCGGTTTCTCCTTCCGTGACTCGGCGGGCAACTACCTGCGCCACTACGACTTCCGGGGCCGTTTCGACGCGAACGACGGCACGGCGACCTTCGCCGGGGACGCCACGTTCTACGCCCGGACGGGCGCCACCACCGGTGCGCTGCGCTTCGAGTCCTTCAACTACCCCGGCCACTACCTCCGCCACTACAACTACCAACTGCGGGTGGACCCGACGGACGGCACGGACCTCTTCCGGACGGACAGTTCGTTCGTGCCCGTGACGGCGTGGGCCTGAGCCACAGGACTGTGCTCCACCGGAACGGGGCAGGATGCGAACGGAATTGATCAGCCATGGCCTGGAGGCGCTGGGCGCATGAGCAGTACGGCAGCGACACGGATCCGCGAGCTGATCGTCACCCCGATCGCTTTCCGCGACCCGCCCCTCCTCAACTCGAACGGCGTCCACGAGCGGCTGGCGCTGCGGTGTGTCCTCCAACTCGTCCTGGAGGACGGCACCGTGGGTCTCGGCGAGTCCACGGGCGGCGAGATCCGGCTGGACCGACTTGAGGTGGCGGCGAAGGTCGTCGTAGGCATGGATGTCTTCGACACGACGGCTGTCGTCGCCGCGATCGACGCCGTTCTGCTGCCGACCGTGCCCAGTTCCCACGAACGCGGCTGGACCACCTCGGCGGTCGAGGTGGCCTGCCTCGACGCCCAGGGCAAGCTGCTCGGACGGCCGGTCAGCGACCTGCTCGGCGGGAAGGTCCGCGACGCCGTGCCCTTCGCCGCGTACCTCTTCTACAAGTGGGCCGAACACCCCGCCCTCGACGGCGAACCCGCGGTGGGTGATGACTGGGGCGAGGCGCTGGACCCGGCCGGGATCGTCGAGCAGGCCCGGCTGATGCGACAGCGGTACGGCTTCCGGTCGTTCAAGCTCAAGGGCGGTGTCTTCCCGCCCGACGAGGAGATCGCGGCGATCAGGGCCCTGGCCGAGGCCTTCCCGGGGCAGCCGCTGCGGCTGGACCCCAACACGGCCTGGACGCCGGAGACCTCGACCTATGTGGCCCGTCAACTGGACGGCGTCCTTGAGTACTTGGAGGATCCGACCGCCACCATCCCGGGCATGGCGCGGGTCGCGAAGGAGTCACCGCTCCCGCTCGCCACCAACATGTGCGTGATCGCCTGGGAACATCTGCGGCCCGCGATCGAGCAGCACGCGGTCCAGGTCCTCCTCACCGACCACCACTACTGGGGCGGGCTGCGCCGGACCCGCGAACTGGCCGTCGTCTGCGAGGTGTTCGGGCTCGGGCTGTCGATGCACTCCAACTCGCACCTGGGCATCAGCCTCGCCGCCATGACCCATGTCGCGGCGGCCGTCCCCAACCTCGACCACTCCTGCGACACGCACTACCCGTGGAACTCGGCCGACGACGTCATCGTCCCCGGGGCGCTGGAGCTGCGTGACGGCGCGGTCGAGGTCCCCACCGGTCCCGGCCTCGGTGTGGAGCTCGACCACGACGCCCTCGACCGGCTGCACCGGCTCTACCTCGACTCGGGTGTACGCGGCCGGGACGACACCGCGTACATGCGGCGGGTCCGGCCCGAGTACGAGCTGAGACTCCCGCGCTGGTGAACTCGCCGTATTCAGACGGTGGTTGAGGCGGCGCGGCGCCGGGTCTCCGTGAGGTGGATGTCGACGTACCGGCACATGATCATCCCGCTCTGCGGGTTGTCGGCCGCGTGGCTGATACGGCGGAGGAGGGTGACCGAGTCCAGGGCGACACCTTCGCGGGCGAGGACGAAGACGAGGGCGAGGAAGGCGGAGCGGGCGTTGCCGTCGTCGAAGGGATGGAAGAAGCACACGTCGAGACAGACGCGGGCGGCCCGCGCGGTCAGCGGGAGGGGGCGGTCGGCGTCCCGTGTGCTCTCGGCCAGGCAGGCGTCGAGGCGTTCACGGGTGTCGGGGCCGATGCCGTAGCGCTCCCGGCCCTTCTTGGCGAAGGCCGGCAGGGTGCGGAACGACGGTGGTCCGGGTGTGCCGAGGACGTGCTGCTGCCAGCCGCGCAGCAGCTCGAAGTCGAGCGTGGCGCCGCGCGCCGCGTCGGCCCGCACCAGGTCCAGGGCGGTGAGCAGGCCCTCGCCGCGAGCGGTCGACAGGGTGCGGTCGAAGGCGCGCATGTCCTGTGCCGCGCCGTCGCGCAGCGGAACGACCGGCTCGTCCCCGCCGCCGTCCGGCGCGTCCTCCCACGCCACGGTCTCGCGCAGCGCGAGCCAGCTCCGCAGATGGTCCGGCAGGGGGCCGGGGGCGGGCGGCCGTACGGTGTCGTCGGGCCGCAGCGAGAGTGCGAGGCGCTCCGCGACGTCGTCGAGCAGGACCCGGTCGGGGCCGGTCCAGCTCTTGAACCGGCCGTCGATCGCCTCGTCGACCAACTCCCGTGCCACATCGGGGTCGACGTGCCGGCGGCTGAGGAACCAGGTGAGCACCTGACAGCAGTGCCCGTACCAGGCACTGCCGGCGCCGGTGCGGTCGACCACCTGGAGGATGAGGTTCCGGGCGGCGCACTCCCACAGGATCCGCTGGTCCGCCACGTCGGTCAGGTCCAGCGGGTACGCCTCGAAGAGATCGGCGAGCCGCTCGAGCCAGCCGCGCCACTCGCACAGCCCGGAGACCACCCGGTCGAGGGTCTCCTCCGACGTGGTGAGCGAGTACCTCGCACGGGACCAGCTGCCGACCGGCCCGCCGTCGAAGTCCCCTTCGTCGTGCGCCCAGCGCCAGCCCACGGCCCAGTCGCCGTAGTGCTCGGCGAGGGCGTACGACATGGCCTCGGCCCAGGGCGTCGCCACGTGCGAACTCCAGTCGCCCAGCACGGGATCGCCGTGGCCGACGTCGGGGCGGGTCGGTATCCGGCGGGCCGGTCCGAGTGAACGCACCACCTCCGCCGCCGAATCGGGATCGAAGGGATGACGCGCGGGGTCCACCTCGTCCCAGTCCAGATCACGCGGGTTCAGTTCCCTGTGCACCGCGCAAGCCTGCCCACCTCCCGGCCCGCGTTCAACCGAAATAGCGCAGGGTCAACGTGTGCTTGTGGAGGGCTCGTTGGGGAGCATCGCGGGCGTCGGCCGGTCGGCGGACGCGCGTAGCGTCGGCTCCGTGCGCAGCCGTACGAAGGTGATGGCCAGGGCGATCGCCTGGACGAGGGCGCAGCACAGGACGACCGTGTCGAGGTGGGTCGGCGGGGTGACGGCGACGAGGATGCCGGCCACCGGGAAGGGCAGCAGCAGAAGCAGCATGGTCAGGGAGAGCGTGGTGCCGAAGGCCGTCGCCGGGATGACCAGCGAGCGCAGGGTGCGCAGGACGACCGTAAGGCCGCCGTCGCCCGCCATGAACAGCGCGATGAGGACCATGTAGGCGGCGTAGGAGGGGGCTTGGGGGAGGGCGAGGCAGGCCGCGGAGGCGAAGGTCGCGCAGACGACTCCCACACCCCAGAGGTCGATGCGGCTCAGGGCGAGCCGGCAGCAGGTGACCGCGAGGAGGGTCGCGGCGGCCGCGGCGGACCACAGGGTGCCGACGTCGGCGGAGGAGCGGCCGAAGTTCTCGACCACGATGATCGGGCTCGCGGACTGGAGCAGGCCGAGGGCGAGATTGGAACAGGCCAGGCCCGCCACCAGCCAGCGCAGGGCGGGCAGTTTGCGCAGCATGCGCAGCCCGGTCCGCATGCTGCCGGGGGTGCGTTCACCGACCGGTCGTCCGGCGCGGAGCGGGGTGGGCGGGGTCTGGAGTCCGAGTATGGCCGCGAGCAGGGACAGCCCGGTCAGGCAGCCGAGCATCCAGCCCGGGCCGACCAGCAGCAGGAATCCCGCGAGCAGGGGGCCGACCAGCATCGCGGTCTGGTCGATGCCGATGAGGACGGACTGCACTCCGTGGGGGCGGTTCTCCGCGCGCCGGGTGACGATCGCGCCCACGGCTTCGTTGGCGACGAAGCTGAACTGGGTGAGGGTGCCGGTCACCGCGGCCAGCACCAGCACGGTCACCGTCTCCGCGGTGCCGCGCGGCAGCATCACCAGCGCCACGGCGGCCCCCGCGAGGACCAGGGCGCGCAGCAGCGAGGCGAGGAAGCACACGATCGCGGCGCCGCGCCGGTCCACCACCTTGCCCGCCAGCACGAACGCGGCGATCCGCGGCGTCCACTCCAGGGCGAACGCCAGGCCCGTCAGCGACGAGGACCGGGTGATCGCCAGGACCAGCAGCGGCATGGCGTACGTCGACATGGAGAACGCCAGGGCGTCGCTGGTGCGCGGTGCGTAGATCCGTCGGAACAGGCTGCCGGACGGAACGGCTGCATGGCGACCGGCGGGCGGCCGGTCCTCGTGCAGGGTGATGGCCACGGAATGGAAAGCTTTCAGTCAGGCGTATCACGGAGGGGGAAACGATTGGTACCGACCAGGGCGAAAAGAATTCGCGGGGGCGGGGAGTGGTAAAACGCCTATGGGCGAAGGGAGTTGAGGCGTGAAATATAGCGCAGTCAATTGAGATTTGGCATATCCGGTGCGGACATCTCCGCAGGGCGTACGCCCCACCTCCCCGTACCTGGAAGACAGAAGACAGAAAGAACGCCACTTTGTCGCACATAGGGCACGGGGAGGCGAGGCATTCACGGCATTTCCCGTCACATCTTCGCGTTCCGCCTCAGGGGCGCATCTTCGTGGCGCCCGCCATCACCATGGCGTAGTCGGTGTATTCCGAACGCGTTGGCCGCCCCGGCTATCACGAGGGCCTTGAGCGAACCGGCCCGGCCGAAGTCGGCGATGGTGACGAAGTGGGGCACAAGTGAGAGTTGTCCGGGAACGCGGGAAGGGCGGGGCACTTGTGTCGGCGCCGCGCCCTTTCGTCTTCGTGTGTTCTACCCGGTGGGCGGTCCCGGACGGGGCCATGGTGCTGTGGCCGCTGCCGTCCGGGACCGCCGGCGAGGCACGCCGCTTCGCAAACGGCGTGGCGATGGTGCGGGTCCGGTATGTCAGTGGCCGTGAAGGGTCGTGCCGGCCTTGCGGGACACCGTGAACCGGTCGACCTCGGCGCCGGTCGCGGCCAGCGCCCGCACGGTGAGGGTCGTCGTACGGCCGGGCATGGCGGGTTCGACGTCGACGCGGATGAACGAGTAGCCGGTGTAACGGACCCGGGACCAGTCCACGTTCTCGGTGACCTGGCCGTCCTTGCCCGTCCAGTACGTCGGCACCGAGTCGATCGTGTCCTCGTGGCCCTCGTAGCTGTCGGCGACCGGGAAGCTGTACACGCTCTCGCCGCCCGCGCCCGCCGTCACATAGACGACACCGCCGCGGATCGGCTCGTGGGTGCCGCCGATCGGCAGGGTGCGTACGGCCTTGTCCTGGACGACCGGGTCGGTGCGCTCGTAGACGTGGTTGTGGCCGTTGACCACGAGGTCCACCTGGTGCTTCTCGTACAGCGGCACCCACTGCTCGCGCACCCCGCCCTCGGAGGCGTGCGAGCTGGTGGTCGAGAAGGCGCAGTGGTGGTGGAAGACGACGATGAAGTCGACGTCGGTGCGGGCACGTAGTTCGGTGAGCCGCTTGTCGAGCCAGGCGGTCTGCTTGCCGCCGGTGTAGCCCTTGTTGGCGGGGATCTCGTACGACACGTCGTTCGCGTCGACCGAGACCACGCCCACGTTGCCGTGCACGAAGGAGTAGACGCCGGGAGCTGACGTGGCGTCAAAACCGTTGGTGGGCAGGGTGAAACGGGCCTCGTTGCCGCCGTAGCCGTTGGGGGAGTACCAGGACTCCATGTCGTGGTTGCCGAACGCCACCATCCACGGCACCCGGCTGGAGAGCGGTTCGATCTGCGCGAGGAACGAATCCCATTGGCGGGCGTCGTAGTTGCCCGCGTCACCGGGCAGCCCGTGCCCGGTCTCCTCGGCGTAGCAGATGTCGCCCGCGTGCAGATGGAACGCCGGATTCTGCGCCTGGACAAGGGCGTTGAGGCCGATCGAGGTGTAACTCGGGTTCTGGTCACCGAAGGCGGTGAACGTGAACGGCCGGGTGCTGTGCGTGCGGGGCGCGGTCCTGAAGGAGTAGACGGTGTGCGCGGCGCCCGCGTCGGCCGGGTCGAAGCCGTCGTGACCGACGCCGTAGTAGTACGTGGTGTCGGGGCTCAGGTTGTCCAACGCGGCGTGCACGTAGTACTGGTCGATGTCCGCGCTCTTGCCGATCCCGGCCGGCGTGAACAGGTCGCGCACCTCCGCCGGTATGCGGTGGCTCAGGTCGAGGGGGCGGCGGCCGATGCGGAGGAAGGGCTTCTTCACCGGGAGCGGCACCTGCCACGACACCCGCATCTGCGTCCGCGGATCGGCGCCGTAGGCGAGGTGTCTGCCGAAGGGCGCGACCAGCGAGCCGTGCACCTTCGCGGTGGCGGAACCCGGCACCAGCGTGGGTGTCGCAGCCGCCGCGGCACCGGCGGTGGCGCCCGCGAGGGCGACCCCGGTGGCGGCGACCGCGCCACCGCGCAGCACACCCCGGCGGGAGAAGGCGCGGCGGAGGTACTCGTGCTGCTCGGGCATGCTCAGGGTGTCGGCGAGCCGGTCGGGAAGGCCCATACGAGGAGTGTTCATGGGCGCGACGCTGGCAGCGCCGGTTGAACGACCGATTGCCGCATGCCCATGGGATGGCCATATCCCGCCCATTGCCTGGCTCGTTTCCTATGCCCCGGATGTCCCCTGAGGCCGCGTGAAGTGGCCGGCGGCGGTCAGGACGAGCACCGCCAGCGCCGCCGGTGCCGCGTACGCGAGCCGGAACTCCCCGGTGGAACCGAGGAGGCCGCTCACCGCGCCGCCGGTGACGACACCCGCGTAGTTGAAGAGGTTCAGCCGGGCCAGCACCGTCTCCGACGCGGCGGGCCGCAACCGCGCGGCGGAGGCCAGACACAGCGGCGCCAGCACCGACGCCCCCAGCCCCACAACTCCCGCCGCCGGCACGGCGAACGGCCACCCCGGAGCCATGGCGACACCCACCAGCCCACCCGCCACCACCAGGGCGGCCGTCCGGACGACGGCACCGGTGCCGACCCGCCGCACCAGCCGGTCCACGGTCGCCCGCCCGACGACCGTGCCCGCCTGGTACGCCGCGTACGCCATCGGCGCCACCGCGAGGGACGCGCCGAGCGTCTGCCGCAGATACACCGCCGACCAGGCGGAGACGGTCGAGTCCACGACGTAGACGACGAGCAGGACCAGCCCGAAGGGCAGGATCCGCAGCCACAGCCGGCGCCCCAACGGCGTTTGCGTGGACGGCACTTGAGAGTCGGGAAGGGCATGGGTGCGCAGGCAGACGGCGACGACGAGCAGGACACCCGCCTGCACCGCCAGGCCGTCGCCGACGGACCGGTCCAACCGGGCCGCCCCGGCGGTGAGCAGCGCCGCGAGCACGCCACCCACGCTCCACGCCGTGTAGAAGGACCCGAAGACGCTACGGCCGTAGGCGCGCTCGATCGCGGCGGCCCGGGTGTTGATCCCGACGTCGAGGCCGCCGAGCGCGAGGCCGAAGAGGACGTACGCGCAGATGACGGACTGCGGACCGGGAGCCCAGCCGATCAGCGGAAGCGCGATCGCGGCCGTCAGCAGCGCCCCGCGCACCGTGGCGACAGGCCCGGCGACGCGGACCGCGGCCAGCCCGAGGAAGCTGCCGACCCCGGCCGTCAGGGCCACCCCGACCAGCGTGGCCGTGGTCATGAGCGGGGACAGCTTCAGGTGCTCGGTGACGGCGGGGACGGTCGTGTACACGGCGGCGACCGACATGCCCTGCGCGGTGAACGCGAGGGTCGTCGCCCTTCGGGCACCGGCCCGGTCGGCGGGGCGCCCGACCCGGGCCCGGCCCGGAGTGCTGACTGACATGCACAGACCGTAGTCAGCCGTGGCGGGGCGGACGCAGGACGCCGGGGGCCGTTGAGGGGACTTCGGCGGCCAGCACCCGCGACCGCTGCCGCCCGCGTGCTTACGGTGGTCGCCCACGAGGAGGTGAGCGCGATGTTCCCAGCCCCGGCCCCGGCGGACCCGCACGGGACCAGCCGCAGCACGTCGGCGACGATCCAGCCGAACATCCTGCGCTATCTCGTCGTCGTCGCCGACGCACGCGGCGTCGATCTACGGCCCCTGCTGAACGAGGTCGGCCTGGACGAGACCCTCATGCGCTCGGCCGCGCTGCGGGTGTCGTACCGGCAGGGCAGCGCGGTGATCCGGCGCGCGGTGGAACTCACCGGGGACGAGCGGCTGGGCCTGCGGGTCGGCGCAGCCCAACACCTCACCGCCTGGGGCCTGTTGGGCTTCGCGCTGATGGCCGCCGACACACTCCGGCACGCCATCGAGACCGGCGTGAAGTACCAGAACCTCTCCGGCGCGATGACCGTGTGGTCGACCGGAGTCGGCGCGGACGGCGCCTTCGTCCTGCGCGCCGACCTCCCCGACCCCGCCGTCGACCCGAGCGTGGCGTCCTTCCTGATCGAGGAGGGGTTCGCCTCCGTCGTCACCCTCTCCCGGCTCGCCATCGGCCCGGACTTCGCCCCGCGCGTGGTCGAGTTCTCCGCACCGCCACCCCGCCGACACGAGCTCTACGGCGCCCTGTTCGGCTGCCCGGTCCGCTTCCGCGCCCCGCTCGACCGCATCGTCGTCGACCCGGCCTGGGCCGCCGCCCGCATGCCCGGCCGCGACCCGGTGACCTACGCCTCGACCCTGGAGACCCTCGACGCCCAGCTCGCCTCCCGCACCGACCAGCAGGACCTCCTCGAAGTCCTGGAGGTGTCCCTCGCGCAGAGCCTCCCGGTGATCCCGTCCTTCGGCGAACAGGCGCGACGGCACGCGACGAGCGAACGCACACTGCGCCGCAGGCTCGCCGACTGCGGCACGACGTACGAGGCACTGGCCGAGGGGGTACGCCGGGAACGCGTCGAACAGCTGCTGCTCCGCCCGGAGTTGACGCTGCGTGAGATCGCCCGCCGAGCCGGGTTCTCCGACGAACGCGCCCTGCGCCGCGCGGTACGCCGCTGGCACGGCACCTCCCCGGTCCAGCTGCGGGAGCACCTGCTCCGTGCGGCGGCGCACCGCGAGTGACCCGTCAGCGGGTGGTCAACGGGTGCGTATCCAGACCGACTTCACCCGCGTCCACTGGTCGAAGGCGTTCGTCGACTTCTCCACGCCACCGAACCCGGACTGCTTCCAGCCGCCGAACGGGGTGGTGATGTCGCCCTCGCTGTACGCGTTCACGGAGACCACGCCCGCCTCGATGCCCCGGGCCAGCCGCAGCGCGGTGTCGAGCTCGCGGGTCCAGACGGAGGCGGCGAGCCCGTACTCGGTGGCGTTGGCCATCCGCACCGCCTCGTCCTCCGGACCGAAGGTCTCGACGGTGACGACGGGACCGAACAACTCCCTTGTGAGTACGGCGCTTTCGGCGGGGGCGCGGGTGATGACCGTGGGCGGGTAGTAGGCGCCGCGTGCGGGCAGCCCGTGAGGGAGCCCCGCGGTGTGGATCTGGGCGCCGGCCGCCCGGGCGGCATCCACGGCACCGGCGACCCGGTCGAAGGCGGCGCGGTCGATGAGCGGTCCCTGCTGGGTGCGCGGGTCGGCCGGATCGCCGATGACGAGGTTCCGCGCGGCGGCCGTGAACCGCTCCACGACCTCCTCGGCGATGCTGTGGTGCACCAACACCCGTGACCCGGCGGTGCAGTTCTGCCCCATCGTCAGGAACGCGGCCTCGATCATGTCGCCGATGAGCTCGTCGCCGTAGGAGAGCGCGTCGGCCATCAGGATCTGGGGGCTCTTGCCGCCCATCTCCAGGGAGACGCGCTTGAAGTTGCTGTCGGCGGCGGCCTTGAGGATGTGGCGGCCGGTGGCGGTGGAGCCGGTGAAGGAGAGGGCCTGGACGAGGGGGTCGCGGGCGAGGGCCGCGCCGGCTTCGTCGCCGTAGCCGGGGAGGACCGTGAGCACGCCGTCGGGCAGGCCGGCCTCGGTGGCGAGGGTGGCCAGGTGGAGGGCCGAGCGCGGGGTCGCCTCGGCGGGTTTGAGCAGGAGGCAGTTGCCCGCTGCGAGGGCGGGGCCGATCTTCCAACTGGCCATGGCCACGGGGTAGTTCCAGGGGAGGATCGCCGCGCCCACGCCGACCGGTTCGCGGGTGATGAGGCCCAGGCCGTCGGGTCCGCTCGGCGCGATCCGGCCGAAGACCTTGTCGGCTGCCTCCGCGAACCAGCGGATCGACTCGATCGCGCCCGGCACGTCTCCCGTACGGCACTCGGTGATGGGCTTGCCCGCGTCCTCGCTGTCCAGCCGGGCGAGGATCTCGGCGTCGCGTTGCATGAGGTCGGCCAGGCGGAGCAGTACGGCGGCACGTTCACGGACGGGTCGGCGTGACCAAGTCCCGGTGTCGTAAGCGAGTTGGGCCTGTTCGGCGGCCTTGGTGACGTCGTCGGCGCTCGCGGCGGGGAGGGTGGTGATCGGTTCGCCGGTGGCCGGGTTGACGATGTGCAGCGTGTCGTTCCTGGTCATGCCTCCTCCACCAACTCCCAGCGTCCGTCGGTCTGCCGGGCCAGTCCGCGGCGGCGGAGTTCCTCCAGATAGCGGGCCATGCCGCGGTCGCCGCGCTTGCGGAACAGGGGGAAGATCCGGGGCAGCAGGTTCGGTACGAGCATCGCGCAGCGCACCAGACGGGACTCGCCGGAGCGGGGGTAGGCCTCCAGGCGGGGCCTGTCGAGGAGGCTCACGACGGCCGTGACGACGTTCGCGGGCTGTTGGGGTGGGTCCTGGAACTGCAGGGAGTTGCCGCCGTCCACGGCCTCCTGGCGCAGCATCCGGGTGTCGGTCGCCGAGGGCAGTACCGACCCGGCCAGGATGCCCTTGCTGCGCAGATCGAGGCCGATGGCGAGCATCGCGCCGCGCAGTCCGAACTTGGACGCCGTGTAGATCGGGGTCTCGCCGAGCGGGAAGATCCCGCCGAGGGAGACCGTGGTGACCACCCGGGCATCGCGCGAGGCCTTCAGCAGGGGGATCGCGATCCGGGTGGTGACCAGCGGGGAGGTCAGGTTGAGGGTGATCTCCCGCTCGATGCTCTCGACGCTGCGCACGTCGAAGCGCTCCGAGCTGGTCATGCCCACGTTGTTCACCAGCACGTCGATGCGGCCGTAGACCTCGGCGACCTGCTCGAACAGCCGCTCCAGGTCGGTGCGTTGGAGCAGATCGCAGCCGATGCCGGTGTGGCCGGTGCCGGGCAGTTCCGCGGCCACCTTCTCGGCGCGGACCCCGTCGATGTCCACGACGACACAGCGCGCGCCACTCGCCGCGAAACGCCGGCACAGCGCGCTGCCGATGCCGCCCGCGCCGCCGGTGACCAGGATGACCTTGTCGGTGAAGTCGAACCTGCTGCTCATGCCGTTGCCTCGACGCGGCGGGCGGCGGGCCGCACCGGCGGCGCCTGGCCCTCGGTGCGCCAGCCCATCCGGCGGGCGACCTTGCCGAGGTACTTCACGAACGCCCCGCTGTCGACGTACCCGGTGTGACGCGGTGAGGCGACGAACTTCAGTCCGCCGGAGAGGTCGGGCCGGTCGGCGCGGATCATCTGGGTGAACCGCTCGGCGTTGGGCAGACCGTGGCGCGCGTCGTTCAGATACCCGGCGATCAACTGGGCCTGGCTGTCGAAGAGTTGGTAGGCGCCGGAGTTGGTCTCCACGAACCCGATCCCGAACAGGCCCCGGTGCTCCCGCGAGAACGACGACAGATACAGGTCGGGATGCTGCTCGTCGCCGAAGTACCGCTGGGCGACCGGGACTTTGTGGACGTAGCCCGTCGCCAGCAGGATCAGGTCGAAGTCGTCGCTCGTGCCGTCCGTGAAGTGCACGGTGCTGCCCTCGGCGCGGGCCATGCCGGGCCGGGCGGTGATGTCGCCGTGCTGGAGATGGTGGATCAGCATCGAGTTGATCGCGGGGTGGGTCTCGAAGAGCCTGTGTTCCGGCTTCTGCAGGCCCAGGCGCGTCGGGTCGCCGTTGACGATCCGGAGCAGGCCGCCGAAGACACGCTGCGCCAGCCACATCGGCAGGTGCGGACCGCTGTTGGCGATGGTGTCCACCGGGCGCCCGAACAGGTGCTTCGGGATGAACCAGTAGCCGCGCCGCATGCTGATCACCGCGTGGTCGGCCGTCCGGGCCGCGTCGCAGGCGATGTCGCAGCCGGAGTTCCCCGCGCCCACGACCAGCACCCGCCTGCCCCGCAGCTCCTCCGCGCTGCGGTAACCGGCGGTGTGCCGGACCTCCCCGCTGAACTGCCCGGGAATCTCAGGGATGTTGGGGTGCCACTGCGAGCCCGTGCACACCACGACCTGCCCGTGCAGACTCTCCTGCCCGTCGGCTCGGACGACCGTCCAGGTGCCGTCCGCGTTCTTCTCGACGCTCTCCACCCCGGCGCCGAACTCGATTCGGTCCGTCAGCCCGTAGGCGTCGGCGAAGGACCGCAGGTACGACAGGATCTGCCGGTGCGGCGGATAGTCCGCGAAGTGGTCGGGCATCGGGAAACCGCCGAAGCCGGACAGGGTCCTGCTGGAGATGAAGTGGGCCGACTCGTACATCGGCCCGCCCGGGTTCTCGATGTCCCAGATCCCGCCGAGCCCGGTGTGCCGCTCCAGATGTGTGTACGGCAGGTTCCGCTCGGCGAGGGCCCGGGCGACGGCCAGCCCGGCGGGCCCCGCCCCGATCACACACGTGTCCAACTGGCTTTCCGTCACGAGCCTGCCTCCTCTGTCGTCCCGGCTTTCGTCCCGTCCGCCGGGCGTTGGAGGAAACGTACGTACCCGCCGTCCGGCGCGAACTGACCCGCGCGGCCAGGGACCGGACCTCAGCGGCCGTGACGCGGTCACGGGTGTCGGGCCGCGCGGTTCCCGACTTGTTCGGACGACTTGTTCGTGGGACTCAGTCGGTATGATGGGGCCATGGCTCACGTCTCCGCGGCCGAGCGCCGCCCCCAGCTCATCAAAGCGGCCATCGACTTCATGACGAGGGAAGGGGTCGCGGCCGGCAGCACGCGTGCCATCGCCGCCGAGCTGGGGGTCGCCCAGGCCACGGTGCACTACACCTTCGGTACGAAGGAAGGGCTGTACCTCGCGGTGATGGAGCAGCTCACGGAGGATCTCGTGGCGCAGGTCGAGCGGGCCGCGCCGGCCGACGGGGGGTTCGAGGAGACGGCGAGCGCGTTGGTGGCCGCGCTGTGGCGGACGGTGCGTGAGCAGCCCGAAAGCCATCAACTCCTCACGGAACTGACCATGTTCGCGCTCCGCTCGCCCGCTCTGAGCGAGGCCCTCGAAGCCCACTACCGGGGGTGACCGTGGTGACCGCGAAGCTGATCACCGAGGCGGCCGAGCGCACCGGCCAACCCCTCGCCCAGCCCGTCGACGCGATCGCGCGGTTCTTCCTCGCCGGCTTCGACGGGCTCATGCTGCAACACCTCGCGCTGCCCGACGAGGAGGCCGAGCGCACCTGCCTCCAGGCCTTCGTGGCCGCCGTGGTGGCGATGGCGGGCGGGCGGCTGGAGCTGGTGCCCGTGCCGCTGGGCTGACGCGGCGAAGGGCGCCCTCGTACGGTACGAGGGCGCCCTTCGCGTGTGGCCGGTCAGCCGTGCGCGCCGACGGTCTCGGAGCGGATCAGGGTGTTCAGGCCGGCCATGGAGGTGCGCATGTTCGCGCGCATGCCCGGTCGCTGTATCCGGTCGAGGAGGAGTCCGACCGGTCCGAGACCGATGACGTACTCCACCCGGTAGGTCATCCGCGTGGCCTCCCTCCCGTCCGCGTTCCGGGTCGGCTCGAACTCGAAGACGCTGGTCACGTCCTTCAGCGGCGCGAACCCGACCCCGGTGTCGACGCGGCGCCTCAGCGGGTCGATCTCCACCACCGTCCACACCGAGGCGGTGCGCAGCGGGCCGAGGGTGCGGTTGCGCTCGGCGTACGTCCTGCCCAGGGTGGCGACGCCGTGGTGGTCGGTGACCTCGATGGCGCCGGCGACCCACTCGGCGTACCGGTCGGTGCGGGAGACGACCTCCCAGACGCGCTCGACGGGAGCGTCGACGACGGCGTGTTCGGTGACGTGGAACCTGGTCATGCGGGGTTCTCCTTCTTTTCTTCGGGATCGCGTACGTCAGCTCTGGTGCAGGAGTTCGCCGGCGGTGTGCCGGCCGGAGCGGACCGCGCCGTCCATGAAGCCGTTCCAGTACGGGGAGAACTCGGACCCCGCCCAGTGCACGCGCCCGAACGCCCGGCCCAGCCACTCCCCGTACTCGGTCAGCACTCCGGGGGCGGCGACGGACGTCGGGCCGCCCCGGGTCCACTGCTCGGCGGTCCAGTCCTGCTCCACGTAGTCGACGGTGTCGTAGGCCCGTTCCCCGACGACCCGGGCGAAGGAGCGCAGCACCGCGCCACGGCGCTCGCCCGCCGGGCGGTGGGCCCACTTGCGCCACTCCTTGCCGCCGAGGAATCCCATGAGCACGCCCGGTCCGCCGTCCGGCGGGGAGTTGTCGAACATCTCGCGGATCGGTGAACCGCCCCGCAGCAGGCCCATGCCGGACAGTCCCTCGGCCCGCCAGAACGGGGTGTCGTAGACGGCCACGCACTTCATGAGCGTGCCGAACGGCAGCCGCTGGAACAGCTGGTCCTGCTGCGGCGGCAGCAGCGGGTCCCAGACGATGCGCGAAGCGAGGAGCGGCGGTACGGCGACGACGACCCGGTCGGCCCGCCAGTCGCCGGCGTCGGAGACCACGGTGACGCCACCGGCGTCCTGGCTGATCCGCCGTACGGGGGCCAACAGGTGGACGCGGCCGTCGAGTTCCTCAGCCAGCCGGGTCGCGACGAGCTGCGAGCCGCCGACGAACCGGCTGTCCTGGGCGCCGCCGGAGGTGCCGGTGCCGCGCTCCATGGTGCCCGGGTGGAGCTCGTCGCCGAACGTCGAGACGTACCAGAGGCTGAACAGCGCCGACGCGTCGCGCGCCTCGCCGCCGTACGCGGAGTTGAGGAAGATGTTGACCAAGTCGACGGCGTCGCCGGTGAGTTCGGCCTTGCGCAACCAGGTCTCGTACGTCATGCCGTCCAGGTCACGGGCGTTGGGGGACCGCCACGGAGCGGCCGGGGGCACCTTGGCCGCGGCCTGGCCGATGCGGGCCAGCGCGATGCCCATGTCGGGGAGGGCGAGGAGGTCCGGGGGAGTGTGCCCCGCGAACCGCCTGGCCCTGCCGTCGCGGACGTAGACCCGGTCACCGGGCACGGCGGCCTCGTACGTGGCCACGCCGACCTCCTTGGCCAGCGCGAGGACGTGGTCCTGGGTGGGGCCCACGAACTGCCCGCCGATCTCGGTCACTTGACCGTCGCCGAGGTCGTGGTTGAGCAGCCGCCCGCCGACCCGGTCACGGGCCTCCAGGACGGCCACGGACCTGCCCGCGGCGACGAGTTCACGCGCCGCGGTGAGTCCGGCCAGTCCGGCGCCGATCACGACGACGTCGACTCGTGTGCTGTGCGTACGGGGCATGGGCGCTCCTCGGTTCATGGCGCTGAAGGGGATGCCGGACAACTTACATGTGACATGGTCAGTCGACAAGGTCGAATGTTTTTGTCGGGTGAACATGGGCTGTGAGCTGGCCTTGTGCCGGGCGAAGTGTGCGTGACGGTTGAATGACTCTGTCGAGCGACTTGAGCAGGTGATAAAGTCGGGCTCGTCGATCGACATCCCCCCTTCCTCCGCCCCCTTCCAGGGAGTTAGTCATGGCTGTCCTGCTTCACCGGCTGGGCCACAGCGCCTACCGGCACCGCAAACTCGTCCTGGGTGTATGGCTCTTCGTCCTGGCCGCGCTCATCACGTGCGTCGGCGTCTTCGGCGGCAAGCTCGACGACCGCTTCTCGGTGCCGGGCACCGAGTCGCAGCGGGCGTTGGACAGCCTGAGCAAGACCCTTCCGGAGGCGGCGGGCGCGAGCGCCCAGATCGTCTTCACGGCGCCCGAGGGGCACCGGATCACCGAATCCCCGTACAGCGCGGCCATCGCCAAGGCCGTGGCGGAGACCCGGCGGGCGCCCCAGGTCAGCGGGGTCGTCGATCCGGGTACCGCCGGTGCCGTCTCCGCCGACCGGACGACGGCGATCGTCCAGGTCCAGTACCGCGTGCAGACGGCGGAGGTCGGGACCTCGTCCGTGGACGCGATCAAGAGCGCCGCCCACGCGGCGGAGCGGGACGGGCTGCGGACCTCGGTGGGCGGATCCGTCTTCAACAGCAAGGGAGTTCACATCGGGCCGTCGGAGATCATCGGCGTGGCCGTGGCGCTGCTCGTGCTCGTCGTCACGTTCGGTTCGCTGCTCGCCGCCGGCATGGCGCTGCTGCCCGCGCTGATCGGGGTGGCGGCCGGGCTCACCGGACTGCTCGCCCTCGCGCCCGCCGTCAGCATCTCCTCCACGGCCGTCACGCTCGCCCTGATGCTGGGCCTGGCCGTCGGCATCGACTACGTCCTGTTCATCCTCTCCCGCCACCGACAGCAACTCGCCCGCGGCACCGACCCGAAGGAATCCGTCGCGCTGGCCGTCGGTACGGCGGGCAGTGCCGTGGTCTTCGCCGGGGCCACCGTGATCATCGCGCTCGCCGCACTGAGCGTCATCGGCATCCCGTTCCTGACCACGATGGGCCTCGGCGCGGCCGGCGCCGTCCTCATCGCGGTGCTGGCCGCGATCACTCTCGTCCCGGCGATCGCCGGTTTCGCCGGTACGCGGCTCGCCCCCAAGCCCGGAAGCCGGGCCGCACGCCGGGCCGCCGACGCCGAAGGGGCCACGGGCCGCACCACACTGGGCACCCGGTGGACGAAGCGGGTCGTCGCGAAGCCGCTCCTGACCGTGCTCGCCGTCACGGGCGTCCTGGTCACCCTCATGCTCCCCGCCGCCGACCTGCGCCTGGCGCTCCCCGACAACGGCTCCGCCCCGCACGCCTCCACCCAGCGCACGGCCTACGACACGATCGACGCGAAGTTCGGGCCCGGATTCAACGGCCCGCTGCTCGTCCTGGCCGAGACCAACGACCGTACGGCTGCGGCGAGTTCACAGGTGGGCGCCCAAGTGGCCGCGAAACTGCGGACCTTGAAGAACGTCAAGGCCGTGCTGCCGCCCGAGCCCACCAGCGACTCGACCCAGCGTGTGATCACCGTGCTGCCCGACTCCGGTCCCGACAGCGTCCGTACGGACCGGCTCGTCCGCGACCTCCGCGCGGCCGCGTCCGACCTCCGGGCCACCACCGGCGCCTCGATCGCGGTCACCGGCACCACCGCGGTCAACATCGACGTCTCCAACCGCCTCAGCGACTCCCTGCTGCCTTTCGTCGCCATCGTCGTGGGCCTCAGCCTGCTCCTGCTGATGATGGTCTTCCGGTCGCTGGTCATACCCGTGAAGGCGGCCGTCGGCTTCCTGCTCTCGGTGGGCGCCTCGCTCGGCCTGGTCGTGGCCGTCTTCCAGTGGGGCTGGCTGGCCGACGTCCTCGGCGTGCCGCACAGCGGCCCTGTCGTCAGCTTCCTGCCGATCATCCTGACCGGCGTGCTGTTCGGACTGGCCATGGACTACGAGGTGTTCCTCGTCTCCGGGATGCGCGAGGAGTGGGCCCGCACCGGCCGGGCCCGCCAGGCGGTCGTCGACGGCGCCCGGCACAGCGTGCGGGTCGTCACCGCCGCCGCGCTGATCATGTTCACCGTCTTCGCCGGGTTCTTCCCGCTGGACGACTCCCTCATCAAGCCGATCGCGTTCGCGCTGGCGGTCGGCGTGGCGATCGACGCCTTCGCCGTCCGCATGACGCTCGTACCGGCGGTGCTCGCCCTCGCGGGGCGGGGCGCCTGGTGGTTGCCGGCCTGGCTGGACCGGCTGTTGCCCGACCTCGACGTCGAGGGGAGCGGCCTCCAGAAGGTCGTACCGGCGGAGCGTGAGGAACCCGAGTTCGCGAGTGCGGGATCGGGTGCGGGTGGGGCGCGTGGGAACTCCGGGGAGTGATGGGCCGTTACGCACATACCGGGCCTTGGGGTGGAGTTGAAGAAGATTTCACCCGAGCCCCGGGGCGCACCAGAGTCACCGAGTTGTCCCAACCACCGTTCCACCAGCCCCCGTTCACCCCCACTCGTCCCCGGAGGCCCGGACGATGACCCGGATCCACCCCCACCCCACCACCCGGCGCGCCGTGCTCGGCGGCGCGGCCCTGACCGCCCTCGCCGCGACGGTCGGCACCGGCACCGCAAGCGCCAACACCTCCGCCGCACAGGCGAGTTGGCCGACGGAGTTCGCTCTGCCCAACGGCTTCCTCCCCGAGGGCATAGCCATCGGCAGCAGGCCGTACGCCTACGTGGGCTCCCGTGCCGACGGCGCCGTCCACCGCTTCGACCTGCGCACCGGCGAGGGCGAGATCCTGTCCGAGGGCGCCACCGGCCTGGTGTCGGTCGGCCTGAAGCTGGACCACGACGGCCTGTTGTACGTCGCCGGCAGCACCGGGGTCGCGCGAGTCGTCGACGCCCGCACCGGGGACGTACTGACGACCTATCAACTCACCCCCTCCACCGGCCACTTCATCAACGACGTCACGCTCCTCGGCGACCGCGCCTGGTTCACCGACTCGCTCGACGCCGTGCTCTACGGCGTACCGCGCGGCCGTACGGGCCAGGTCACCGCCCTGCCGCTCACCGGCGACTGGGTACAGACGCCCGGCGTGAACAACGCGAACGGCATCGTCGGCACCCCGGACGGGCACGGCCTCATCGTGGTGAGCAGCACCCCCGGCAAGCTCTACAACGTGTCCCTCAAGTCGGGCCGCGCCACCGAGATCACCCTGAGCGGCGCGGCCGATGTGGCCAACGGGGACGGGCTGTTCAGGATCGGCCGGACGCTGTACGTCGTGCAGAACCGGCTGAACCGGATCAGCGTGTTCGACCTCGACGCCAAGGCCACCACCGCGACCCTGCGCCGTACGGTCACCGACCCGCGCTTCGACGTCCCGACGACCGCCGCCCGCTTCGGCAACCGGCTCTATCTCGTCAACGCCCGCTTCACCAGCCCGCAGACGCCGGACACGACGTTCACCGCTGTCGCCGTGTCGATCTGAGGTGACAGCGGGCGGGGCCCCGGAGTCGTGCAACCGGGGCCCCGCCCATGGGTACTTCGTGCTTCAGCGGTTCGGTGACGGGTCAACTGCCGCTGCCACGGCTGCCTTTGGCGTACCGGCGGTGGCGGTGGCGGCGGTGTGCGCACTCGCCACCGGAGCCGAGGATGCCTGTCCCGGGCGGCGCAGCAACAGCACGCACACCAGGGCCGCGAGAAGCGTCAGCGAGCCGGCGACCACCAGGCACAGCCGCATGCCGTCCAGGAAGGAGTCGCTCAGCGCGCCCAGGGCCCGGCCGGTGTCCGCGCCGAGGCTCATGTGGGCGACGGCGCCGAGGCCGTCCGCGTCGGCGGTCGCGACGATGTTCCGCTGCGTCGCGCCCGTCACCCCGGCGTCGGTGAGGTGCCCGGGCAGGGTGTCGAGCGCCTTGGTGGAGAGCAGGGCGCCCAGGACGGCCGGGCCGAGCGCGCCGCCGACCTGGCGGAACGCGTTGTTGCCGGCCGCGGCCATCCCCGCCTGCTGATACGGCACGGAGGCCACCGCGGTCGCGGTCATCGGCGTCAGGACCGTGCCGATGCCGAGGCCCAGCAGCGCCAGCCGCCAGGCGATCGACGCGAACGAGGTGCCGGAGTCGACGCCGGTCAGCGAGAACAGCGCGCCGGAGATCACGAGCAGACCCCCGGTGATCAGGACGCGCGGCGCGACCCGGTGCATCAGCCGCCCGACCGGCTGGCCGACCACGATCGCCGCCCCGGTGACCATGAGCAGCCGCAACGCCGCCTGGAGCGTGTCGAGTTGCTGGACCAGGCCGAAGTACAGGCTGAGCAGGAAGAAGAAGCCGATGAGCGCCAGGAAGGTGATCATCGCGACCAGCGTGGTGGCGGTGAACGCCGGGCTGCGGAACAGCGTCAGGTCCAGCATCGGGCTGTCGCTGCGCCGCTCGGCGAGGACGAACGCGACCCCGCCGACCACCGCGGTGAACAGCGCCACCATGACCTTGACGTCCGTGAAGGAACCGGCGCCGCCCTCGATCACGCCGTAGACCAGCGCGGTGATGGCCAGGGCGGCGGTGAGCTGGCCGGGCCAGTCGAGCTTGCGTCCGTGCGGGGCCCGGGAGTCGGGCAGCAGGCGGGCGGCGAAGCCCAGCGCGATCAGCGGGACGGGGACGGAGACCAGGTAGATCCAGCGCCAGGCGGCGTGGTCGAGGATGACTCCGGCGATCAGCGGGCCGACGGCCAGCGCCGCCATCAACGCGGTCGCCCACAGTCCGATGAACTTGCCGCGTTCCCGGTGGTCGGGCACCGCGTGGCTGATCAGTGCCAGCGTGGTCGGCAGCAGGGTCGCCGCGCCGAGACCGGCGAACGCCTGGCCGATCCACAGCACGTGCACCGACTGCGCGGACAGGGCCACGGCGGCCCCGACGGCGGAGAACAACAGCCCCGCCAGGAACACCTTCTTGCGTCCGTGCACATCGCCGAAGACACCGGCGGTGAGGATGAACGCGGCCATGGGCAGGACGAACGCGTCCTGGACCCAGGACAGTTGGGCGGTCGACGCGTTCAGCGCCGACTGGATGGCGGGCAGGCTCACGGCGACCGTGGTCACCGGCAAGTAGGCGACGAAGACGCCGAGGCAGGCCATGACGAGGGTGGCCGCCCGCCGGTCGGGCCGCCCGCTCGCCGGGATCGTGACGTTCACGGGGAACTCTCCTTCTCGAATGCGGTGCCCTCGAACTCGAACAGGCACGCGCCTCAGGATCAGCTCCGCCATGGACAATCACCAACGTACGACCGAGAAGCGGACCGAAACCTCCATCCCGGGCGTCGTTCGTGTCACACTTTCCTCATGATGGACGAAGTCGACGGGAAAATCCTCCGCGCGCTGCAGTGCGCGCCGCGCGCCTCGTTCCGGCTGATCGGCGAGGTGGCCGGGGTCTCGGAACAGACCGCGGCCCGCCGTTTCCACGCCCTGCGCCGTTCCGGGGTGATGCGGGTGGTCGGCCTGGTCGACCCCGCCGTCCACGGTGACGCGCGCTGGGTGGCCCGGATCCGCTGCCGCCCCGACCGGGTCGGCCCGCTCGCCGACGCGCTCGCCCGCCGGCCCGACATCGCCTACGCGGGCCTCGCGTCCGGCGGTTCGGAGATCATCTGCGTCATGAGCGCGCCGGTGCACGTGACGCGCGACGACGTCCTGCTGCGTCAACTGCCCAAGTCCGCCTCGGTCCTCGACGTGAGCATCGACCTGCTCATCCACCCCTTCGGCACATCGGGACAGAGCGACTGGACGGGCTACGGCGGTCGCCTGACGGCCGATCAGATCCGTCAACTCGTGGGCGAGCGGCCCGACTTCCCCGCCGGACCACCCGTACGCCTCACCGACGAGGACACCCCGCTGCTCGACGCGCTCGCGGAGGACGGCCGCGCCACGCACACCCAGCTCGCCGACGTCACCGGCTGGTCCACGGCCCGCGTGGCCCGCCGACTGGACGCCCTGGAGCACTCAGGAGCCCTCGCCTACGACGTCGAACTGCTCTCCGCGCGCCTCGGGTTCGCGCTCAACGCCACCCTGTGGCTGCGCGTCGCCCCGGCCCGCCTCGAACGCGTCGGTGAGGAACTCGCGGACCACGACGAGGTCGCCTTCGCCGCCGCCATCAGCGGCGACTCCAATGTCATGGTCGTCGTCATCTGCCGTGACACGGAGGATCTCTACCGGTATCTGACCACCAAGGTCGCCGCCGTCGCGGGCATCGACGGCTACGGCGTGAGCGTCCACGTCCACCGCCTGAAGCAGGCCACCTCGCTCATCTCACGCGGGCGACTGGTGCCCCCGGCGTTCGCGTAGGCCGGCCGGAACGCACCGAGCCGGACCACCCGCGACGACGGATGATCCGGCTCACAACTGCCCTGCGGTGCTTGCTACTTCCTGACTGCGACTTACTTCATGACTACGACCTACTTCATGACTACGGCCGCGGGTCAGCGCTTGGTGTAGATGAAGCCGACCTTGTCGACCTCGTCGCCGGAGCGCCCGTGGAAGCCGGCGATCTGCCAGCCGGACGGGGCGGTGCGGGTCACGCAGTCCGAGGTGGTGGTGCCACCGGCCAGGGTGTTGCCCAGGTTGGTGGTGAACTTGGCGTAGAAGATCCGCGTGGTGTCGTTGTACTTGCTCTCGCACAGGTACGCCGACGTCACGTACTCGCCGCTGCCCAGCGTCAGCGAGGACGCGGTGCCGCCCGTGCCGCCGTGGGTGAGGGTGGTGCCGTTGGCGAGGGTGATGCCGACCTGGTCGACGCGGGAGCCGGAGCGCAGCGAGATCGTGGTGGCGCGGGCGGCCGCCGGGACACTGTTGATGTCCTGGTAGTAGTCGCCGTGCGGGCCGCCGAACTGGTCGCTGAGCTGGTAGTCCGCGTTCTGCGACCAGGTGAAGCCGACCGTGATCGGGTCGTGGTCGGAGAGCATCAGCCCGTCCGAGGTCAGGAACTTGGCGTGCTCGTTGTTGTACGACGTCGCGTTCAGCGTGACCAGCTTGCTGCTGCGGTAGAGGACCTTGTCCACGACCTCGCAGGTGTTGGGCACGGTGGCCCCGGTCTGGTCGCACACCAGCGCGTCGCTGCCCTTGACCGGCGCGACGCCGCCGCGGATCAGCTTGACCCAGGCGTCGGTGAGTCCGTTGGCCGCGCCGAACTCCGCGATGGTGTCGGCGGATCGGGTGTAACGGGTGTTGGTGTCACCCATGACGACGACCGCGTTGCCCGCGGAGTGGGACTGGATGAAGGTGGTCAACTGGGCCAGGTTGTCCGCACGGGAGGCCTCGTCGCCGTCGTTCGTCCCCGCGTTGGTGTGCAGGTTGTAGAAGTCGACGTACACCCCCTCGGACAGCCGCTCCCGCATGAAGGTGAAGCCCTTCGGCGTCAGGCAGTCGCCCGAGTCGATCTGGCAGGAGTTCCAGCCGACCCGCTCGAAGTCGTCGCCGTCCCAGGCGTAGTTGGAGACGGTGTTGAGCCCGCTGCCGATACCGGCGCCGCCGCTGGTCGCGGTGCGGTAGGGGTGGGTGTCGGTGGAGTACAGGTAGGCGTGGTAGTTGAAGTCCTCCTGCACGTTCACGATGTCGTACGGGGCGATGCGCGTGCCAATCGCGGTGGTGCTCGTGTCCCGCGGCGTCGAGGCGCTGGACAACGACTCCGGGAGCCCGGCGACGTTGTAGGTGAGCACGCTGAAGCTGCCCGACGTTGCGGCGGCGGCCGGGGTCGCGGCGGCCACCGTGATCCCGCCCAGGGCCGCGGCTGCGGCCGCCAGACAGGCGAGAAGTCTGCGCATGGGGAAGTGCCTCCTGCGGAGTGACAGAGGGGGAGGGTGTTGCGGCGCTCATGTCAAAATGTAGCGACAAGCGCTTGCTATGACTCCCCTTCAGCGGCACCGAATCAGGAATTCCGGGTGGCGCGGAGATGGCCAAGTCCCGTTGCGTGCCCGTTTGTTGTCAGTGCGGGGGGATACGGTCCACAGGTTTGGCATACGGCATTCACATCACCCGGCGCGAGGGTTGCGGGGCCTTCGGGGACTGTGAAGCCTTCGGGGATCGCGAGGTCTGCGGGGACGGGCAGGGAGATGGGCAGGGACCGCGTTGCAATGGAGCGAGAGTGGGAACAGCGCCAGGAATCCGAGCGAGCTTCTCATCGCCAAGATGTGTGAGGTGGCGCGAGTGCTCGGCGCGCGAGTTCGGGGTGACGACGGGGAGTTCTACGACGGGGACGGCGAGGTGGGGGAGGGCGGGACCCCGGCCCCCTCCCGCCGCCGTCCCTGACCGCCGCTACGGTCGCGCCAAGTGCCGCATGGTCAGGGCGAGTTGGAGCCGTAGTCGCCCCTGTGGAGTGCGTACCGGCCAGCCCAGGAGGGACTCCGCGTGGGTCAACCGGTCCTGGAGCGTGGAGTGGTGGACGTTGATCTCGGTGGCCGCCGCGCGCAGGCTGGTCGTGGTGGCGACGGCGTTCAGAGTGGCCAGCAGCCAGGGCGCGTTGACCGCCGCCGCTTCCACATCACGGACGTCGGGCGGCGGTTCGGCACCCGGTGCGACCAGTTCGGCGAGGAGGGCGACGCCGCCGAGCTCGTCGGCGTGCACGATGCGCTGGCCGGGGTCCTGTGCGGTGCCGTCGGCGGTGAAGCGGAGGGCGGTGCGGGCGGCTGCCCAGGAGCGGGGCAGGTCCAGGACGGGGACGGCGGGGCCGATGCCAAGTCGGCCGACGGGCAACTCGGCGTCCGCGTGCGGTGGTTGAGGGCCGAAGCCGTCCGGGGTCAGGTGCGTGTCACTGTCCGAGGCGGTTCGCGGACCGGACGTACCTGTGGTCTCCCGGGGCGCGGCGACGACCCGGGGCGATCCGTCGAGCGGGGCGACGACCCTGGCGCGGGTCGCGGGGTCGGCGGGGTCGAGGCCGAGGCGGCGGGCAGCGTGCAGCCGGGCCGCCTCGGGAGCGGTCGCGTCGAGAAGGGTCTCGATCAGCTCCGGGTCGTCGGCGGGAACCCGGCCCCGGGTGCGATCGAGCACGAGCCGTACGGCACCGGCGGCCCGCTCAAGGATCACCGCGTCGACGACACTGGGCGCGGCCTGGGCCGTACGCTCCAGCCAGAGCGCGGAGACCCCGCCCGGCGTCAGCGCGGCGGACGGCCAGGCGGGATCCGGCGGCGTCGCGCTGTCCCTGCGCGTACCGTCCGCCTCGACCCGCACCCGGACCCGCCGCTCGGCGTCGACCAGCCGCGCGGCACACCCGGCCAGCACCGCCGCCCCGCGCACCAGCGCCTCGAGCCCGGCCCGCGACTCGGCAAGCCGATCGAAGTACCCGATGACCCGCACGGCGGCACCGGCGTCCGGATCCAGCGCGGTCAGGCGCCCGGCCAGCTCTTTCATATGCCCATGGTGCGGCATGCCTCCGGCGGAGAGGAGGGACGGGACGTGGGTATCGCGCCCGGGTTGTCCTTGGGGGCGGAGACCGAGGTGCTTCCTTGGTGTGCCGCTCGTGCGCGGGGCGCCGGTGTCGCCGTGGTCGTGGGTTCAATCCGTCGGGGGTCGCTGCATCTGGTGCGCCATGCCTCTGGCGGTGGAAGGCGACGGGACGTGGGTGGTGCGCGAGGGTCGTTCCGGTGCGGCTGAGGAGCTTCTGCGGTGTGCCGCGCGCGGGCGGCCCCGCTGGTGTTGCGGTGGTCGTGGGTTCAATCCGTTGGCGGTCGCTGCATCTGGTGCGCCATGCCTGCGGCGGAAGGGAGCGACGGGACGTGGGTGGTGTGCGAGGGTCGTTTCCGGTGCGGCTGAGGAGCTTCTGCGGTGTGCCGCGCGCAGCCGCCCCCCAGCCCCTCACCCCGCGGTCAACTGAGCTGTGCCGCTCGAGTCGGTCGCGAGTCCGCCGCCCGCGGAGCGAACCCGTTGAACTTGTGGAAGCCTCCGGCCAGGGCAGCGGCGTCACGTCGCGCTGCTCTCGGCGCAGCCGCCCCCCCGGCTCCTCAACCCCCAGCCAACTGACATGCACGGCCCGGCCGCCCGCGAGTCCGCCACCCGGGGAGCGAACCCGTCGAAGCCGTGGAAGCCGTGGAAGCCTCCCGGGTCAAGGCAGCGGCGCCAGGTCACGCCTCTGTCACCGCAACCGCACCCCCACCCCTCAACCCGCCCCCAACAACCTCCGCAGCCAACTGACATGTGCCGCCCGAGCCGCCTGCGACACCGCCGCTTGTGGCGCGAACCCGTCGAAGCCGTGGAAGCCGCCCGGCCAGACGTGGAGTTCGGCGGTGCCGCCCGACTGCCAGAGGCGGGACGCGTAGGTGACCACCTCGTCGCGGAAGGTCTCCGCGGAGCCGACGTCCAGGAAGGCCGGGGGAGGCCCGTGAGGTCCGTCGCCCGGGCGGGGGCCGCGTACGGGGAGACGTCGGGGGTGCCGCGGCGGTCGCCGAGGAGGGCCGTCCAGCCGGTCTCGTTGGCCGTGCGGTCCCAGACGCCGAGGCCGGTCATCTGGTGCGCGGACGGGGTGTCGTTGCGGTCGTCGAGCATCGGGCACAGCAGGAGCTGGCCGATGGGACGCGGGCCGCCGCGGTCCCGGGTGAGCAGGGCCAGCGCCGCGGACAGGCCGCCGCCCGCGCTCGCGCCCATGATGACGATCCGCTCGGGATCGCCGCCGATCTCCTTCGCGTGCTCCGCCGTCCACAGCAGACCGGCGTACACGTCCTCGATCGGCGCGGGGTGCGGGTGTTCGGGCGCGAGCCGGTACTCCACCGACACCACCACCGCGTCCAGCTCCCGCGCGTACTCCAGCGCCCCGGTCACCCCGACCCGCCTGTCGCCGAGCACCATCCCGCCACCGTGCACGTGATAGATGACGGGCAGCGCGCCCGCCGTCGCCGGTGCGGTCGGACGGCCGATCAGCAGCGTGATGCCGGGCTCGCCGACCGGGCCCGCCACCTCCCTGTCCTCGATGGCGAAGGCTCCGCCGAGCGTGAGGTCCATTTCCATCGACTGCGTGATCGCCGGGCCCCGGCGGATCTCGTCGATGTCCGCCATCGTCATCCCGGGCGAGATGAACTCCTTGATCAGCTCCAGCGCCGCGGCGAGTTCGGGGTCGAACGGGGGCGGGGGCGGGGTGGACGTCATGGGCTTCTCCTGACGCTGGGTGCGGCGGCTCGTACGGCCATACTCCGCGCCCGTACCCCCGTCCGGCGCTCCGCCGTCCGGCGGAACCTTCCCGCCGGACGGCGGGTGTGCCTTGCCAGGACGTGATCTGTTGTTCACCTGCGGGACGTGGAAGCGATCCCTTACGCAGACAACGATGTCACAACCGCTGTGGCCCCCCTGTATCCCCTCATCTGCTGATTCATGTACCAGGAGCACCACCCGTGAACATCTCCCTGACCGTCTGGGTGCTGACGATCGCCGCCCTGTGCGCCCTCGTCGGCGTCGACTTCCTCATCGGCCGCAAACCCCACGACGTCTCCGTCAAGGAAGCCGGGATCTGGACCGTGGTCTGGGTCGTCCTGGCCTGCCTGTTCGGACTCGGACTGCTCATCTACGGCGGGAGCGGGCCGACCGGGGAGTTCTTCGCCGGGTACATCACCGAGAAGTCGCTGAGCGTCGACAACCTCTTCGTCTTCGTGCTGATCATGGGCAAGTTCGCGGTGCCCTCGCAGTACCAGCAACGGGTGTTGATGGTCGGGGTCCTCGTCGCCCTCGTGCTGCGCGCCGGGTTCATCGCGGCCGGTGCCGCGATCATCTCCACGTTCTCCTGGGTCTTCTACCTCTTCGGCGCGTTCCTGATCTGGACCGCCTGGAAGCTCGTCCAGGACGCCCGCAAGGGCCACGGGAACGACGAGTACGAGGAGAACAAGCTGCTCAAGATCGCCGAACGCCGCTTCGGCGTGGCCGACCGTTACCACGGCACCAAGCTGTTCATCACGGAGAACGGCAAGCGCATCATGACCCCGATGCTGGTCGTGATGCTCGCCATCGGCTCCACCGACGTGCTCTTCGCGCTCGACTCCATCCCCGCGATCTACGGCCTCACCCAGGACCCGTACATCGTCTTCACCGCCAACGCCTTCGCCCTGATGGGCCTGCGCCAGCTGTACTTCCTCATCGGCGGCCTGCTGAAGAAGCTCGTCCACCTCAGCTACGGCCTGTCGATCATCCTCGGCTTCATCGGCGTCAAACTGGTGCTGCACGCCCTGCACGAGTCCGGTGTCCACGTCCCGGAGATCTCCATCCCCTTCTCTCTCGGCTTCATCGTGCTCGTGCTCGCGGTGACGACGTTCACCAGCCTGCGCGCCACGAGGACGCGGAGCGCTTGACTTCGAGAGCGCTCGAAGACCTACCGTCACGAAGGACGGCGAAGGTCTGAGGGTCCGGGTGGACTGCGAAAGGGAGTCGGGCATGCGCGTCGGCGTACACATCAACCGGTTCAACCATCCCGGAGGCGCGACGGCGGTCGGGCCCGAGCTGGCCGCCGCGGGCGCCGCGGCCGAGGCGGCGGGCGTCAGCTGGCTCTCGGTGATGGACCACTACTTCCAGATGGAGTTCAACGGCGGCGCCGAGGACGCCATGCTGGAGGCCTACACCACGCTCGGCTTCCTGGCCGGCAACACCTCCACGGTCCGACTGGGCGCGCTGGTCACGGGAGTGACGTACCGTCAGCCCGGACTTCTCGCGAAGATCGCCACCACGCTCGACGTCCTGTCCGGCGGCCGGGCCACGCTCGGTATCGGGGCGGCCTGGTACGACCGCGAGCACCACGGTCTCGGCGTGCACTACCCGCCGGTCGCGGAGCGGTTCGAGCGGCTGGAGGAGACCCTGCGGATCTGTCTGCAGATGTGGGACCCGGAGACGAACGGCCCCTTCGAGGGCAAGCACTACCGGCTCGCCGAGACGCTGTGCGTGCCCGCGCCGATCAGCAGTCCGCACCCCGAGATCATGATCGGTGGGGGAGGGGAGAAGAAGACCCTCCGGCTGGTCGCCCAGTACGCCGACGCCTGCAACCTGATCGTGTCGACGCCGGACGAGCTGCGCCACAAGCTCGACGTGCTGCGCGGTCACTGCGACAACCTGGGGCGCGACTACGACCGTATCCGCAAGACGATCGTCCACGGCGGCGAGTCGGTCACGGCGGGTGACGTCGACGCCTTCCTCGGGGAGATCGACGGCTTCACGAAGCTCGGTGTCGACACGGTCATCCTGGGTCCGCGCACGGGCGAACCGGTCGAGTGGATCGAGCGGTTCGTGGCGCCGGTGGTGCCGCGGCTGGCCGAACTGGACTGAGCGGAGCGGTTGTTGGGACGCGAAGGGGCCGGAGTCCGTGCGGACTCCGGCCCCTTCGCGTGCGTGCGTGAATCAGGCGGCTACGGCCTCGCCCGCGTGGCCCTTCAGCTGGGAGAGGACCTCGGTCAGCTGGGCCACGACCTCGGCGTCCTCGGACGGGTGGGTCTCGGCGAAGCGGACCACGGAGCTGGGGATCGAGAGCTTGATCTCCTCGATGACCTTGCCGCCGGCGATGCCCACGGCCTTGCGGGCCTCGTCCTGCGCCCACACGCCGCCGAACTGGCCGTACGCGGTGCCGACCACGACGACCGGCTTTCCGCCGAAGCCGCTGGCGCCGTAGGGGCGGGACAGCCAGTCGATGGCGTTCTTCAGGACGGCCGGGATGGTGCCGTTGTACTCGGGGGAGAAGAAGAGGAACGCGTCGGCGGAGCCGGCGGCCTCGCGGAGCTTGGCGGCGGCGGCCGGGACGTTGCCCTCGACGTCGATGTCCTCGTTGTAGAACGGGATCTCGGCGAGACCCTCGAAGATCTCGATGTCGGAGCCCTCGGGCGCGAACTTCACGGCGGCCTCGGCGAGCTGGCGGTTGTGCGAGCCGGCACGCAGGCTGCCGACGAGCGCGAGGATACGAACAGACATGGGGGACTCCAAGGGGGGCTGAAACACTGCCGTTACGATCCGGACCGAGGTCCGTTTAAAAGTTGTACCAGGCTAAGCGGACCGCGGTCCAGTTTTGTTCCCAGTGCTTTACGCTGTCTTCATGTCCAGCGCCCTGCCGCCCTTTCCGAAGCCCGAGGAGTCGATAGGCGAACCCCAGTTGCTGGAGGTCCGCTCCTACGCCGACGAGCCCTGCCTGCGTGCCGACGCGGCCCGCAACCGCGCCAAGCTGCTGGAGGCCGCGGCCCGGCTGATCGCCGAGCACGGGGTGGCCGGCGTCACCATGGAGGCCGTGGCCGCCGCCGCCCAGGTCGGCAAGGGAACCGTCTTCCGCCGCTTCGGCGACCGCACCGGCCTGCTGATGGCGCTGCTCGACCACTCCGCGCAGACGCTCCAGGCCGACTTCCTCGGCGGCCCGCCCCCGCTGGGGCCCGGCGCCCCGCCGGTCGAGCGGCTGCGGGCGTTCGGTGTGGCCGTGCTGTACCGGCACGCCGAGCAGCTGGACCTGCAACTGGCCGCGCAGCCGGAGCCCACCCGCCGGTTCGCCCACTCGGCACTCCGCGCGCTGCGCACGCACGTCACGGTGCTGCTCCGGCAGATCGTGCCGGACGCCGACTGCGAGCTGCTGTCCCACACGCTCATGGCATATCTGGATCCGGCCCTGATCCATCACCTGACGAGGCAGTGCGGGATGCCCATGGAACGGCTGGAGATCGGCTGGATCGACCTTGTCGACCGGGTGACGGGGGCTCAGGCGGCTGGCTGAGGTGGCCAGTTGGGGTGGGCCTGGCTCAACGGCGCGGCTAGGCGGGCCGGTTGGGCTGCGCCCGTCTCAACCAGCCCGGGCCGGCTGGCTGGCTGGCCCGGCTCAATCACTTGTGTGGGTGCGCCAGTTGGGGTGCGCCCGGCTCAACGGCCGTGCCCGGCGCGGCTGGCGTGTTCGGCTCAAGCGCGGTGTTCGGCTCAACCGTCCGGTTGGGTAGGTCTGTTGGGCTGTGCTCGCTACAACCGCCGTGCCCGGGTCGGCTGGTGGGCCTGGCTCAATCACCTGTGCGGGTGAGTCTGTTGGGGTGCGTTCGGCTCGACGGCCGTGTCCGGGGCGGCTGTCGCGTTCGGCTCAAGCGCGGTGTTCGGCTCAACCGTCCGGCTGGGTGGGTCAGTTGGGCTGTGCTCGCCACAACCGCCGTGCCCGGGTCGGCTGGTGGGCCCGGCTCAATTACCTGTGTGGGTGTGCCTGTTGGGGTGCGTTCGGCTCGACGGCCGTGTCCGGGGCGGCTGGCGTACTCGGCTCAGTCGCCGGGCTTGGCTCAACCGCCTGGCTGGGTCGCCCAGTTGGGCTGCGCCCCGCTCAACCGCCGCGCCCGGCTCAACCCGCCCCGCCCAACCGCCGCGCCTGACTCAACCCGCCACACCCCGTTCAGCCAGCAACGCTCGCGAAGAAGTCGAGCATGCCCTGCGGGGCGTCCTCGTCGAACATCAGGATCCCGTTCGCCGCGGACTCGGCCGCCGACTCCTCGCTGCGCGGGAACAGCTTCGCCTCGTAGGCGGCCAGTGCGGCCTCGGTGTCGCCCGGGTGCGCGGCCAGCGCCTGGCCCAGTTCGGCGCCGTCGAGCATGGCGAGGTTGGCGCCCACGCCCGCGAACGGCGACATCACGTGGGCCGCGTCGCCCAGCAGCGTGACCCCGGGCACCCGCTCCCAGCGGTGTCCGATCGGCAGGGCGTGGATCTGGCGCGGGGTCAGCGGCCCGTCGGCGTCGGCGAGCAGCGCCCGCAGGCTCTTGTCCCAGTCCGCGAAGTGGTCCAGTGTGTACGCCTTTCCCGCCTCGGTGTCCGTGAAGTCGACGCCGTCGAACGCGTCCTCGGGGACGGCCAGCGCGACGTAGATGTGCAGGCTGCCGTCGGTCTCGCGGTGGGCCAGGAAGCCCTTGCCCGCGCCGAGCGCCATCATCATGCCGCCGCCGACGACCTCGGCGCTCACGGGATGCCGTACGTCGGCGTCCGGCAGGTCCACCTCGACGAACGAGATGCCGACGTACGCGGGCTTCGCGTCCGAGAGGAGGGGGCGGATCCTGGACCAGGCGCCGTCCGCGCCGATGAGGAGACCGGTGGTGAACGAGGTGCCGTCCGCGAGTGTCACCTCGTGCCGGCCCCCGTCGAGCGGGCGGGCGCCGGTGACCTTCGCGCCCCAGCGGACGGTGCCCTCGGGCAGTGAGCCGAGCAGCAGGTCGCGCAGCTGGCCGCGGTCCACCTCGGGGCGGCCGCCGGTGCCGTCGTCGGGGTCGTCCAGAAGGACCGTGCCGGTCTTGTCGAGGACGCGGGTGCTCTCGCCGCCCGGGTGGACCAGCGCGCGGAACTCCTCGTACAGGCCCGCCGCGCGCAGTGCCGGCTGGCCCGAGTCGTCGTGGATGTCGAGCATGCCGCCCTGGGTGCGCGCGGCGGGGGAGGCGTCCAGGTCGAAGACGGCGGCCTCGACGCCGTTGACGTGCAGGACGCGGGCGAGCGTGAGCCCGCCGAGTCCGCCGCCGACGATCGCGATGGGGTGATGGGGAGTGGTCATGACGGTCCTCCTTGATGTTTGAAGCTTGAAGCTTGAAGTGGGCTGTGAACAGGGTCAGTTGGGAACGGCGGTCTGCTCGATCCCGTTGATCAGTGCCTGGAATCGCCAGGAGAGGCGGGCCGGCGGCGCCCCGGCGAGCAGGTCGCCGGAGCGGGCCGCGATGTGCGGATGGGTCCGGTCGGACGCGTTGCGCACGGCGTCGGTCAGGGCGTCCCAGTCGTCCCGGGCGGTGTCGTCGCCCGAGTGCTCGGCGGCCGTCGCGGTGGCCTGCTGGAGCAGCAGGTCCACGCCCCACGCGGCCTGCGCCGGCGGGACGCCGCCCTCGTCGAGCAGGGTCAGCAGGGTCTCGATCAGGTTCAGGTAGTGCGGGCCGCTGGGCCAGGCGGTCAGCGCCGAACGGGCGAGGCTCGGGTGCTCGAAGAGCATCGCGGTGTACGCCGTGAGCACCTGCTCGACCCGCTCGCGCCAGGAACCCTCGGTGGGCGCCGGCCCGATCGTGCCGAGCAGCTCGTCCAGCACGGCCGCGTGCAGCTCCGCGGTGTTGCGGACGTACACGTACAACGAGGCCGGACCGGTGTCGAGGTCCTGGGCCAGGCGCCGCATGGTGACCTTCTTCAGACCCTCGGCACGCAGCACCGCGACGGCGGCGGCGACGATGCCCTCCCTGCTCAGGGCGGGTTTCGCCGGCCGGTCACGGCGGCTGCGCGGGGTGTCGGGGCGAGCTGTCATGCCTCTACGGTAACGAACATGTTCGCTCCGAACAAGTTCGTGACGAACATGTTCGTAAAATACCGGACCATGTTGCTCTCGTGACGACCGTTCCCCCGCCGCACTCTTCGGTCCCCGCTTCTGCCAAGATGCCGTACGTCATGGTGCAGATACCGAAAACGCCCGCAGCCCCGTCGCCCGCACCGCGCTCCGTGCCCACGAGCGCCGATGTGGCCCGCCTGGCCGGCGTCTCACGCGCGACCGTCTCCTACGTCCTCAACAACACCAGTGCCGTACGGATCAGCGAACCCACCCGGCGCCGCGTGCACGAGGCTGCCAAGGAACTCGGATACGTCCCGCACGCGGCGGCCCGCAGTCTGCGCGCCGGGCACAGCCGCATGGTGCTGATGCCGGCGCCGACCGTGCCGGTGGGGCTCCTCTACAGCCAGTTCATCAACGAACTCCAGTGGGCGCTCAGCCGTCTCGACTACACGGTCGTGCAGCACGGGTCCGTCGGTCTGCGCGGCGACGAGGCCGCCCGCGCCTGGGCCGAACTGCGCCCGGTCGCCGTCCTGGTGCCCGGCGCGGGGCTCGGCCCGCAGGGCGTCGAGGTCCTCAAGCGCTCCGGTGCGCGGGCCGTCCTCACGCTCGGCCCCGAGAAGGTCGAGGGCGCTCACGCCCTGCTCCTCGACCACGAGGGTGTCGGCCACTGCGCCGGCGCGCATCTGTACGCCCGCGGCCGGCGCCGGATCGGCGTGGTCGTGCCCGAGGAGCCCGGCATGGGGGTCTTCTCCAGGCCCCGCCTCGACGGTGTGCGCCGCGCCCTGCTCGGCACGGACGCCACGGCGACCGAACTCCCGCTCGCCTACAGCGAGGAGAGCGCCGCCCGGATCGCCGCACGCTGGCGCGATCTCGGCCTCGACGCGGTGTTCACGTACAACGACGAGTACGCGATGCTGCTGATGCGCGCTCTCCAGGACGAGGGCATCCGCATCCCCGAGGACACGGCCGTGATCGGCGCCGACGACCTCATGATCGGCCGCCTGCTGCGCCCGCGCCTGAGCACCGTCCACATCCAGCTGCCCTCCGGCCACGAACTGGCCGAACTGGTCGACACCGCGGTCCGCGAACCGGGCGGGGTACCGGGCACACACGAACTCCTCGGCGCGTCGGTGGTACACCGCGACTCCAGCTGACCCGGGTCCGGTGCCCGCACCCGGGGCGAAACCGCCGTACCCGACTAGGATGTTGCACGCTCAACCAGACGGGGATGCGTGCGGACAGCGGACGTGGCTCGCGCGTCCGTGCCGGATCACCGCATCCCGTCCTGCGGCCGCTCAACTGGTCGTGAACGCACGGGACTTGCGCTTCCGATGTGGGTCCCGCCGGTGACGGATCGGAGAACCGCCATGACTCTGCTCGACCCCAAGACCTGGCAGCCCCGCCCCCTCACGGGCCCCGAGTACCCGGTCACCGAGCCCGCCACCGGCGACACGCTCGGCACCGTCACGCTCGCCGCCGCCGAGGACATACGGCCGGCCGTCCAGGCGGCCCGTGCCGCGCAGGCCGAGTGGGCGCGCGTCCCGCACTTCGTCCGCGCCGGTGTGCTGCGCAGGGCCGGTGACCTGTTCGCCGCGCACGCCGAGGAGTTGAGGGAGTGGCTCGTGCGGGAGTCCGGGTCGATCCCCGGCAAGGCGGACTTCGAACTGCACGTCGCCGCCCAGGAGTGCTACGAGGCCGCCGCGCTCGCCTCCCGACCCGCCGGGCAGGTTCTTCCCACGGAGGCGCCCCGGCTGTCGTACACCCGGCGCATCCCGGTCGGAGTCGTCGGCGTGATCGCGCCGTTCAACGCCCCGCTGATCCTCTCCATCCGCTCGGTCGCCCCGGCGCTCGCACTCGGCAACGGGGTCGTCCTCAAGCCGGACCCGCGTACCGCGGTCTGCGGGGGACTGTCGCTCGCGGCTGTCTTCGCGGAGGCGGGCCTGCCCGAGGAGTTGTTCCAAGTCCTGCCCGGTGGCGCGGAAGTGGGTGCGGCCCTCGTCGCCGACCCGCAGGTGCCCGTGATCTCCTTCACCGGCTCAACTGCCGCGGGGCGAGCGGTCGGTGAGGCGGCGGGGCGTCATCTCAAGCGCGCGCACCTGGAGTTGGGCGGGAACTCGGCCCTGATCGTGCTGGCGGACGCCGACCTGGACGCGGTGATCTCGACGGCGGCCTGGGGTTCGTTCTTCCACCAGGGCCAGATCTGCATGACGACCGGCCGCCATCTCGTCCACGAGTCGCTCTACGAGGAGTACGTCGAACGCCTCGCCGCCAAGGCCGACCTGCTCGCCGTGGGCGACCCGCACCGCGCGCAGGTCCACCTCGGCCCGATCATCGACGCGGCCCAACTCGCCAAGATCCACGGCCTTGTCGAGGCCAGTACGGCAAGTGGCGCCAGGCTGGCGGCCGGTGGCACCCACGAGGACCTCTTCTACCGGCCGACCGTCCTCGCCGGCGTGGGCGACGACACCCCCGCCTACGCGGAGGAGGTCTTCGGCCCGGTCGCTCCGGTACGGTCCTTCGCCACCGCCGACGAGGCGGCGGCGCTGGCCGCGACGGGGCCGTACGGACTGTCGCTCGGGATCGTCACGCGCGACAGCGCCCGCGGCCTGGACCTCGCGGAGCGCATCCCGACCGGGATCGTCCACATCAACGACCAGACCGTGAACGACTAGGCCGTGGCGCCCTTCGGCGGGGTCGCCGCGTCCGGCACCGGCGCCCGCTTCGGCGGCGAGGCCAACCTGGAGGCCTTCACCGACGTGCGCTGGACGACGGTGCGCGGGGACGTGGCGTCGTACCCGTTCTGAGAACGAGGGTCCGAAAACCCGGGGAGAGATCCCCGGGGCCTACTGACCGTTCTGCTCGGCCTGTTCCTGCTGCTCGGCGACGGACTTGCGGACCTCGTCCATGTCGAGCTTGCGGGCCTGGCCGATGACGTCCGTCAGGGCGGCCTCCGGCAGGGCGCCGGGCTGGGCGAACACGGCGACGCGGTCACGGACGATCATCAGCGTGGGGATCGACTGGATGCCGAAGGCCTGTGCCAGCTCGGGCTGGGCCTCGGTGTCGATCTTGCCGAAGACGAGGTCCGGGTTCTCGTCGGCCGCCTTCTCGTAGACCGGGGCGAACTGACGGCACGGCCCGCACCAGGACGCCCAGAAGTCGATCAGGACGAAGTCGTTGTCCGTGACCGTCTGGTCGAAGTTCTCCTTGGTGAGCTCCACGGTGCTGCTCATGACGTGATTCCCTCTTCCTCGATGTGGGGGCGAAGCCGTCCCGGACAACACGGTCGTCCGGTCCCGTATTCCGCGCCCCTACCCGTGTGGCCTCAGCGCACACCACCCAGCAGACTGACCCCATGACGGAAACGGAATCCATCGCGTACGACGTCGTGGTGCTCGGGGCCGGGCCCGTGGGGAGAACGTCGCCGACCGCACCCGTGCGGCCGGTCTCTCCACCGCGATCGTGGAGAGCGAACTGGTCGGCGGCGAGTGCTCGTACTGGGCGTGCATGCCCAGCAAGGCCCTGCTGCGCCCGGTCATCGCCCGCGCCGACGCCCGCCGAGTGCCCGGCCTCGGCCACCTCGTCCAGGGCCCCCTCGACACCGCCGCGGTCCTCGCCCACCGCGACTACGAGGCCTCGGGCTGGAAGGACGACGGCCAGGTCCAGTGGCTCGACGGCATCGCCGCCGACCTCTACCGAGGCCACGGCCGCCTCGACGGCCCCCGCAAGGTGACGGTGACGGGCCCCGACGGCGTCCGGCACGTCCTCACGGCCCGGCATGCCGTGGCGGTCTGCACCGGCACCCGCGCCCTGCTGCCGGACATGCCCGGACTCGACGAGATCAAGCCGTGGACAAGCCGCGAGGCCACCAGCGCCAAAGCCGCGCCCGGCCGGCTGATCGTGGTCGGCGGCGGGGTCGTGGCCGTAGAGATGGCGACCGCCTGGCAGGCATTGGGCTCCCGTGTGACCCTCCTGGTCCGCGGCAAGGGCCTGCTGCCCCGCATGGAGCCCTTCGCCGGCGAACTGGTCGCCGACGCGCTCACCGAGGCCGGCGTCGACCTGCGCACCGGTACGTCCGTCGCGGCGGTGACCCGCGAGAACGGCACTGTCGCGGCCCTCCTCGAAGGCGGCGACCGCATCGAGGCCGACGAGATCCTCTTCGCCACCGGACGCGCCCCGCAGACCGACGACATCGGCCTCGACACGATCGGCCTGGCACCCGGCTCCTGGCTGTCGGTGGACGACACCCTGCGCGTCCAGGGCAACGACTGGCTGTACGCGGTCGGCGACGTGAACCACCGCGCCCTCCTCACCCACCAGGGCAAGTACCAGGCCCGGATCGCGGGCGCGGCGATCGCCGCCCGTGCCGAGGGCGTCCCGCTGCTGGAGACCGACCCGTGGGGCGCCCACGCGGCCACCGCCGACCACGACGCGGTCCCCCAGGTCGTCTTCACCGACCCGGAGGCCGCGTCCGTCGGCCTCTCCCTCGCCGAGGCGGAAGCGGTCGGCCACCGCGTCCGCGCGGTCGACGTCGAGTTCTCCTCGGTGGCCGGCGCCGGCCTCTACGCCGACGGCTACCGAGGCCGCGCCCGCATGATCGTCGACCTCGACGACGAGATCCTGCGCGGAGTCACCTTCGTAGGCCCCGGCGTCGGCGAACTGATCCACTCCGCGACGATCGCGGTGGCAGGCCAGGTCCCGATCAACCGCCTGTGGCACGCGGTCCCGTCCTACCCCACGATCAGCGAGGTATGGCTACGCCTGCTGGAGGCGTACCGAGGCTGAACGTGCCTGATGTTATTGGGTAGTTGACAACAGATTCGCTACGGCAACTCGAAGCCCAGCGCAGCCGACGCCTCGCCCGGTGTCGGCTGCGCCCAGCGCTCCGCCATCGCCTCGTTCGAGGACAGCGAGCGCAGCTCGGCCCGGTCCAGGTAGAGCAGGCCGTCGAGGTGGTCCGTCTCGTGCTGGACGATCCGCGCGGGCCACCCGGTGAAGACCTCGTCCACCGCCCGCCCGTGCTCGTCCTGCCCGGTCAGCCGCACCGAGGCGTGCCGTGCGACCACGGCCTGCCAGCCCGGCACGCTCAGACATCCCTCGAAGAACGCGGCCCGGTCGGCACCGACGGGTTCGTACGCCGGGTTGACCAGCACCCGGAACGGCTGCGGGACCCGCCCGCGCGCCACCCGCACCTCGTCCGGCACCGGCGCCGGATCCTCGATCACCGCGATCCGCAGCCCGACTCCGACCTGCGGCGCCGCGACACCCACGCCCGGTGCCTCGTGCATGGTCACGCGCAACGCCTCGACGAACCGGGCCAGCAGTGCCGGCTCCAACTGTCCGTCGAACGGCTCGATTCCGCTCCTGAGCACCGGGTCACCGGCCGAGACGATGGGCAACGGGCCGCCGACGGCGAGGAGTTCCTCGACCTGCTCGGCCAGGGGTACGCGATCACTGGGAAGTGCCATCGCGCCAGGATGCCATGACCTCCGGCATGACCTGATGTGACCCACGCCACGGGAAGCGACGGGAACTGGGTGCCTTCACGCCCCGACTACTGGACCACTACGGCTTCGACGCTTCCAGGAGCCGTTGCTCGGCCGCCCGTCGGCCGCGTAGCTGCCGCCCGCCTTGCTGTCACCCGACCATCGATGTCTTTGTCACCCGTTCCTAGCCCCCGCTTTCCGGTCCACCCGCTCTTGCTGCTGGTTCACCCGCCCCGTCCCCAGTCCCCCGCCTCCGCCCCCGGATCCGCTCGCCCCCCTGGAGAAACCCGCCCATGTCCACCGCTCCCTCGACCACCACGGCCGAGGCCCCGCAAGAGGCCGCCCCGGCACCGTCCCCCAGCCGCTGGGCCCCGCTGCGCCCCCTGGTCCTGCGTCTGCACTTCTACGCCGGAGTGCTCGTCGCCCCGTTCCTGCTCGTCGCCGCCACCACCGGCTTCCTGTACGCCGGCGCCTTCCAGGCCGAACGGATCGTGTACGCCCATGAGTTGACGGTCCCCGTCGGCGACCGCGAACTGCCGATCTCGCAGCAGGTGACCGCCGCCCGCAAGGTGCACCCCGAGGGCACGGTCTCCGCGGTCCGCCCCTCCCCGGAGGCCGGCGCCACCACCCGCGTGATGCTCTCCGGGGTCAAGGGCATAGCCGCCGACCACACCCTCGCGGTGTTCGTCGACCCGTACACCGGAAAGGTCCGAGGGGCGCTCGAACAGTACGGCTCGACCGGCGCGCTCCCGCTGCGCACCTGGATCGACGAACTCCACCGCGATCTCCACCTGGGCGAAACCGGCCGTCTGTACAGCGAGTTCGCAGCGAGCTGGCTGTGGGTGATCGCGGGCGGCGGCCTGGTGTTGTGGTTCTCGCGGCGCCGCGCCCTGCGCAAGGTGCGCGGCACGAGCGGCCGGCGCCGCACCCTCGGCCTGCACGGCACGGTGGGCGTCTGGACCGCCGTGGGCTTCATCTTCCTGTCGGCGACCGGACTGACCTGGTCGACGTACGCCGGCGCCAACATCGACCAACTCCGCACCTCCCTGGGCCAGTCGACCCCCTCGGTGTCGGCCGCGGCGAGCGGCGAGCACGCGGGCCACGGCGGTTCCGCCGCGACCGGCGAGGCCCAGCACGGCGTGGGACTCGACAAGATCCTCGCCGCCGCGCGTGCCGAGGGGCTGGGCAACCCGGTCGAGATCGTGCCGCCCGCCGACGCGAAGTCCGCGTACGTCGTCCGGCAGGTGCAGCGCAGCTGGCCCGAGAAACAGGACTCGGTCGCCGTCGACCCGGCCACCGGCAAGGTCACCGACGAACTCCGGTTCGCGGACTACCCGTTGCTCGCCAAACTGACCCGCTGGGGCATCGACCTGCACACCGGAGTCCTCTTCGGTCTCGTCAACCAGATAGCCCTGATGCTGCTCGCCGGGTCCCTGATCCTGCTGATCGTGTGGGGCTACCGCATGTGGTGGCAGCGCGGCCGGGGTTCGTCCTTCGGCCGCCCGATCCCGCGCGGCGCCTGGGCGCAGCTGTCCCCGCTGCTGCTCGTCCCGTGCCTGGCCGTGATCGCCGTACTCGGCTATTTCGTACCGCTGTTGGGGATCCCGCTGGCCGCGTTCATCGCCGTGGACGTGGTGCTGGGCGAGATCGCGCACCGGCGCGGGCAGCGGACGTACGCGACGTAGCGACGCATGCGAAGGAGCCCGGTTCCTGGCCGGAACCGGGCCCCTGATGCTGCGTGTTGCCGTGTCTCAGACCTGCTCGAAGTCACCCGCGAGCGCCGAGGCGATCCGCAGATGCGAGCCGGCCTCCTCGTGCCGGCCCTGGCGCTCCAGCGTGCGGCCCAGCATCAGCCGCGCGTAGTGCTCCACCGGGTCACGCTCCACGAGGACGCGCAACTCGGCCTCGGCGCGCCGCAGTTGGGCCGAGTGGTAGTAGGAGCGCGCCAGCAGCAGGCGCGGCCCGGTCTGCTCGGGCACCTCCTCGACCAGCCCGCCCAACACCCGCGCCGCCGCGGCGTAGTCCTTGGCGTCGAAGAACATCCGCGCGCGCTCCCAGCGCTCCGCCGGTGTCCCGTGGTCGTAGTACGTCATGTCCACTTGACCTCCTTCGATCCCCCACAACGGCCGGTGTTGGTTGAATATTCCACTACCTTCCGGTGGTGGCCAGCTCCGCGTTCGCCCGCTCGGCGACCAGGGTCAGCACGCGGCCGGTGGCCAGCAGGTCCTCCTCGGGGATGTCGCCCCAGATCCGGGCACTCGCCGCGCTCGTCTCCTTCACGATCCGCTCGTACAGGGCCCGGCCCGCGTCCGTGATCCGCACCGCGGACGCGTCCGCCGCGACGAGTCCGGTGGTGATCAGTCCGTCGAGGGTGCCCTGGACGGAGTCCTCGTCGGCCTTCAGGGCCGCGACGGTGTCTGCGACGAGCCGGGCGCGGTCGAGGGATGCGGCGGCGAGGGCGACCGGGCGCAGGACGATCTGCTGCTGGAAGTCGAGATCGTGGCGGGTGAGGACGCTCTCCAGGACGGCACGGGCCGCGTAGTGGGCCAGGCCGAGCATGCGGGCGTCCGCGGGGGGTGTGGTGGTTGTGGTCATGACTGCTCCTTGTCGTGCTCACTCGCGGGGACAGGTGCAAGGGGTGTGTCGAGCAGGGTCGCCAGATCCCGGCTGAACTCCCGGGCGCGCGCGCTGTCGAGCCCGCCGAGCGGCTCCAGCAGCTGCTCCAGAAGTCCGTGTACGACCTTGATCGCCCGCCGGGTCACCTCGTGGCCCTGTTCGGTGAGGGCCAGTTGGACCGCGCGGGGGTCGCGGGGGTCCCGGGTGCGCTCGACGAGGCCGGCCGTTTCCAGGGCGCGGGCCAGCTTCGAGACGTAGAGCGCTTCGAGGCCGGTGTGGTCGGCGAGGTGACGCTGGCTGGGGCGGAGCCCGGAACGCCGCATGCCGTACAGCGACGCCACCAGCGAGTACTGCGCATGGGTCAGTCCCAGGGGTGCCACCGCGCGGTCGACCGCCACGCGCCACTTCATCGACAGTCGCCAGACCAGGAAACCGGGCGTCGCGCCCTCGGATGCCGTACTCATGGCCGATACAGTACATGGCTACTATGTACATGGCTACTATTTTCCGACGGGAGAACAGCGCCCGACAGCACGGGGCATGGGACCGGGCGAGGGGCTCACGGACTGACGGAACGGCCTCGGCGGGACTAGGTTGTCGCCATGAGCAATCTTGATCGCGAAGCGGTTCCGGCCCTGTGCGGCGGCCGCGGTTTCGTGGTGGCGGAGCCCGTCCGTGAACTCCTCAGTCCGCGCCGGGTGCAGCTCGGCGAGTCCACCGAGGTCCGCCGGCTGCTGCCCAACCTGGGCCGCCGGATGGTCGGCGCCTGGTGCTTCGTCGATCACTACGGCCCCGACGACATCGCCGACGAGCCCGGCATGCAGGTGCCCCCGCACCCCCACATGGGCCTGCAGACGGTGAGCTGGCTGCACGAGGGCGAGGTGCTGCACCGCGACTCGACCGGCAGCGTCGCGACGATCCGCCCGCGCGAACTGGGCCTCATGACCTCCGGCCGCGCGATCAGCCACGCCGAGCAGAGCCCGAAGAGCCACGCCCGCTTTCTGCACGGCGCGCAGCTCTGGGTCGCCCTCCCCGACAGCGACCGGCACGTCGAGCCGCACTTCGAGCACCACGCCGAACTGCCCGTCGTCACGGCGCCGGGCCTGCGCGCCACGATCGTCCTCGGCGACGTCGACGGCGCGGCCTCGCCCGGCACGACGTACACCCCGATCGTCGGCGCGGACCTGGCCCTCGCCGCCGGAGCGGACGTACGCCTGCCCCTGGAACCGGACTTCGAGTACGCCGTCCTCGCCATGTCGGGCGAGGCCCACGTCGACGGCGTCCCGGTCCTCCCCGGCTCGATGCTCTACCTCGGCTGCGGCCGCACCGAACTCCCGCTGCGCGCCGCGTCGGACGCGGGCCTGATGCTGCTGGGAGGCGAGCCGTTCGACGAGGAATTGATCATGTTCTGGAACTGGATCGGCCGCACCCAGGAGGAGATCCAGCAGGCCCGCACGGACTGGATGACCGGCACCCGCTTCGGCGAGGTGAAGGGCTACGACGGCGATCCGCTGCCGGCTCCCGAACTGCCTCCGGTGGCGTTGAAGCCGCGGGGGAGGGTGCGCTGACCTGCTGGGGTCGGGCGAGGATGCTCACCCGTTGCCGCTCCGCCTCCGCTGGGCGTGCCGTGCGGGTGCGGGTACCGGCGGCGTTCGACAGGTGGCCGAAGGTGAGGCCGTACAGCAGGCAGCAGGCAGCAGACCACGATCACGGTGTCGAACGCAGCTAGGCACCATGTGCGCTCTAACCGGTCGGTGACCCGGGAGGTCGGGTAGCAGCCGAGTGGTGCGCCGACGGTGGTCGGGTGCGCCCGGGGGCGATGACGGCCTGCCGTGCGCTGCGCGGCCGAGCCATGGACGACATCGACGGTGTACCGCGGTACCACTGACCAGTGCTCATTGTGACCTCCGGGTCCACGGGGCGCGCCGTAGCCGCTCCTAGCCTCGAAGCAGTGACCCGGCCGGATGCCGGGCCGGGCGGAAGCGGGGAGCGGCACAGTGATCGAAGTTCGTGGGCTGACGAAGCGGTACGGGGACAGGACGGCGGTGGACGACCTGAGTTTCACCGCCCCGCCCGGACAGGTCACCGGGTTCCTGGGACCCAACGGGGCGGGCAAGTCCACCACCATGCGGATGATCGTGGGCCTGGACGCGCCGACCAGCGGCACGGCTCTGGTCAACGGCAAGCCCTACGCCCAACACCGTGCCCCCTTGCAGGAGTTGGGGGTGCTGCTGGAGGCGAAGGCGGTGCATCCGGGTCGCTCCGCGTTCAACCACCTCATGGCGTTGGCGTACACCCATGGTGTGCCGCGTCGACGGGTGGAGGAGGTCATCGATCTCGCCGGTCTGCACGATGTGGCGCACAAGAGGGTCGGGGCGTTCTCGCTGGGGATGGGGCAGCGGCTGGGCATCGCCGCCGCGCTTCTCGGTGATCCGGCAGCCGTCATGCTGGACGAGCCGGTCAACGGGCTCGACCCCGAAGGCGTGCGCTGGGTAAGGGAGTTGCTGCGCGGACTGGCCGCCGAGGGGCGCACGGTGATGCTGTCCTCGCACCTGATGAGCGAGATGGCGCAGACCGCCGACCGTCTGGTGGTCGTGGGGCGGGGGCGGCTGCTTGCCGAGACGACTGTCGACGCGCTGGTGGAGGCGGTGGCGGACAAGGGGGTGCGGGTGGCCACCGGTGAACCCGCGCGGCTGCGCTCGCTGCTGGCCGCCCCCGGTGTCACGGTGACCTCGACGGGAGCCGAACGCCTGGTCGTGTCCGGTCTGGACACTCGGCGGATCGGGGAGTTGGCCGCCGAGCACCGGGTGCCGCTCTACGAACTGGCCGCCGAGTCGGTGTCGTTGGAGGAGGCGTTCATGCATCTGACGCAGGACGCCGTGGAGTACCAGAGCAGCGACGCGGGGAGGGCCGCCTGATGAGCGCGAGCACCATCACCACCACACCGGTGCGTCCGGCATATCGCGTGACCGGCCGAGGGGTGGTCAGGTCCGAGTGGGCCAAGTTCTGGTCCCTGCGCTCCAGTTGGATCACGCTGGGGGTGGCCGTGCTGTTCCTGGTGACCATCGGGGCGATCGCCGCCGCCCTCTACAGCCCGAGCGGCCCGCTGGGCGGCAAGGACGCGGCATCCGGTGCCGCGCTCACCCTGGCGCTGGCCGGCACCAACCTCGCGGCCCTGGCCGTCGGTGCGCTCGGTGTCCTGCTGTCGGCGGGGGAGTACAGCACAGGAATGGTCCGCTCGACGTTCGCCGCGGTGCCGGGCCGGCTGCCCGTGCTGTGGGCGAAGTGCGCGGTCTACGGCCCGATCGCGTTCGTCACGTCGGCCATGGGCGCCCTGGTCTCCTTCCTGCTGGGGAGCGCCGCCCTGCACGGCGAGAAGATCGCGCTGTCCCTCGGGGACGCCGGGGTCTTCCGATGCCTGCTGGGCGCGGGCGTGTACCTGGGCCTGGTGGGTGTGTACGGCGTGACGGTCGGCCTGCTGGTGCGCAACAACGCCGGGGGCATCGCGATCCTGGCCGGCGTGGTGCTCGTCCTGCCCGGCCTGACCGGGCTGCTGCCCAGTTCCCTGGGGGACACCGTCAGCCGATATCTGCCCAGCAACGCAGGCCAGTCGGTGATGACCCTGCACGGGACCGGCGACTCCCTGGTCAGCCCCGGAGCGGGGGTGACGGCGCTGCTGGTGTGGGCCGTACTGCTGCTGGCCGGTGCCGCCTGCCGACTGCGCCGCAGTGACGTCTGAGGCCGCGTCCGCGAGGATGGAGCCGATGAACGACAGGACGACGGCACGGTCGGCCCGGGCGGGGGCGACCGCGCCCTCGCCCGGGCCGCAGGTCGTCGGCGCGGGACCGGAGACTTTCGGTGCCAGGTCCGACGCCGTCTGGGCGCACCCCGTGATGCGGCTGCTGCTGCGGGTGCTGAGCCGTCTGCGGGCGGCGGACCGGCGACGTCCGTGGCTCCTCGACACCGCCGTGGTGGTCCTGCTCGCCGCCGCCGCGCCACCGGACCTGCTCGTGCACAGCCCGGGGCATCCGGTGTCGCGTCCGGTGGGGGCCGGCCTGCCCGTCGGTGCGGTGCTGGCCATCGCGGCCGTGCTCGTCGTCCCCCTGTGGTGGCGGCGCCGGGCGCCCGCCGCGGTCTTCGGTGTCTGCCTCGTGGTGTGCCCGGTCATGTGGTCGCTGGGCCTGGGGCCCGCGGCCGCCGCCGTGCTGCTGATCGCCCTGTTCGACCTGGCTCTGCACGCCGCGCCGCGAGCGATCTGCTGGGCGCTGCCGGTGACCGTCACGGGCTGGGTGCTGATCGTGGTCTCGGTGATCCCGGCGGCCAGTCCGGCGGCTTTCCTGATCCTGTCCACCGGTACCGGCATCGGGGCCGTAGCCCTGGGCCTGACCCTCCGGATCAGCCGGCTCTACCTGTCCGCGCTGCGGGACCGCGCGGCACGGCTGGAGGTCGAGCGCGACCAGCGTGTCCGGCTGACCGCGGCGGCCGAGCGCTCGCGGATCGCCCGCGAGATGCACGACATCGTCGGCCACAACCTGTCGGTCATGGTCAACCTCGCCGACGGCGCCGCCGTACTCACCACCCGCGACCCCGCGAGGACCGAGCAGGCGCTCCATCTCATCGGCGACACCGGGCGGCAGGCGATGGACGAACTCCGGCGCGTGCTGGGGGTGTTGCGCGCGTCCCCGGACTCCGAGGACGACAGCTCGTCCCGGTCCCCGCAGCCGGGTGTCCGTGACCTGGACACCCTGCTCGACCGGGTGCGCGCGGCCGGGCTGCCGGTGGCCTACCGCACCGTCGGCCCGGTCGACGCGCTGGGCCGGGGCGTGCAGCTCACGGTGTTCCGGGTGGTGCAGGAGGCGCTGACCAACACCCTCAAGCACGTCGGCCCCGGCGCCACGGCCGACGTCACGGTCGCGGCCGAGGACAGCCGGCTCCGCGTGCGGGTCACCGACACCGGTTCACCGGCGCGCGAACGGTCCCCGTCCCCCCGCAGGGACACCGGGCACGGCCTGGTCGGCATCCGCCAGCGGGCCGCGCTCTACGACGGCACCGCAACCATCGGACCACGCGACGACGGCCAGGGCTGGATCGTGGACGTCCTGATGGATCCGTCCGCCTCGGCCACATCGGGAGAGCCCCCACCATGACCACCATCCTGATCGCCGACGACCAGCCGCTGCCCCGCATGGGCTTCCGGATGCTGCTCGACGGCTCGCCCGGCGTGAGTGTCGTCGGTGAGGCGGACAACGGCGCGCAGGCCGTCCGGATGGCGGCCGAACTGAGCCCCGACGTGGTGCTGATGGACGTGCGGATGCCGGGTCTCGACGGCATCGAGGCGACGCGGCGCATCGTGGCGGCGGGCGGCCGCACCCGTGTGCTCATCCTGACCACCTTCGACCTCGACGAGTACGCCTACGCCGGCCTGCGCGCCGGGGCCAGCGGCTTTCTGCTCAAGGACGTCCGCCCGACGGAACTCCTCGCCGGGATCGAGGCGGTCGCGACCGGCGACGCCGTCGTCTCACCCCGGCTCACCCGCCGCCTGCTCGACGCCCACGCCCATGACGTCCTCGCGCCCGACGCCGGGCCTCGTACGGACCCGCGACTGGCGGCGCTCACCGAACGCGAGCACGAGGTGCTCGTGGCCATCGGTTCGGGCTGGACGAACGCGGAGATCGCCGACCGTCTGGTCCTGACCGAGTCCACGGTGAAGAAGCACGTGGGCCGGGTGCTGGCCAAGGTCGGTGCCCGGGACCGTATCCAGGCGGTCATCCTCGCCTACGACGCTGGACTGGTCGCTCCCCGGCAGTGAGCGCCGCACCCTTCGCGCCGGAGACATGGCAGTGTGCCGCCGAGGTGACCCGGCGGCACACTGCCGTGCGTCAGGCTTCTGGTCTCAGTCGGTCGCCGTCGAGGCGGTGTGCTTCTTGTACAGCTTCAGCGGCACCCGGCTGATGATCGAGTCGAGGGAGGAGTCGTTCCGCCCGTCGGCCCAGGTGACGTAGGCGTACTTGTCGGTCAGCGTGATGCCCGACCAGCGGTCACCGGGCGGGCCCGTCTCGCCGACCGGCTCGGTCACGTGGTTGACCTGCACCGGGTCGCTGAACGAGCGTCCGTGGTCGAACGAGACGGCCGAGAACGCGTCGCCCGTGGTGGTCCGCCACATGACCCCCAGGTCGCCGTCGGAGCCGAAGTCGATCGCCGGCCGCTGGGCGTTCGGCGTGGCGATCGTCGCCGGTCCGTTCCAGGTCCTGCCGGCGTCCGGGGTGACGTAGACGTCGAGGGTGTCGGAGTCCCGGGGCACCATCACGGCGAACCGGCCGCGGTGGGAGGGGTCGGCCGCCACCCACGGGACGGGGTCGGCGGCGGCGCCCAGGCCCGGCGTCGGCACCAGGGAACCGGTGCCCGCCGCGACGGGGGCTCCCTGGCCGTCCTCGACGGTGGTGTTCGTCCACGTCCTGCCGTCGTCGCGGCTGACGTGGAAGTTCACCGGCGCGCCCGCTTCCTGGGAGGCGGACACGAGGATGCCGCCGTACACGGCGATCTCCCGCCCGGGATAGCCGCACACCAGCGGGATGCCCGGCGCCACCTCGATGCACGGCATCGGCCCGGGGATCACCCGAGAGTCACTGCTGAAGGTCCTGCCGCCGTCCGCGCTGACGGAGACCGCGCTCGGGTACTCCCACGCCGCTCCGGCGACCGCGTAGACCTTGCCGGTCGCGGCGTCCACCCGCATCTTCGGGGCGCCGCCGAGGAGCAGCGGTGTGGACACCGGGTCGCTCCAACTCCGGCCGCCGTCCGTGGACTTGGCGACCTGGTTGTGGTTCACCAGGTTCGCGGCCAGGCCCGAGCTGACCTGGTTGTTGTCCACGTACACGGTGCCCTTCGCGTCGAACTGCACGCTCGGCTCACCGCACTTGGGCGCCGCGGTACCGAGCGGCCAGGCGACCTGGGTCCAGGTGTCGCCCCGGTCGTTCGAGTAGGCGAGGAAACACCCGCCGTCGACCGGTTCCAGCCCCGGCGACGGCGGGAAGACCGTCGAGACGAACACCAGGTTCTTCGGGTTTCTCGGATTGACGGCGACCGTCGGCTGTCCTTCTTTGGTGGCCGGCATGTCGGTGACGTCGACTTCGTGAATTGCCGCGTTGCCCGCACCGACCGGCGAGGCAATGGCGGCAGGTGTTCCGTACACCAGGAAAAGTGCGGAGAATGCCGCCGCGCTTAATGTCGCGGAAGGACTTCTGAACAGCACCATGTGATCCTCGATTTCCACGTCCGGTAGAACGGAATTCTTTTGCCGACCCCGTGGCCCGTGATTCGGCCCGCTCAGGCTAGAGAGAATCGCTTCCGTATTCGTGGGACCACGGGAGACAATGGGCCCGATGGACTGGTACCGCAGTACCAATCCGTTTCCGACCGGGTCTGTTTCAGGCTGTCTTCTGGTCGGCGGGATTCTCGATCCCGGTCGTCACCCGTGCCCCTCGGAAGAGCACCGGGAGCCACAGGAGACATGCCAGCAGGGGGACCGCGGCGTAGGCGGCCATGCCCGCACTGGAGCCCAGCCCGTCCATGAGCGCGCCGACGACGAGATAGCCGATGCCGATGAGGGCCGACTCCACGAAGGCGATCATCGACAGCAGGCTCGCCCGGTGGCGCGAGGGCACGGCCTCGTTGAACACGTTGTCCACCAGCACGGCGGTGATCTCGGGAATTCCGACCAGGACCAGGAATGCGGCGATGGTGACCCAGACAAGGCCGAGGCCGCTCAGGCCGAGCGCCGCGGCGAGCGTCAGGAGGGACACCGGGACGATGACCCGATATCCGATGCGCCGGTCCGCGCGGTCCGACAGCAGGGGGGTGAGTCCGCCGACGAAGAATCCCGCCGATATGACCACGCTGACCAACGCGGTGCCCGCGCCCTGATCGGAGAGGGTCTTCTGCGTGAAGATGATGTACGGCGTCAATGTCGCGTGCATCAATCCGGACACCACGACAAGCGTCACCAGCGCCGGTGTGGCGACCCGAAGCATCGCCCGCCACGCTGTGGTGTCGCCGTGTCCTGCGGCTCCGTCCTGCTCGTCCACCGCGTCCGCGCCGCGGATCTCGGGCACCCGTGACATCAGCACCACCACGGCCAGGACGAGGCACGCCGCCGAACCGGCGTAGACAACTCCCCAGGAAATCTCCTGGAGTTGGCCGCCGACGACGATGGCGACTCCCGAGGTGACCGTCCCGAGCATGGTGAACCGGGATCTGATCCTGACGTAGCCGGCCGTGGCGCCACGACGCACGAGCAGGTCGTACAGCAGGGCGGTGTCCGAGCCGGACACGCATGCCATGCCCACGCCCTGCCCGATGAACAGCGCCAGGAACACCCAGTAGTTGGCGAACATCCCCTGGCCGAGCAGGCATCCGGCCACGACCAGCTGGCCGATCACAATGCCGGCCCGCCTGCCGATGCGGTCGGCGATGACTCCGGTCGGCAACTCCGCGAGTCCGCTCACCAGGTAGAGCAGGGTCTGAAGGAGGGCCACCTGCCCGGCGGAGAAGCCTCGCTGCTGAAGGAAGAGGACGAACACACCGCGCTGGAACAGTGAGTTGGCGAGCACGGCGTATACGTAGAACGGGCGCGCGACGCTTCGTGCCGCATCGTCGACTGCGGCCGACCCGCCAAGGGCCTCCGTGGTGCCGGTCATGCTGCGGGCTCCCCCTGGTGACTCCGGTGACCATCGGCGTTGTGCCTCCGCCACCGACCGGAACCTCCAGTCCGTACTTCGCGCGGGAGATCGGGCCGGCCGTCCGGGAACCGTTGCCGGCGCCGCGGGCCATCCTCACAGCCCGCGAGCACGGCCTCAACCCGATAACCGCCCTGCGCGACCTCTTCACTCGAAGCGCCTGGCCGCCGCCCGCCCGCATGGCAGGCGTGCCGCGTCCGCGCCCCCGCCGTCACCGGGGTGGGGACGAGTGCTGCGGCTTGCCGGTCAGTCGGCCGTTTCCGCCGTCTCGGGATCGTCGGCCGGCGCGGACTCGTCGGTGTCGTCGTTGGTCGCGGCCCAGCTGGCCAGCAGGTTGAGGGCGTCCTGTGATCGTGACGCGGGCTCGGCGGTGTAGGTGAGGAGGAACTGGCTGGGGTCGCTGCCGAGCGGGAAGGTCTCGAACGGCAGGTCCAGGTCGCCGACGACCGGGTGGTGGAGGCGCTTCGCGCCGGTGGTGTGGATCCGGACGTTGTGGGCGGCCCAGCGGCGGCGGAATTCCTCGCTGCGGGTGGACAACTCCCCGATCATGTCGGTCAGTCGGCGGTCGTAGGCGTCGCGGCCGGCCTCGGCGCGCAGCATGGCGACCGTGTCGTTGGCGACCTCGTCCCAGTCGCGGAAGAACTCGGTCGCGTGCGGGTCGAGGAAGACGAACCGGGCGTTGTTCGGCGGCCGCATCGGGTCGGCGTAGACCGGGGAGAACAGTGCGCGCCCGAGGAGGTTGGCGGCCAGGACGTCCAGGCGTCCGCTCATGACGAACGCGGGTGTGCCGGTCATCGAGTCGACGACGCGCCGCACCGCGGGCCTGACGCGTTGCTGGGCCGGACGGCGGCGCGGTGGACGGGCCGGGCCGGCGCCGCGCAGGAGGTCCAGGAGGTGGAGGCGCTCGGCCTCGTCGAGCTTCAGCGCCTGCGCGATGCCGTCGATGACGCTGTCGGAGACGCCGGTGGCGTTGCCGCGCTCCAGCCGGGTGTAGTACTCGCTGGAGATGCCCGCGAGCAGGGCCACCTCCTCCCGGCGCAGCCCGCTGACCCGCCGGCGGTCGCCGCCGTACGAGGGCAGTCCGGCCTGCTCGGGGGTGACCCTGGCCCGTCGCGTGCCCAGGAATTCCCTGATCTCTGCCCGGAAATCACCCCGTACGTCGCGGTTGGTGCCGTAAGGGTCGTTTCTTCCTGTCATGCGCTCCACTCTACGAACGCCTCCCGCTGTCTGGGAGTCCCTCTCAGTGACCCCCTCATCAGGGACTCCCACCCACGCGTGACAACCGGTTCTGTTGATGGTGCACCGCCTACGAAAGAACAGGACACGCTCATGGCAACAAAGCTGACCGGTACCGTCGCGCTCATCACCGGCGCGAGCAGCGGCATCGGCGCCGCCACCGCCCGCCGGCTCGCCGAGGACGGCGCCTCCGTCGCCCTGGTGGCCCGCCGCGAGGACCGGCTGAACGACCTCGCCGCCGAGATCGAGAAGGCGGGTGGCACCGCCCTGGTGGTGGAGGCGGACATCACCGACCGCACCCGGGCCGAGGCCGCCGTCCAGCGGACCGTCGAGCACTTCGGACGTCTGGACACCCTGGTCAACAACGCGGGCGTGATGCTCCTGGGCCCGGTCGTCGGCGCGGACGCCGAGGAGTGGGACCGGATGATCGCCGTCAACGTCCAGGGCCTCCTCCACACCACCCGCGCCGCCCTCCCGCACCTGCTGAAGGCCGCCGAGGACGGGCCCCGCCGGGTCGCCGACATCGTCAACATCAGCTCGATCGCGGGCCGGGTCGCCTGGAACGGCTACGGCGTCTACAACCTCACCAAGTTCGGCGTGAACGGCTTCACCGAGTCCCTGCGCCAGGAAGTCACCCGGCGACACGTCCGCGTCGGTGTCCTCGAACCGGGCGGTGTGGACACCGAGTTGGGCTCGCACAACGACCACAAGCCCGAGGTCCGCGACGCGATCGGCACCTTCTACGAGCAGACCGAGGTCCTCGCCCCCGAAGACATCGCCGACGGTGTCGCCTACATGGTCACCCGGCCCCGCCACGCCTCTGTCGGTGAGTTGTGGATCATGCCCACCGATCAAGCCTGACCTCCCGCCCACCGAAACACCCCAAGCGCCCCAAACACACACAAAGGAACCCATCATGAGCAAGGTCATTCTCGTCACCGGTGCCGGACGCGGTCTGGGCACGGACATCGTCCGCGAGGCCCTCGCCGCAGGCCATCAGGTCGTCGCCACCGGCCGCCGCCCCGACGAGGTCGAGAAGTCCCTGGGCGGGCCGCAGGACAACCTGCTGGTCACCAAGCTGGACGTCACCAGCCTGGAGGACGCCGAGGCGGCCGTGCAGGCGGCCGTCGACCGCTTCGGACGCATCGACGTCCTGATCAACAACGCCGGGAACTTCTTCGCGGGCTACTTCGAGGAGATCACGCCCGCGCAGATGCGCCGGCAGATCGAGACCAACCTCTTCGGCCCCATGAACGTCACCCGCGCCGTCCTGCCCGTCCTGCCCGTCCTGCGCGAGCAGCGCGCCGGGCACGTGATCACCCTCTCCTCCTCCGCCGGCATCATCGGCCAGGAGTTCTGCGTCGCCTACGCCGCCTCCAAGTTCGGCGTCGAGGGCTGGATGGAATCCCTGCGCTACGACGTCGAGCCCTACGGCATTCACACCACGGTCGTCGAACCCGGCTTCTTCCGCACCGAGTTGCTCGTCGACGGCTCCACCATCTGGCCCGAGCCGACCATCGACGACTACGCCGAGCGCACCACCGCCACCGTCGCGGCCTGGAAGAGCATGAACGGCCAGCAGCCCGGCGACCCCGCCAAGCTCGCCCGCGCCCTGCTCGCCATCGCCGACCAGGACAAGCCCCTGCTGCGCTTCGTCGCCGGCGCCGACGCCATCGAAGGCGTCCAGGCCAAGGCCCAGGAACTCCTCGCCCAGGCCGAGGCCTCCCGCGAACTCGGCGGCGACCTGGGCTACGACGACACCGGCGCCTGACACACACGGGAGACCTGCCGGAGCAGCGCCAACGGGTTCCCCGGTTCGGATGTGCCTGGAGCAGGCTGAAAAGCCGTGTCGGGGGCACTCGGTTCTCCGAGACGCCGATGTGTGCCGCTTCCTGGAGAGAAGCAGAATGCCTGTACCTGGCCGTCCGAAGGTGGTGTGCCGTGATGGTTCTCTTCCTGTTGCTCGTCCTGATCGCCCTTGTGCTGGGGATCGTCGGAGTGGCCGCGAACGGCTTGGGCTACCTGCTGGTGGTCGGCGTCGCGGTTCTCGTGGCGGCTCTGGCCCTGGTGGCCGTGCGCTGGTCCCGACGCTCCGGCAGCCGCCCTGTTCGATGACGGCGACCATGCGGTGGCCGCCGCCTACGGCAAACAGGCACTCGGGTCGTGGTGGTCGGCCCGCCGCAGTGTCTGTCCGATGTGGTGGGCCAGCGCGTGCGGGTCCTGCGCATGTGCGAGATGACCTTGGCCCGGCATGGTGACGACGCGGGCGTCGGGCAGGGCCGTCGTGAACCGGGCGAATGCCTCGCCGTAGGGCGCGGCGCCCTCGTTCAGGGCGCCGAGCAGCAGGGTGACCGGCAGGTCGAGGGCGGCGAAGGCCCGCAGGTCGGTGACGTGGTCGTCGAGCGCCGTCAGTTCCCGGGCCAGCGGTGCGGCCAGTGGGCGGAGGATCTCCCAGGCGGGGCTTCGGCGCAGTTGTGCCACGTCGTCTTCGGAGAATCCGGACACGTCCAGGTTCACGATCTCCACGGCGCGGTCCAGGTCGTCGGCCTCCGCGGCTTCCCGGAGGGCGTCGAGTGCTCCGCGGCCGAAGGGGCGTACGACAGGTTCGTAGAGGGTGAGGGAGCGGACCGTGTCGATGTGCCGTGCCGTCGCCTCCAGTGCGACGAGGCCGCCGAAGCTCCAGCCGAACAGGTCCACCCCCTGCTCCGCGCCCTCGGCGGTGACGATCTCGGTGAGGACGTGGTCCAGGTCGTCGATCTCGGTGCGCATCGAGTGGTCCGGACCGAGCGCGCCGCTGGGCTCGCGTCCGCGCCGGTTCAGCACGTAGACCGGTCCGGGAACGTCCAGCGCGGCCACCACCGGCTGCCAGGCGGCGGCGTCCGCCATGACCCCCGGCACGATCAGCAACGGCCGGCCCGAACCGTCGCGCCGGGTGAGAGCGAGCCGGACGCCCTCGCGTTCCACGTTCCTCAGCATGTGTGCGGTACCTCCTGAACGGGTTCCCTGTCGGAGCGTCACGGTACGACAACTCCATCTTGGACTGAGGGTATAGTTCTTGGACGTACAGTCTGAAGCGAGGGGTGAGGGGTGGGAATGGCGGACGGCAAGCCGGCCCCGGACGCCGAACGCGACGCGATCATCGCCGCGCTGGTGCCCGTGGTCGACGGGATCGCGGCGACGTTCGGTCCGGTGTGCGAGGTGGTGCTGCACGACTACCGGCGCCCGGAGAAGTCGGTGGTCGCCGTCGCCGGAGCCCTGACCGGGCGCGAGGTGGGCGGGGCGATGAGCGAGATCGGGCTGCGGATGCTGGCGCGCGGCTACGAGGCCGCCGACGAGCTGAACTACCTCACCCGGACCAGGGGCGGGCAGCAGCTGAAGTCGTCCACGATGGTGCTGCGGGACTCCACGGGCACGGTGTTCGGCGCGCTCTGCGTCAACGTCGACGTCACCGCCGTACAGCAGGCGCAGGCCCTGTTGGCCGGGATCGGCGGGGGCGGGGCGGTCGAAGCGCCGGCCGCCACCACCTTCGGCAACGACATCGACTCCGTCGTCGAGGCCATCGTCGACGCCCATCAGCTACGGCGCGGCAGGACCTGGGTCCAACTCGACCGCGCGCAGCGGCTGGAACTGTTCCGCGGCCTCGACGAGCACGGGGTGTTCGCCGTGCGCCGGGCCGTCGAGCAGGTCGCCGCCCGGCTCGGTATCTCCCGGGCCTCCGCCTACAGCTACCTCGCCCAGGCGCGGGCCGCGACCGGCACCGCCGTCACTTCCGATCCCGCTTCCGATGGAGGAGCTGCGTGACCACCACCCCGCCCATCACCCTCGACGACGTCCTCGACGCCGCCGCCCGGATCAAGGGCGTCGCGCACCGCACACCGGTGCTGCGTTCCCGCACCCTCGATCAACTCGTCGGCGCCGAGGTGCACTTGAAGTGCGAGAACTTCCAGCGGATCGGCGCCTTCAAGTTCCGCGGCGCCTACAACGCGGCCTCCCGGCTGACGCCCGAGCAACTCGCGTGCGGTATCGCCGCCTACTCCTCCGGCAATCACGCCCAGGCCGTCGCCCTCGCCGCCCGGGAACTCGGCACCACGGCGGTGATCCTCATGCCCGAGGACGTCCCCGCCTCCAAGCGGGCCGCCACCGAGGGATACGGCGCCGAGGTCGTCACGTACGACCGCTACAGCGGCGACCGCGTCGCCATCGGCGAGGCCCTGGCCGCCGAGCGGGGGCTCGCCCTCATCCCGCCCTACGAGCATCCGCACGTCATGGCGGGGCAGGGCACGGCGGCACTCGAACTCGTCGAGGAGGTGGGGGAGTTGGACGCCGTGCTGGTGCCCGTGGGCGGCGGCGGGCTGATCGCCGGGACGGCCACCGCCGTCAAGGGGCTGCACCCGCGCACCCGTGTGATCGGCGTCGAACCGGAGGCCGGGGACGACACCAAGCGGTCCCTGGAGGCAGGCCATCGCGTCTCCATCCCGGTGCCGCGTACCATCGCCGACGGGCAAGCGGCCGATGTTCCCGGCGAGTTGACGTTCTCGGTGAACCAACGGCTGGTCGACGAGATCGCGTTGGTCGGCGACGAGGAGATCAAGGACGCGATGCGCTTCGCCTTCGAGCGGCTGAAGATCGTCATCGAGCCCAGCGGCGCCACCCCCTTGGCCGCGCTCCTCGCCGGGCGTGCGGGCCAACTCCCGGGCCGGGTGGGCATGATCGTCTCGGGCGGCAACATCGACAGCGGGCGGTTCGCCGCGCTGTGCGCGAGCGGCGGCCCCTCCTGAACGTGCCCGAGTGGGCTTGACGGTTCCCCGAATGGCGCTCCCGGGTGGACAGGAAGACGATGGAGTGGTGGGGCACGGCCCCCGCCGGAGCATCGGTGCCGTTCGTGGTCGCCGGGAGACGGAGACCGGCCCCGGCCGTGCTGTGCGCGGCCGGAACGGAGGCAGCCGTCATGCTGGAAGTGAAGACGGTCGACAAGCCGGACGAGCGACGGGACTTCCCCCGCGGCCACCTCGAAGCGGTCCACCTCAGCGGACTCGACTTCGCCGTGGGCACCTTCGAACCGGGCTGGCGCTGGTCCGAGTCGGTGGCTCCGATCGCGGGCACCGAGAGTTGCCAGATCCATCACAACGGTTACGTGGTGCAGGGGCGCATGCATCTCCGCATGGACGACGGCGGCGAGGGCGAGGTCGGCCCCGGCGACGTCTTCGTGTGCCCGCCCGGACACGACGCGTGGGTGGTCGGCGACGAGCAGGTGATCGTGTACGACTTCGCCGGTGCCATGGCCACGGACTACGCGAAGGCCAAGTGACCGACGCGCAGGCGCCCGGCGGCACCGCACCCGCCGGGCGCCTACGTCATGCCTCGTACGGGACGACCTGCCCCTCGGCGAACGCGACCGCCTCCGCGTGCCCGAACAGTCCGGGCAGCCCGCCCGTGTGCACGAACACGGTCCGCTCGCCCGGCCTGATGTCGCCGTCCCGGACGGCCGCGATCAGGCCGGCCATCGCGCGTCCCGTGTACGTCGGGTCGAGGACGAGCCCGGCGGTGCGGGCGGCGAGGGTGAGGGCCTCGGCGGTGGCGGCGGTGAGGGTGCCGTAGCCGTCGCCGATCTGGTCGTGTCGTACCCGTAGGACCTCCGATGGAGGCAGGCACGCGAACTCCCTTACGGCGGGGGTCGGTTCGGGCAGTGCGCCCACGTCGACCCCGAGGACCGCGTCCGTCCCGAGCGCGACCGCCAATCCCGCCATCGTGCCGCCCGAGCCGAGTGCGACGACGGCGGTACGCAGATCGGGGAGCTGTCGGCGCAGCTCCTCGCCGCAGCGCACATAGCCGCGCGCGCCGAGCGCGCTGGAGCCGCCGAACGGGATCAGCGCCGGCCTGGCGCCGGTCTTGCGTACTTGCCCGCAGACCTCGGCCGCAGCCTCGTCCAGTCCGGCCTGGTCGACCTCGCCCGCCCAGGCGATCCGCGCGCCGAACAGCCCGTCGAGGGCGAGGTTCCCCGAGTGCGACGCGCCCGGCGAGCCGCGCAGCACCAGCACCACGTCCAGGCCCAGCCGGGCTCCGGCGGCCGCGGTCAGGCGGGCGTGGTTGCTCTGCGGGGCGCCGGTCGTGACCAGGGTGTCCGCGCCCTCGGCGAGCGCCGCGCCCACGGTCCACTCCAGCTTGCGGATCTTGTTGCCGCCGCCTCCGAGTCCGGTCAGGTCGTCGCGCTTGATCCACAGGTCGTCCGGGCCGAGCCCGATCGCGGTGGCGAGTCGCGGGGCCGGTTCGACGGGGGTGGGGAAGGTGGCCAGTTCCACGTGCGGGGCGCTGTGCGGGTCGCTCATGCCGTACATCATCGCGCGTTTCGGCGGCCGGTCCGCCGGTGGGCTTGCCCCGGGAAACCGATCGGTTTACTGTGGCTCACGAGAGGAAACCGATCGGTTTCCCTCGCTCTTCGTCTCAGCTCAGGAGATCCCCATGACGAACATCGAAGGCTCCGTCGTCCTCGTCACCGGCGGCAGCCGCGGCATCGGCCGGGCGCTGGTCGAGGCGCTGTACGAGCGCGGCGCGAAGAAGGTCTACGCGACCGCCCGCGACCCGAAGACCGTCACGCACCCGGACGCGGTACCGCTGGCGCTGGAGGTCAGCGACCCCGCCTCCGTCGCGGCGGCCGCCGAACAGGCGCAGGACGTCACGATCGTGATCAACAACGCCGGCGCGTCCGTCAACGCGAACTTCCTGGACTCGCCCGTCGAGGACGTCCGCCGCGAGTTCGAGACCAACTTCTACGGACCCCTGCTCGTCACCCGCGCCTTCGTGCCGATCATCGAGCGCAACGGCGGCGGCCACCTCCTCAACGTCCACTCGGTGCTGTCCTGGGTCGGTGTCCTGGGCTCCTACAGCGCGTCCAAGGCGGCCCTCTGGTCGCAGACCAACTCCCTGCGCCTGGACCTGAAGCCGCGCGGGATCGACGTCACCGGACTGCATGTCGGCTACGTCGACACGGACATGGCCGCGCATGTCGACGGGCCGAAGTCCACTCCCGAGAGCGTGGCGGCGCAGGCCCTCGACGGCATCGAGTCCGGCGCCTTCGAGGTGCTGGCCGACGAACTGACCCGCCAGGTCAAGGCCGGGCTCTCCGCCGAAGGCGGCGCGCTGTACCCGCAGTTGGCGGCCTAGTCCGCTCGGCGGTGCTCAGATCGGCAGCAACCGGCCCACCAGCGCGCTGAGTTGCCGCGCGTTCCGGCACTCGTGCATATCGACCAGCTCCGCGTACTCGGGCGCGGCCGAGTCGCCGGTGCCCCACTGGGTGCGCTGCTCGGGGTTCAACCAGTAGACGCGGCGGGCCCGTCGGGTGATCTGCCGGACGGCGGGCAGATTCGGGTCGCTCATGTTGGTGCGGGCGTCACCGAGCACGAACACGGTCGTACGCGGGCCGACCGCGTCGCCGTACCGCTCCGCGAACTCGCCCAGGGCGACGCCGTAGTCGCTGCTTCCGTGCCAGCCGGTGAGGGTGGCCTCGTCGCGGATGCGGGTGCCGAGGCCCTCGGGGTCGGCCGTGCCGTGGACGAGCAGCGGTGTCACCTCGTCGAGGCGGTTGACGAAGGCGAACACGCGCACCTTGCTGAACTGGTCGTGCAGCGCCTGCACCAGCAGCATCGTGAAGTCGGAGAAGCCCGACACCGAGCCCGACACATCGCACAGCAGCACCAGTTCGGGGCGGACAGGACGGCGCCGGCGCAGTACCGGCCGCATCGGCACCCCGCCCGTGGACAGCGAGCCGCGCAGGGTGCGGCGCAGGTCGATCGTGCCCCGCGAGGCACGGCGGCGGCGCGCGGCGAGCCGGGTGGCGAGCTTCCGGGCCAGCGGCTGAACAGCCCTGCGCAGGTCGGCCAGTTGGGCCCGTCCGGCGAACAGGAAGTCGACACGGTCGGCCGTCGGCGCGATCGCCCGCCGCGCGATCTCGTCCCGGCCGCGCCGCTCGGCGACCCGCCGCCGCGCCTCCACGGCGACCTGCCGCCGGAACCCCTCGATACGCTGCCGGATCTCGTCGTCCAGCAGCCGGTCGGTGAACCCGGACTGGCCACCCTGCTCCCGGATGCTCGTCCGCACCCTGGCCAGCAGCGTCTGCGGACGCAGCCGGTCCAGCGTCTGGTACGACGACCAACCGTCCGACGAGGGCGAGTTGCCGTATCCGCCGAAACCGTCGACGGCCTCCGCCGCCAACTGCCCCATCAGGGCCTGGTCGTTGGCGGCGAGCGCTGCCGCGAGCCGGTCGCGGAGATCCTCGCGGTCGGCGGCCGGCTCGCCCTGGGGCGCTCCGACGCCGCGCGGGAAGTAGAGGTCGAAGACCGGGTCGAACACCGGGCGTTGGCCCGTGCCGTGCAGCAGCGTCGCGGCCAGCCCCTCGCGCAGCAGCTCACGGTCGCCGAACCCGAGCGCCTCCATGGCCATCGCCGCGTCCACGGTCTCGCCGGTGCCGATGCGCAGACCGTGTGCGCGCAGCGCCCCGACCAGGCCCGTCAGCCGTTCGGTGACACCGGCGGCGGTCACACGGCGTCCAGGTCGAGCTTCGCGGCGGCCCGCAGGATGTCGTCCTGATGCTTGAGGAGAACGCCGAGGGTGTCCCGTACGACCGTCTCGTCGAGGGTGTCGGCGCCGAGCGCCAGGAGGGTGCGGGCCCAGTCGATGGTCTCGGCCACCGACGGCACCTTCCGCAGCTCCATCTCGCGCAGCGCCCCGACCACCCGGACCACCGACTCGGCCAGCGCCGCGCCGAGGCCCGGCACCTTCAGCCGTACGATGCGACGCTCCAACTCCTCGTCGGGGAAGCCGATGTGGAGGAACAGGCAGCGGCGGCGCAGGGCCTCGGAGAGTTCGCGGCTCGCGTTCGAGGTGAGGACCACGAAGGGGCGGCGGGTCGCGGTGATCGTGCCCAACTCCGGGACGGTGACCTGGAAGTCGCTGAGGATCTCCAGCAACAGGCCCTCCACCTCGACGTCGGCCTTGTCGGTCTCGTCGATCAGCAGGACCTTCGGGCCGTCGCCGCGGATCGCCGTGAGCAGCGGGCGGGGGAGCAGGAACTCCTCGCTGAAGATGTCGGTGCGGGTCTCGTCCCAGCTCTCGTCGCGGCCCGCGCTGATGCGCAGCAGCTGCTTGGCGTGGTTCCACTCGTACAGCGCCCGGGACTCGTCGACGCCCTCGTAGCACTGGAGCCGGACCAGCTCGGCGCCGGCGACCTCGGCGACGGCCTTGGCGAGTTCGGTCTTGCCGACACCGGCCGGGCCCTCGACGAGGAGCGGCTTGCCCAGGCGGTCGGCGAGGAAGACGGTCGTGGCGACCGCGGGCGAGGCCAGATAGCCGGTCTCGGCGAGGCGAGCGGCGACTTCGTCGACGGAACGGAACACGGGGCCTCCGGCGGATCGCGGGTGGTGCGTCGGCGGTCGGCTGAACATCTGCGGCCGACTCACTATCTAAGCGCTTGTTCACCCTCACTGTCACCCGGGATCAGCTGCCCGCGCAAGCTCGTACACCGATCGGTTTCCTCTTGGCCCGTGGCGCGGTAACCTCGCAGTATGGCCACGACAGACAAGGCGTCACCCCGGGACCGGCTGCTGGACGCGGCGGCCGAGCTGTTCTACCGCGACGGCGTTTCCATCGGCGTGGAGGCGCTGTGCAAGTCCGCCGGGGTCTCGAAGCGGTCGATGTACCAGCTCTTCGACAGCAAGGACGAGGTCCTCGCCGCGAGCCTGGAGCGGCGCGCGCCCGGTTATGCGGCGCGGCTGGTCCCCGGTGCGGACGACGCCGGTACGCCGCGCGAGCGCATCCTGTACATCTTCGAGCAGGTGGAGAAGGTGTCGACCGAGCCCGGGTTCATGGGGTGCCCCTACCTCGCCGCGCTGGTCGAGCTGAAGGATCCCGGGCATCCGGCGAGTGTGGTGGCCCGTGCGTCCAAGGAGCGCATGAAGGACGCGTTCCGGGTCCAGGCGGAGCTGGGCGGGGCACGAGAACCGGACCTGCTGGCACGGCAGTTGATGCTGGTCTTCGACGGTGCGAACGCCCGGGCCGGTGCGCAGTTGGAGACGCTGGACGGGTTGACCGTCGAGACCGTGCGAACACTGCTGGACGCGGCGGGAGTTGCCTGAACGCCGAGCACCAACAGCGGGTCCGCGGGCGCGGCCCCTGGATGGCCGAAGGCAACACGTGAAGGCTGATCCCGGCTTCGTTCAAAGCCGCCGTCCAGACCTGTTTCTCAGTACCCGCTCGTCAGTCCGCCTGACCGCCGACCGGGATGCCGAGCCGGTCGGCGACGGTCGTCAGGGCGGTGCCCAACGGCAGCGCGACCCGGGTGCGGGCGTGCGGGTCCCCTCGGGTGGGGTCCCGGTTGACGATCAGCACCGGCTTGCCCTCCTGCGACGCCTGGCGGACGAACCGCAGTCCGGACATCACCGTCAGCGACGAGCCGAGGACCAGCAGCGCGGCCGACTCGCGGACCAGCCGCCGGCAGTGCTCGACGCGCTGCGGCGGAACCGACTCGCCGAAGAACACCACGTCCGGTTTGAGGACGCCCCCGCAGTCGGCGCACGGCACGACGCGGAAGTCCCCGACCTGCGCGTCGGTGAGGTCCGCGTCGCCGTCCGGGTTGATCCCGGCGGCGATCGGGTCGTAGCCCGGGTTCTCGGCCTCCAGGCGCCGGGCGAGTTCGCGGCGCGGGCTGACGGCGCGGCAGGAGAGGCACACGACCCGGTCCAGGCTGCCGTGGAGCTCCACGACGCCCTCGCTGCCGGCGGCCTGGTGCAGTCCGTCGACGTTCTGGGTGATCACGCCGGAGACGCGGGCGCCCCGGGCGAAGGCGGCCACCGCCAGGTGTCCCGCGTTCGGGCGGGCCCGGCCGAAGGTGCGCCAGCCGAGGTGGCTGCGCGCCCAGTACCGGCGCCGCGCGTGCGCGCTCCCGGTGAAGTCCTGGTAGGTCATCGGGGTGTGCCGGCTCAGGCTCCCGCCCTCGCCCCGGTAGTCGGGGATGCCCGACTCCGTGGAGAGGCCCGCCCGCTGAGCACCAGTACACCGCCGGTGCTCAGCGCGTCGACGACCGGCTCCAGGTCGGTGGTGCCGGGCAGCGGGTCCGCCGCCGAGGGGGTCCAGCTGAGGGTGGGGCGCATGCGCATGCCGCCAAGGGTACGGAATCGGCGGCGGCTCTCGGCGGGCGTGGACGGTTGCCGGCGTACGGTCCTCCGCCCGCCGCCAGCGAACCGGCGCTCGGCGCATCGAACAGGCGCGTAGGCGCGCGTGCACCCGCCGGGGTGAGCCCGAGCGCCGTTGCGGGGCGCCTGGCCGCGGAAAGCATGTCCTCGGTACTGAAGTACTGCGAGCGAGGAGACATGTGATGTCCAGCGAGTTCCAGCGGACCAAGCTCCGGGCCATGTTCGAGGCGTTCGACGCGGACGGCAACGGCTATCTGGAGGAGGCGGACTTCGTGGCCCTGGCGGACCGCTGGGGCCGGCTGCCGCGCGTGCGAGCGGGATCGGAACTGGCGGCGCGCGTGGACGGGGTGCTGAAGGGCTGGTGGCAGCATCTCGCGGAGACCGTGGACACGGACCGGGACGGCCGGATCGACATGGACGACATCCTCGCCATGGTGGACCACCTGCCGACCATCCCCGAGGCCGTCACCGCCACCGCCGACACCATCTTCGACGCGGTCGACGAGAACGCCGACGGGCGCATCTCGCGCGGCGAGCACCAGCGTCTCGTCGACACCTGGCACGGACGGCCCGTGGAGACCGGCGGTGTCTTCGACCGGCTCGACCAGGACGCCGACGGCTACCTCAGCCGCCCCGAGTTCGCCCTGCTGTGGACCCAGTTCTGGATCAGCGACGACCCCGCCGAACCCGGCAACCTGATGTGCGGCCCGATCGGCGCGGGGTGAGGTACCGGCGGCGGTCGTTCAGGGCCGGCCGAGGAACGACGTCCTAGGGGGACACCGGACCGGGGGTAAGGGGCAGCCGTTACGACGGCTGCCCCTTACCCCCGGTCCGGTCGTCCTCACGCGGCCAGTGCCACCGCCTCCACCGCCGGTGTGCGCAGCACACGCCGTGCCGTCAGCAGGCTCGTCCCCAACGTCACCGTCGCCGCCACCGCGACGACCGCCAGCCAGATTCCGAGCCCCTGGTGCGGGAGCACCGAGTCCGTGCGGACCACGGTGAACGGAATGATCCCCGCCAGCGCGGCCGCCGTGCCGGACAGGACGCCGGTGACCGTGAGGATCGCCGTCTCCGTGCCGACCGTGCGCAGCACCTGCCCCGGAGTCGCGCCCGCCAGCCGCTGCCCGCCGAACTCGCGGGCGCGGTAAGTCGTCGCCGCGTAAAGGGAGTTGACCAGCATCACGCAGACGAAGACCACGATGATGCCGACGACCGTGAAGTTGAGGGTCTCCAGGTTCTTCGCGTCCACGGACTTCGTCAGGCCCGAGGACTTCACCGCGTCGCTCTCCACCGCCTGCATGTACAGCGTCGCCGTGGACACCGCCGTGAACAGGATCAGCGACATGAGGATCCCGGCGAGCTGGTCGGCCCGCTCGCGCAGGTTGCGGATCGCCAACCACCCGCTCGCGCCCGCCAGTCGGAGCCGGTCCAGCAGGCCCTTCAGCAGCCGCGGCGCCAGCAGCGCCAGGCCGACCGAGAGCAGGATCGCCCCGTACGCCGGCGCCGCCATCAACGCCGCGTCCGTGGCGGAGAACGCGAAGGTCGCCGTCACCGACACCACACCGGCGACGAGTGCGGCGTAGGCGAGGAAGGTCCGCGCCCGGCCCTGCCGCCGCTGCCCGCGTGTCGCCCGCCGTACGGCCAGGAACGCGGCGCCCGCAGCGGCCAACAGCGTGATGCCCAGGCCGGATTGGAGGGCGAGGGGGCCGAAGGAGTAGTCGACGGACCGGGCCACCTGACCGCTGTCCTTGAACGCCCCGAGCAGTGCCCGGCCGCCGAGCATCGCGGGACCGACGGCGAGGACCGTGCCCAGCAGGGCGACGGCCACCGCCTCACCCACGACCATCCGCTTCAGCTGCGCCGGGGTCGCCCCCGAGCAGCGCAGGGTCTCCAACTCCCGTGAGCGCTGGCGGACGTTGACGGTCAGGGTCGACGCGACGGCGAAGAAGACGAGCAGGGTGCCGTAGCCCCCGACGACACTCGCCGACGTGGAGAGGGTGTCGGCGCTGACCGCGTCGATGCCGTGTCGATTCGCCGTGTCCTGAAGGGAGTTGAACGTCATGATGATCGCCGCGCCGAGGAACGCGGCCAGCAGGGTCGCCAGGAACCGGCCCGGCCGCTGCCGGATCGAACGCATCGCCAGGATGAACATCGCTCACACCCCCGCCGGCACGTCGTCGCCCAGGTGCGCGAGCCGCTCGGCCACCGCGTCGACGGTCGGCGCGTGCATCCGGCCGGCGAGCCTGCCGTCCGCGAGGAACACCACCGAGTCGGCGTACGAGGCGGCGACCGGGTCGTGCGTCACCATCACCACGGTCCGGCCGTGCACCCGCACCGCCTCCCGCAACAGCAGCAGCACACCCCGCGCGCTGCGCGTGTCCAGGGCGCCGGTCGGCTCGTCCGCGAAGATCACCCGGGTTCGGTGACCAGCGCGCGGGCGATGGCGACCCGCTGCCGCTGACCGCCGGAGAGCTGCTCGGGGCGGTGGCCGAGCCGGTCGCCGAGACCGACCGCGGTCAGGACCTCCTGGGCCCGCCGCCGGTCGACGCGCCGCCCCGCGAGCTTCAGCGGCAGCACGGTGTTCTGCGCGACGGTGAGCGTGTCCAGGAGGTTGTACTGCTGGAACACGAACCCGATCCGACTCCGCCGGAACCGCGTCAGCTCGGCCTCGCTGCCACCCGTCATCTCCGCGCCGTCGACCATCACGATCCCGCTGTCCGGCCGGTCGAGCCCCGCCGCACACTGCAACAGCGTCGACTTGCCGGACCCCGAAGGCCCCATCACCGCCGTGAACGTCCCGCGCTCCAGACTCAGCGTGACCCCGTCCAGCGCGGTCACCGCGCTCTCGTCACGGCCGTAGGTCCTGCTCACCTTGACCAGCCGCAGCGCCTCGGCGGCGGGTCCCTCGTCGTGCGTGCGTCGTGCGGTGCGAAACATCGCCCTCACCCTCCGTGCGGCACGCCCTGTGCCTCGTCAACGACGTTACGGAGAGCGCCGGTTACGCACATTGGGCGCAGAACCCGTATCGCGGGGTGTACTCAGCGACACCCCCGGGGTCGGGTCCGCGGGGGAGGCTGTGACAGGGCTGTGACCGGAGGTATGGCTTCCGCCACAGCGGTCCCGGCCCCTTCTTGATCGACTCTGCGGATGCCGAGAAGGATGCCCAGAGGGATGCCGAGAAGCGTGTACGACACCGTGCTCGTCGCGGCGGTGGGCCTCCTCGTCGGGGCTCTCATCTGGACGGTCGCGGACGTGGCGTACGACGATCCCGCCGCCGGACTGTCGAAGCCGGGCCCCGTCTGCCCGCAGGAGGGCATCCGGGTCACGGCCGGACCGGTGAACCCCGCGCTGGGACTGCGCGCCATGGACCTCACCCTGGAGAACTGCGGCACCCGCGCCTACCGCGTCCAGGGCTACCCCGAGATCCGGCTCCTCGACCAGGACCAGCAGACCCTGTCCGGCGTGGCGGTGATCCACGGCAGCGGCGGTATCGCCAAGGTGACCGGGTTCGACGACCCGCCGGGCGCGGTGACGCTGGCACCCGGCGAACGAGCCTCTGCCGGCCTGCTGTGGCGCAACACCACCACCGGTTCCGCCGATTCGGCCTACGTTCCGTATCTGACGGTCGCGGCGCGGTCCGGATCGGTTCCGGCCCTCCTGGCACCGCACAGCGGAATCGACCTCGGGACCACAGGCAGACTCGGCGTCGGACCATGGCGCACCACCGGAGGCACCCGATGACGGACCAGGACACCCCCGCGGCCGGCTTCTCGCAGCGTGTCCTGCGCCGCGGCCCCGGCCACCGGCGAACCGACGGAGTCCTCTGCGCGCTGCTCGTCGGCCTGGACGTCCTCCTCGTCGCGGCCATCCTCGCGCTGGGCGGCGACGGCGTCTTCACGGAGGACTGGATGGGCTACCCCGGCCCGGCGGACTACACCGCCCTGTCCTACCAGTACGACTGCGTCATGTTCCTCTGCCGGGTCGAGGCCGTGACCGTGGCCCTGGCCATCGCCTGCCGCCTCTGGACCACGGCCGTCACCCAACTCGTCGTCCTCACGTCCGCCGCGGCCTTCATCGCCTCCCTCTCCACGTACTGGAACCCCTGAGCCACCGCCCGTACGGGTCACCAGAACGCGCCACCCCCGGCCCCGCCCGATGCAATGGACCTGTGACCGCGCCCCCGGACGACTGCCTCGCCCGCAACGAGTGGATCTGCGGCGAGTACCTCAGCACCCGCCGCCACATCCTCGTCGACGCGGTCGTCCAGCATCTGCAACTGACCGCGGTCTCGGTGCTCATCGGCCTGGCGATCGCCCTCCCGCTCGCGGTGGTGGCCCGCCGCTGGGGCTGGGCCGCGGGACCGGTGCTCGCGGTGACGACGATCCTCTACACGATCCCGTCCCTCGCGATGTTCTCGCTGCTCCTGCCGGTCTACGGCCTCTCGGCCACCCTCGTCGTCGCCGGACTCGTCCTCTACTCGCTCACCCTGCTCGTCCGCAACATCCTCGCGGGCCTGCGCGCCGTACCCGAGGAGACCCGACAGGCCGCACGCGGCATGGGCTACGGCCCGATCCGCCTCCTTCTCACCGTGGAACTGCCCCTCGCGCTGCCCGCCGCGATGGCAGGCCTCCGCATCGCCACCGTCTCGGCGGTCTCGCTGGTCACGGTCGGTGCGATCGTCGGCTTCGGGGGACTCGGCAACCTCATCTACGCGGGCATGAACACCTACTTCAAGGCACAGGTGCTCACCGCGTCCGTGCTGTGCGTGGTGATCGCGATCGTCGCCGACCTGCTCCTCCTGCTCGTGCAACGGCTGATCACCCCCTGGACGAGGGCGGTGCGCGGATGAACACCCTGACCGACGCCTGGCACTGGCTCACCGACTCCGCCCACTGGTCGGGCGACGACGGCATCTGGCACCGGCTCGCGCAGCACCTCGTGCTCACGGTCGTCTGCCTGGTCATCAGCTGCGTGATCGCGCTGCCGGTCGCCCTCGTCCTCGGCCACCTCGGCAAGGGCGGCGCACTCGCCGTGAACATCTCCAACATCGGCCGCGCGGTGCCCACCTTCGCCGTCCTGGTCCTGCTGCTCCTGACCCCGATCGGCAAGTGGGGCGAGGGACCCACGGTCGTCGCCCTGGTCCTGTTCGCCGTACCGCCCCTGCTCACCAACGCCTACGTCGGCATGCGCGAGGTCGACCGTGATGTGGTGCGGGCCGCGCGGGGCATGGGGATGACGGGCCGTCAGATGCTGTTCAGGGTCGAACTGCCGCTCTCGCTACCGCTGTTGATGAACGGCGTCCGTATCGCTGCCGTCCAACTCGTCGCCACCGCGACCATCGCCGCACTCGCGGGCGGCGGCGGACTCGGCCGCATCATCACCGCCGGGTTCAACCTCGCCAACACCGCGCAGGTGGTGGCCGGCGCCGTGCTCGTCGCCGTGTTCGCGCTGCTCGTCGAGGGCGTCTTCGAGGTCGCCGAACGGCTGGCACCCCGATGGGCGGGGAGAGCGCGATGAAGCGACTACGACTGCGACGCCTGGCCGCGGCCGGTCTCCTCCTCCTGGTCACCGGCTGCTCGACCGGCCCGTCCCTGGAGAACAAGGGCGCCGTCACCGAGCCACCCGGCGACAGCCACCACCTCACCATCGGCTCGGCCGGATTCACCGAGAGCGACCTGCTGGCCCAGATGTACGCGCTCCTGCTGAAGCAAGCCGGATACAAGACGTCCCTGCTGACCGTCGCCAACCGCGAACTCTACGAACCCGCCCTGGAATCAGGGCAGATCGACGTGGTCCCCGAGTACGCGGCCACCTTCGCCGACTGGCTCAACGCCAAGACCAACGGCCCGAACGCCCCGGCCGTCGGTTCCCCCGACCTCGCCACCACGATGAAGGCACTCCGCCGACTGGCCACGCCCCGCGGCCTCACGGTCCTCGACCCCGGCAGGGCCGTCGACCAGAACGCCTTCGCCGTGGCCCGCTCGTACGCCGGGCAACACCACCTCAAGACCCTCAGCGACCTCGGCGCCTCGGGACTGAAGGTTCGACTCGCGGCGGGCGACGAGTGTGTCCAACGGCCCTACTGCGAACCAGGGTTGAAGAAGGTCTACGGCATCGACATCACCGCCGTGGACCCGAAGGGCGTCGGCACGACCCAGGCGAAGAGCGCGGTGCAGAACGGCCAGGACCAGATGGTGCTGACCACGACCACCGACGCCACCCTCGACCAGTTCGGCCTGGTCCTCCTCACCGACGACAAGCACCTCCAGAACGCCGACTACGTCGTCCCGGTCGTCAACCGCTCCCGGGCGGGGAGCGAGGGCGTGACCAAGGCGCTGGGGAAGCTCAATGACGTGCTCACCACGGCAGACCTGGCCTCCATGAACCAACAGGTCGACAGCTGGCGGCGGCTGGCGCAGGACGTGGCCCGGACGTATCTCAAGGACAAGGGGCTGTTGAAGTGAGGCCGGGGCATTGTCAGTGGCGGCTTGTACGGTGCGGGCATGGGTGTTTATCTCGTCGATGTCGACGCGCAGGAGTGGTTCAGTGAGGACACGGGGGAAGGGGGCATGGGGGCGATCGCCAAGGGGCTCGACGCGGAGCTGGCGCGGCGCGGGCTGCCGCCGTACACGTCCGTGCCCGAGCGGGAGACGGCCCCGGGCTTCGAGGAGAAGCTGAGCCCCTCCATGCGGGGGTTCGACGCGCTGTGCCGCGCCGAACTGACTCCTGCGGAAAGGGCGTTGCTCGGCGACTGGTCGGTGCTGGTACCGGTCTCGCTCGACGAGGAGATACGGCTGCCCATCGGCTCCGCGTACACGGACGAGACGGTGATCGTCGGCGCCCCTCAGGTGCTCGCCCTCGCCGAGCGGCTGGCCGCGGTGCTCGAACTGCCTGTCGAGATACCGGAGGTGACGGGAAACCTGGACCTCACCTTCTGGTTCCTGGAGGGCGAGGCGGAGGAGTTGGCGGCCGTCCGTCCCGGTCCCTGGAGCCAGGACCTCGACACGGCCTTCTACGTGGCCCTGTACCTGCGCGCGGCCCAGCACGCGCTACGACGGGGCTGCCCCTCACCTACTCCTGAGCCGGAGCGCGCCCCTCACGCATCCGCCACCGAGTCGAAGTCCACCTGCCCCCGAGGCACCCCGAGCGCGTCCGCGTCCACGGACCGCCGGAGCGCCTCGTGCAGTTTCGCCGGAGTCAGCACTCCCAGGAAGCGCGCCCCGTCCAGCACGGCGACCCACCCGGCGTCGTGCTGGAGCATCACGCCGAACGCCTGCTTCAAGGGCGCGCCCACCGGCACCCACGCGTTCATCCGGTGGGCGAGTTCACCGACCGTGCCGCCGGCGGTGAGTTCGTCGGCCTTGACCCAGCCCTGCAGTTCGCCCTGCTCGTCGAGGACCACCGCCCACCGCGCGCCCTCCACCCGCAGCCGGTCGGCGGCCCGCTGCGCCTGCTCGTCGACCCGGGCGACCGGCGGCTGTTCCAGGTCGTCGGGCTCGATCGCGGTGACCGACAGGCGCTTCAGACCCCGGTCCGCGCCCACGAACGACGCGACATACGGCGTCGCCGGCGTGCCGAGCACCGCGCCGGGGGTGTCGTACTGCTCGATCCGCCCCTGCCCGTACACGGCGATCCGGTCGCCGAGCCGTACCGCCTCCTCGATGTCGTGCGTGACCAGCAGCACCGTCTTGCGCACGGCGGCCTGCATCCGCAGGAACTCGTCCTGCAACTGCTCGCGCACCACCGGGTCGACCGCGCCGAACGGTTCGTCCATCAGCAGCACCGGCGGATCGGCGGCCAGCGCCCGGGCCACACCGACGCGCTGCCGCTGCCCTCCCGACAACTGCTCCGGGTAGCGCGGTCCGTACGTCTTCGGGTCGAGGCCCACCAGATCGAGCAGCTCGGCGGCCCGTTCCCGTGCCTTCGCCCGTTTCCAGCCGACCAGGGACGGCACGGTCGCCGTGTTGTCGAGGATCGTGCGGTGCGGGAAGAGGCCCACCTGCTGGATGACGTATCCGATACGGCGGCGCAGCCGCACCGGGTCGACGGTCGCGATGTCCTCGCCGTTCACGAAGATCCGGCCGGAGGTGGGCTCGATGAGGCGGTTGACCATCATCATGGTCGTCGTCTTGCCGCAGCCGGACGGACCCACCAGCGTGACGAGTTCGCCCTCGGCCACCTCGAAGGACAGCCCGTCCACGGCCGTCGTACCGTCCGGGTACCGCTTGCTGACCTGCTCGAACCGGATCATGTCCTCACGCTAACGGCGCCGGTCCGCCGCCGCCCTTCAACAGCGTCCCACCGGCTGGTGACGTGGGCACGCGGACCCTGGAATGATCCGTAGCACCTCCATCTCCCGGCGGGCCGAAGGGACAGCGGCATGAACGACGGAGTCGACGGAGTCGACGCGACGGCCCGCTACGGAAGGCTGCGCCGCCGTACGTTGCTCACCACGGCGGCCGCCCTGAGCGTCGTGCCCGCGGCGATGGCGGGAGGCAGCGGCGGCGGAACCCCCTCCGCCGGCACCACGGTGTCGGGCCTGACCGTGGAACACCGCACCGACCCGCTCGGCGTCGACGCGGCACACCCGAGGTTCGGCTGGCGCATGACGTCGGCCGCGCGGGGCCGGCACCAGACGGCGTACCGGATCAAGGTCGCCACCTCGCCCCGCCACCTGACCCACGGCAGCGCCGACGTCTGGGACAGCGGCCGCGTCGACTCGGCGGACTCGGTCGCCGTCCGCTACTCCGGCCCCGACCTGCGCGCCTCGACCCGCTACCACTGGACGGTCACGGTCTGGGACGAGCACGGCCGCGCCACCACCTCCCCCGCCGCCCGCTTCGAGACCGGCCTGCTCAGCACCGACGGCGTCACCGGCTGGGACGGCGCGCGGTGGATCGCCATGGCGGGCAAACGCCCGAACACCGCCGGCGCACCCCTCCTGCGCAGCCAGACACCACTGACGGGCGAGCAGGTCGCCGAGGCCCGGCTGTACGTCTCCGCGCTCGGCGTCTACGACGCGTACGTCAACGGCCGCCGGGTCTCCGTGCCCCAGGGCGACGGCACCACGTACGAGTTCCTGCCCCCGGGCTGGACCAACTACGACACCACCGTCAACTACTTCACCTACGACGTGACGGACCTGCTCACGGACCCCGCCCAGGTCACCCTCGCCGCCGTGCTCGGCAACGGCTGGTACAACGGCCGCATCTCCGAGAACAGCACCCACTACTCGGCCGACGGCAACCCCCTGGCACTCAAGGCGAAACTCCTCATCCGGTACGCCGACGGCTCCACCCAGACGATCGTCACCGCCCCCGGCGCCGACTGGAGGGCCACCGACACCGGCCCCTACTGCACCGACGACATCTACGACGGCCAGCTCTACGACGCCCGCAAGGAACTCCCGGGCTGGACGGCGAACGGCTTCGACGCCTCCGCCTGGTCGCCCGTCGAGGCCCAAGACCCCTTCCCCGACGCCCAGTTGGTCGCCTATCCCGGCGAGAGCGCCCGCCTGATGCCCGAGTGGGACCGCAAGCCGCACTCCGTCACCGTCTACACGGGAGTCACCGGCGTCACGGCAGTCACGGGCGATGAAGGCGGCAGTGCCAACGGCAAGGGCCGGATCGTCGTCGACCCCGCCCGCACGGTCACCGATCCCACCCGGGCGTCCACCGTCTCCGTCACCCTGCACCCCGGCGACACCGCAGTGATCGACCTCGGCCAGAACCTCGTCGGCGTGCCCCGCTACACCCTGCGCGGCCCGGCGGGCGCCCAAGTCGCCTTCAGACCGGGGGAGATGCTCAACGACGACAGCGCGGGCGCCGACGGACCCGAGGGCTCGGTCTACCGCGCGAACCTCCGTACCGCCGAGGCCACCAGCACCTACATCCTGAAGGGCGACCCGGCGGGGAGACCCACCAGGACTCGCTGACCTTCTACGGCTTCCGGTACGTCTCCGTCACCACGACCGAGACCGTCACCCTTGTCGAGCTCACGGGCAAGGTAGCCACCTCCGCCCTCCACGACATCGGCACCGTCATCACCGACGACACGGACGTCAACCAGCTGATCAGCAACGTCCGTTGGGGTCAGCGCGGCAACTACCTCTGGATACCCACCGACTGCCCGCAACGCGACGAACGCCTCGGCTGGACCGGCGACACCCAGCTCTTCTCCGGCACCGGCCTGTACAACACCGACGCGGTCTCCTTCCTCAGCCACTTCCAGGACACGCTGATCGACTCACAGCACAACTACGGTGCGGGGAAAGCCCAGTTCCCGTGGGTCGCCCCCGGCCACCGCTTCAGCCAGCCGCTCCCGGCGAGCGGTTGGTCGGACTGCGGGGTGGTCGTGCCGTGGACGGTGTGGCAGATGTCCGGCGACACCACGATCATCGACCGCAGTTGGGCGTCGATGACCAGGTACCTGGACTGGATCCGCGGTCGCACCGGCGACACCTACGCGGGCCAGGGCGCGATCTTCGGCGACTGGCTCGCCTTCCAGATCACCAGCACCCAGCTCATCAGCGACGTCTACTACGGCTACAGCGCCCACCTCATGGCGGACATGGCCCGCGCCACCGGCCGCACCGCCGAAGCAGCCACCTACGAGCGGCTGTTCACCCACATCAAACGGGCCTTCATCACCAAGTACTTCGCCACCGACGCCCTCACCGGCCGGCTGACCGTCCGCTCCAGCCTCGGCGACCCACCGCCCCACACCCCCGGCAACAGCGCCGGCAAGACCGAGGACGACACCCAGACCGCCCTGCTCTGGATCCTCAAACTCGGCTTCTACGACACGGAGTCGCAGCACCGCCGACTGGTCACCCTCCTCACCGACAACATCGGCAACAGCCCGGCCTACAAGGCGGCCCACCCCGACAGCACCCGCGTGCGGTACCCGGAGAACACCCTCGCCGTGGGCTTCCTCGGCGTGAACGTCATCGCCCCCGTCCTCACCGACGAGGGCCGAGCCGACCTTGCGTACAGCCTCCTCCACCAGAACGCGATGCCGTCCTGGCTGTACTCGGTGGCCAACGGCGCCACCACGGTCTGGGAGCGCTGGAATTCATACTCGAAGCAGGACGGCTTCGGCCCGGTCGACATGAACTCCTTCAACCACTACTCCTACGGCGCGATCATGGAGTGGATGTACGAGAGCATGGCCGGCATCGCCAAGGACCCCCAACACCCGGGCTTCCAGCACTTCTTCCTCCGCCCGCACATCGACCCGACCGGCAGGATCACGAAGGTGCGCGGCTCACACATCTCTCCCTACGGCGAGATCGTCAGCGAATGGACCGCGCGGGACGGGAAGTTGACGTACAGGGCGGCCGTCCCCGCGAACAGCACGGCGACCCTGCGCATCCCCACCACCGACCCGTCGACCGTCCACGAGGACGGGCAACCCCTTGCCGAGGCGCTGGGCGTAGAGTTCCTCGGCTTCGCGGACGGCACCGCCTCCTACCAACTGCCGTCCGGCACCTACGAGGTGACCTCCACGCTCGCCTGACCGCCCACCAGCACCACCTCAAGGGTGCGCGGACCGTGCACCCCCTCGACCCGGTCCAGCTCGATGTCGCTGGTCGCGGAGGGACCGGAGATCCAGGTCAACGGCCGTGCGGGATCGAGGCGTTGGAGCGCCTGCGGTACCGAGGAGACCACCTGGTCCGGCACCCGTACGACACAGATGTGGTGGTCGGGGACGAGCGTGATCCGGCGACGGCCCTGGTCCGGGCCGCCGTCCAGGACGATGGTGCCGGTCTCGGCGACGGCCACCGCGCACGCGGTGACCACACTGTCGACCCGGTCCAGCTCGGCGGGGGTGCTCTCGGCCCGGTCCGCGACCTGTTCGGCGTCGGCCGCAGCGAGCCAGGCAGGCTCAAGACCCGGCGGTACGACGACGGTCTCCGAGCCCCGCTCGGCGAGCAACCCGGCGATCACGGCGGCCAGTTCGGCCTCCGCGCACCGGTGCACGACCGCCCGGTAGTCGGCGAGATTCTCGGCGAGCAGCTCCACCGTCCGCTCGACACTCCGGTCCCCGTGCTCGCGCAGATAACCGCGCTCGAAGGCCTGGTCGTAGGGCGTGTCGTCCTTCGGCACAGCCGCGAGCGCGCGCTCCACGCGGCCCAGGATCCGTTCCCTGCTGCTCACTTGGCCTCGTCCTTTCCACCGTGCGTGCGCTGCCACCAGTCGCGGAACGGCTCCGCGGGGACGGCGGGCAGATCCCGGGTGCCGCTCCACGCCTTGCCGGGTCCTGGCAGGGTCCGTGGATGGAAGCGCCGGGTGCGGGACGCGAGCCGTTGGCCGGTGCGCAGCGCGCCGGGGTGGGTGAACGTCCAGCGGGCCGCCCGCATGGCCGCGCGCTCGGCGGCGTGGCCCTTGGCGGGTTGCAGGACGACCTTGTTTCCCTCGCGGGTCACCGGCCCGCCCTCCACGATCCGCTCCCGGAGATGCACCAGCACCTCGGGGATGTCGATGGCGACCGGGCAGACCTCGTAGCAGGCACCGCACAGGGAGGACGCGTACGGCAGTGAGGCGTCGATCTCGCTTGCCGTGCCCCGGAGTTGGGGGCTGAGGATCGCGCCGATCGGGCCCGGGTAGACCGAGCCGTAGGCGTGACCGCCGGCCCGCTCGTACACCGGGCAGACGTTCAGGCAGGCCGAGCAGCGGATGCAGCGCAGGGCCTGGCGGCCGACCTCGTCGGCGAGGGTGTCGGTACGGCCGTTGTCGAGCAGGACCAGGTGGAAGGCGCGTGGCCCGTCGCCGTCGGTCGTGCCCGTCCAGGTGCTGGTGTACGGGTTCATGCGCTCGGCGGTCGAGGAGCGGGGGAGGGTCTGCAGGAACACCTCCAGGTCCTGCCAGGTCGGCACGATCTTCTCGATCCCGACGACCGAGATCAGCGTCTCGGGCAGGGTGAGGCACATCCGGCCGTTGCCCTCCGACTCGACGACGACGAGCGTGCCGGTGTCCGCGACCATGAAGTTGGCGCCGGAGACGCCGACTTTGGCCCGCAGGAACTTCTCGCGGAGGTGGAGGCGGGCGGCCTCGGCGAGTTCGGCGGGCGTGTCGGTCAGCCCGTCCGGGGCCGGGCGGCCCCACTCGCTCATCTCGCGGGCGAAGATCTCCCGGATCTCACCGCGGTTGCGATGGATCGCCGGGACCAGGATGTGCGAGGGCCGGTCCTTGCCCAACTGCACGATCAGCTCGGCGAGATCGGTCTCGTAGGCGCGGATGCCCGCCGCCTCCAGCGCCTCGTTGAGCCCGATCTCCTGCGTGGCCATCGACTTGACCTTCACGACCTCCGACTCGCCCGTCTCCTGGACGAGTCGCGTCACGATCCGGTTGGCCTCGTCCGCGTCGGCGGCCCAGTGGACGATGCCACCGGCGGCCGTCACCGACTCCTCCAACTGGACCAGATACCGGTCGAGATGGCGGAGCGTGTGGTCCTTGATCTGCTTGCCCGCCTCGCGCAGGGCCGCCCAATCCGACAACTCCGCCACGGCCTTGGCCCGCTTGGCGCGGATCGTGTGGGTGGCGTGGCGCAGATTTCCGCGCAGGGTCTGGTTGTTGACGGCTTCGTGGGCGGCCACGGGAAAGGCCGGGTAGACGGGCGGGGGGAACGCGGGCATTCCGACGAACGTCTCGCTCATGCGCCCGCCTCCTCTTCCGTCTCCGTCGCGGCCAGGATCTCGGCGATGTGCACCGGCCGCATGTCCGTGTGCAGCCGGGCCATCGTGCCCCCGATGTGCATGAGACAGGAGTTGTCCGCCGCGCACAGCACCCCGGCCCCCGTCGACTCGGCGTTGCGCACCTTGTCGGCACCCATCGCGGCCGAGACATCGGCGTTCTTCACGGCGAACGTCCCGCCGAACCCGCAGCACTCGTCGGCACCCGGCAACTCGACCAACTCAAGCCCCTTGACGGCCTGGAGGAGCCTGAGCGGCCGGTCACCGAGCCCGAGGCTGCGCAGCCCGTGACAGGTGGGGTGGTAGGTCACCTTGTGCGGGTAGTAGGCACCTACGTCCGTCACGCCGAGCACGTCCACGAGGAACTCGGTCAGCTCGTACGTCTTCGGCACCACCGGCGCCAACGTGGCCGCGAGGGTGTCCCCGCGCCCCTCGGCCCGCGCCCTTTCCCCCATCCGCGGATACAGCTCCCGCACCATCGCCCCGCACGACCCGGACGGCGTGACGATCGCCTCGTACTCCCCGAAGACATCGGAGAAATGCCGGGCGAGCGGCTCGGCCTCATGGCGGTAACCGGTGTTGTAGTGCGCCTGCCCGCAGCAGGTCTGCGCCATCGGGAAGTCGACCTCGACGCCCAGCCTGGTCAGCAGTTTCACCACGGCGCGCCCGGTGTCCGGATAGAGCGTGTCGTTGACGCAAGTCAGGAACAGGGCGACACGCATCGCGGCTCCTTAGTGGTCGATCATCGGATGGGTGCAGCGTAGTCGGAGGTCACCGTCTCGGGGAGCCCCTGGTTCACAGCGCGGCGATCCGGGTGTCCGAGTCGGACGTCAGCTCCCGGGTTGTCGCGCGGCGAGCCGGGCCTCCGCCGCCCGCCACCGGGCGGTGTCGCCCTGAGGCTCATAACGGGTCGACGGCTGGGTACGGGCGAGCAGCCTCCGCATCCCGGCGAGGTCACCCACCAGCCCGTGGGCGCGCGCCTGAACGAGTACGTTCCCCAGGGCGGCCGCCTCCGTAGGACCAGCCACCACCGGCAACCCGCAGGCATCGGCGGTCAGTTGGCACAACAGCGCGTTACGGGTACCGCCCCCGACGATGTGCACGACGTCGACCGGCTGCCCGGCGAGTTCCTGGGCGTCGCCGACCGCCCGACGATGAGCGAGCGCGAGGGAGTCGAGAATGCACCGCGTGATCTCGGCCCGGGACTCCGGCACCGGCTGCCCGGAGCCGCGACACGCGTCGGCGATCCGCTCGGGCATCCGCCCGGGTGCCAGGAACGCCGAGTCCCCCGCGTCCACGACCGACCGCAGCGCCGGCACCCGAGCGGCCCCGCGCAGCAACTCGCCCAACTCCGGCTCACCCCAGGCCCGTACACACTCCTGAAGCAGCCACAGCCCCATGATGTTGCGCAGATAGCGGACCGTACCGTCGAGCCCCAGCTCATTGGTGAAGTTGGCGGCACGACTCGCCTCACTGAGTACGGGCGCGGCCAGCTCCAGCCCGGCCAGGGACCAGGTGCCGGTACAGATATAGGCGAACCGCTCCTCGACCGCCGGAACAGCGGCGACAGCTGACGCCGTGTCATGCGACCCGACCGCAGTCACCGGCACGGGCCCTCGAAGTCCCGTCTCCTCCAGCACCTCGTCCCGCAACACCCCGGCAGGATCGCCCGGTTGCCGCAACGACGCGAACAGCCCGAGGTCGATGCCGAGCCGTGAGGCGATGTCGTAGGCCCAGTCGCGCGTCCGGGGATCGATGAGTTGGGTGGTGGAGGCGTTGGTCAGCTCGGTGCCCTGCTCACCGGTGAGCCAGTACGACACCAGGTCAGGGACGAGCAACAGCCGCTCAGCATGCGCGAGTTGGGCCGAGTCGCGAGCGGCGGTCAGCTGGTACAGCGTGTTGAACGGCGCGTACTGCAACCCGGTGGACGAGTACAACTCATCCACCGGCACGGTCGCCCACACCTTCTCGGCGACGCCCTCCGTGCGGGCGTCCCGGTAGTGCACGGGATTGCCCAGCAAGGCCCCGTCCGCGTCCAACAGCCCGTAGTCCACGGCCCAACTGTCGATACCGACCGAGTCGAGCCGCCCGCCGGTGACCGCGCCGGCCGCCCGGAGCCCGTCCAGGACACCGGCGTACAGCGAGAGGATGTCCCAGCGCAGGCCCTCAGGCGTACGAACGGGCCGGTTGGGAAAGCGATGCGCCTCCGTCAACTCCAGGGAGTCGGGCCCGACACGGCCGACCATGACGCGCCCGCTGGACGCGCCGAGGTCGACCGCGGCGTACACGTGCACGTCAGCGCTCACCGAAGGAAGGCGGCCGCAACGCCGGCGTCGACCGGGACGTGCAGCCCGGTGGTGTGGGTCAAGTCCCCACCGGTGAGGGCGAAGACGGCGTTGGCGACATGCTCCGGCAGCACCTCGCGCTTGAGGATGGTGCGCTGGGCGTAGAACTCACCGAGCTTCTCCTCCTCGATCCCGTAGGTCGCCGCCCGCTGCGCCCCCCAACCACCCGCGAAGATGCCCGAACCACGCACGACGCCGTCCGGGTTGATCCCGTTGACCCGGATACCGTGCTCGCCCAACTCGGCCGCGAGCAGCCGTACTTGATGGGCCTGGTCGGCTTTGGTGGCCGAGTAGGCGATGTTGTTGGGCCCGGCGAACACGGCGTTCTTGGAAGCGATGTAGAGGATGTCGCCCCCGAGCCCCTGCGCGATCATCGCCCGGGCGGCCTCACGCGAGACCAGGAACGACCCGCGGGCCATGATGTCGTGCTGCAGATCCCAGTCCCGGGCCGAAGTCTCCAGCAGGGGCTTGGAGATGGAGATCCCCGCGTTGTTGACGACGAGATCGACCCCGCCGAAGGCGAGCAGCGCGGCCTTGAAGGCATCGGCGATCTGCGCTTCGTCGGTCACGTCGACGGTGACGGCGACGGCTTTGTCGGGCCCGCCGAGTTCCTCCGAAACGGCCTGCGCGCTCTCGGAGTTGAGATCCGCGACAACGACACAGGCGCCCTCGTCGACCAACCGCCGGGCGATGGCCTTGCCGATCCCACTCCCCGCCCCGGTGACGAGCGCGACCCGAGTGGCGAGCGGCTTCGGCTTGGGCATCCGCTGGAGCTTGGCCTCCTCCAACGCCCAGTACTCGATACGGAACTTCTCCGACTCCTCGATCGGCGCGTACGTGGAAACGGCCTCGGCCCCACGCATCACGTTGATGGCATTGACGTAGAACTCACCGGCCACCCGCGCCGTCTGCTTGTCCTTGCCGAAGGAGAACATCCCCACGCCCGGAATCAACACGATTGCCGGATCGGCACCGCGCATCGCGGGGGAGTCGGGCAGAGCGTGCCGCTGGTAATAGGCGGCGTACTCCTCCCGGTAAACGGCATGCAGCTCCTTCAGCCGCGCGATGGCCTCGTCCAGCGGAGCGGTGGGCGGCAGATCGAGAACGAGCGGCCTGACCTTGGTCCGCAGAAAGTGATCGGGGCACGAGGTACCGAGCGCGGCGAGCCGGGGATGCTCGGCCCGCGCGAGGAAATCGAGCACGACCTCGGAATCGGTGAAGTGCCCGACCTGCGCCCGGTCTTGAGAGGCGACCGCACGAACATACGGCGCGAGCGCGGCCCCCCGCTCCCGCCGCTCGGCCTCGGGCAGCGCACCGTATCCCTCGACGACGGGCCCGAAGGGCTCCGGCTTCCCGCGCTCGAAGAGGAACGCCTCGGCGGTCCGGATGATGTGGAGCGAGTTCCGCTCGCACTCCTCGGAGCTGTCACCCCACGCGGTGATCCCGTGCCCCCCGAGCACACAGCCGATGGCCTGCGGATTGGCGGTCTTGACGGCGGCGATGTCGAGCCCCAACTGAAACCCGGGCCGCCGCCAGGGCACCCACACCACGCTGTCCCCGAAACACTCGGCGGTCAGCTTCTCCCCGTCGGCCGCACAGGCGAGCGCGATCCCGGAGTCAGGGTGCAGATGATCGACATGAGCAGCGTCCACAAGCCCATGCATGGCGGTGTCGATGGAAGGCGCCGCACCCCCCTTGCCGTGCAGGCAGTAGTCGAACGCGGCGACCATCTCGTCCTCGCGCTCAACTCCCGGATACACGTCGACAAGCGCCCGCATCCGATCCAGCCGCAACACGGCCAGCCCACCCTCGGTGAGCGTCCCGAGATCCCCTCCGGACCCCTTGACCCACATCAACTCGACATCCCCGCCGGTGACGGGATCAGTGTCGGTGCCCTTGGCGGACGTATTCCCGCCGGCGTAGTTGGTATTACGAGGATCGGCGCCGAGCCGATGAGAACGGGCGACGAGCGCGTCGGCTTCGCGGTGCGGTGCCATGAACGTCCAGTCCTTCTTGAGAGAGGCCAAGTGCAATTCTTTTAGGGGCGCGGGGCTGTATCGATATGCGGCTCCGCCGCGTGGGCGCGACCAGCCACATCCGGCCCGCACCCGCAAACGACAGATACCCGGCAGACGCTTACGCTCCCCACCCGGCCTGCCGCCCCCCAACCCGCTCAGCAACAATCCGCTCCTGCCACCCGCTGGAGCGATACGCCGCGATCGGGTCAGGCGCAAGCCCCTGCTCCTCCCGCAACTCCCTCAACAACGGCCGCACATCCGTGTTGTACGCGTCCATGATCACGGCGTTCGCGCCCAGCACATCCCCATCCCGCTGAGCCACACCCAACGCATCCCGGTCCACCAGCAACGCCTTCGCCGTCGCTTCCTGCACATTCATCACCGACCGAATGATCGCCGGAATCTTCGCCTCGATGTTGTGACACTGATCCAGCATGAAGGCGACATCCGCGGTGAACCCCCCACCCCGAATCACCTCATACATGATCCGGAACAACTGGAACGGATCAGCCGCCCCCACCATCAGGTCATCGTCCGCATAGAACCGGGAGTTGAAGTCGAACGCCCCGAGCTTCCCCTCCCGCAACAACGTCGCGACGATGAACTCGATATTGGTGCCGGGCGCATGATGCCCGGTGTCCACCACAACCTGAGCCTTCGGCCCGAGCTTCAGGCAATGCGCGTACGCGGTACCCCAGTCCGGCACATCGGTCGCATAGAACGCCGGCTCGAAGAACTTGTACTCCAGCAGCATCCGCTGCCCGTCCCCAAGCCGCTCGTACACCGCCGCGAGCGCCTCACCCAACCGGTCCTGACGCGCGGAAAGATCATCCTGCCCGGGATAGTTCGTCCCGTCGGCGAACCACAGCTTCAGATCGGCGGAGCCCGTCGCGTCCATGATGTCGACACACTCCAGCAGATGATCCAGCGCCTTGCGCCGCACCGCCGCGTCGGGATGACACACACTCCCGAGCCGGTAGTCGTCGTCCTGGAACGTGTTCGAGTTGATCGCCCCGAGCTTCAGCCCGTGATCCTCCGCGAACTTCCCCAGCGCCCCGAAGTCGTCGACCCGGTCCCACGGGATGTGCAGGGCCACGGTCGGCGCCACGCCGGTGAACTCGTGGACCTTCGCCGCGTCCTCCAGCTTCTCCTGCGGAGTCCGAGGAACACCCTCCTGGGCGAAGACCTTGAAGCGGGTCCCCGAGTTCCCGTACGCCCACGACGGCGTCTCGACTGCCTGGGTCTGGAGAGCGGCCTTCACCGCGGCGAGATCGGTCACTTGAGGGCTCCTGTGACGTGCGACGGAACGGCGTATGTATGAAACGATTCAGGGAGCGAAGTTATGAGCCCCCCGAAGGGGTGTCAAGCCCTACGGCGAACCCTGTGGCCCGTGACTCCAATGTGACCTTTGGCTATCGAAAGTTTTTCGACGCGGACCCATTGACGTGACAAGGCTGGCGCGCCTAACGTCCCGGCAACCAAGTTGAAACCTTTCACGACGCTGTGAGGGCCCACCCGCCGGCGTCGTCGAGGAGCCCCTCATGACCCACCCGTCAGAAGCGGGTCCGGCCCCGGTGCTCGCGCTCAAGGGCATCTCCAAGTCCTTCGGCGCGGTGCGCGCCCTGCGGGACGTGTCCCTCGAACTGTTCCCCGGTGAGGTGCACGCACTCGCCGGTGAGAACGGCGCGGGCAAGTCCACCCTCATCAAGACCCTCGCCGGTGTGCACCGGCCCGACGCCGGCCAGGTGCTGCTCGACGGCGCGCCCGTCCTCTTCCACGGCCCCGGTGACGCCCGCGACGCGGGGATCGCCGTGATCTACCAGGAGCCCACGCTCTTCCCCGACCTGTCGATCGCCGAGAACATCTTCATGGGCCGCCAGCCCCGCCGCGCGCTGGGCCGTATCGATCACAAGGCCACCTATGCGGCGACCGCCGCCCTGATGAAGCGACTCGGGGTCGAGTTGGACCCCGACCGCCCGGCGCGCGGTCTGTCCATCGCCGACCAGCAGATCGTGGAGATCGCCAAGGCGCTCTCCTTCGACGCCCGCGTCCTGATCATGGACGAGCCGACGGCCGCCCTCACCGGCAGCGAGGTCGCCCGCCTCTTCGGCGTCGTCCGCACCCTGCGCGAACAGGGCGCCGCCGTCCTGTTCATCTCGCACCGCCTGGAGGAGATCTTCCAGATCTGCCAACGCGTCACCACCCTGCGCGACGGCGCGCTCATTTCCAGCGAGCCCATCGACGGCATGACCGAGGACGATCTCGTACGGCGCATGGTCGGCCGCGACCTCGACGAGCTCTACCCCAAGCAGGACGTCGAGCCCGGTGAAGTCGCCCTGAGCGTGAAGCGGTTGACCCGCGAGGGCGTCTTCACCGACGTGTCCTTCGACGTGCGGCGCGGAGAGATCGTCGGGCTCGCCGGGCTCGTCGGCGCAGGCCGCACCGAAGTCGCGCGGGCCCTCTTCGGCATCGACCGGTGGGACGCCGGCGGGGTCGAGGTCGACGGCAGGTCGCTGACGAACGGCGCCCCTTCGACCGCGATGGCCGCCGGGCTCGCCCTCGTCCCCGAGGACCGGCGCGCCCAGGGCCTGGTGATGGACATGTCGATCGAGCGGAACATCGGCCTGACCGGCCTGCGTACGACCGTGAAGGCGGGCCTCGTCGACCGGGGCGCCGAGCGCAGCCGCTCCCTCGACTGGGCGGTGAAACTGCACGTCAAGTACGCGCGGATCGCCGACACCGTCAACACCCTCTCCGGCGGCAACCAGCAGAAGGTCGTCCTCGCCAAGTGGCTGGCCACCGGCCCGAAGGTGCTGATCGTCGACGAGCCGACCCGTGGCATCGACGTCGGCACCAAGGCCGAAGTGCACCGGCTGCTCAGCGAGTTGGCCGCCGATGGGGTCGCCGTCCTGATGATCTCCTCCGATCTGCCCGAGATCCTCGGCATGGCCGACCGCGTGCTGGTGATGCACGAGGGCCGCCTCACCGCCGAGATCCCCCGTTCCGAAGCCACCGAGGAAACCGTGATGGCCGCAGCCACCGGGAGGGCCGCCGCGTGAACAGGTCCTTCATGACGATTGCAGCTTTCGGGAGGGCCGCCGCATGACGGTCACCGCTCCCAACCCCGCGCCCGCCGCCGAGGTGCCCGAGTCGAGCAGCACGCGGCTCGTCGACCGGGTCTTCAAGATGCGTGAACTCGCCATCCTGGTCGTCTTCTTGGTGATGATCGGCATCACCCAGGCGGGCAACAGCCAGTTCCTGTCCGAGCAGGGCATCAAGGACCTGCTCCTCAACGCGACCATCCTGGTCCTCGTCGCCACCGGGCAGTCGCTGGTCGTCATCACCCGCAACGTCGACCTGTCGGTCGGCTCCACGCTCGGCATCACCGCCTTCGCCACCGGTGACTACCTCCAGGGCGGTGGCAACGCTGTCATCGCGATCGTGCTGGCGGTACTGCTCGGTGTCGGACTCGGCCTGGTCAACGGGCTGTTGGTCAGTCTGGGGCAGGTGCCCGCGCTGGTCGTCACCCTCGGCACGCTCTACATCATCCGGGGCGTCGACTCCATCTGGGTCGGCTCACGGCAGATCACCGCCGCCGATCTCCCGGGCGGATTCGTGGACTTCGGCTCCGGCGGCCTGTCGGCCGTGCCCTGGCTGGCGATGATCGCGCTCGCCGTACTGGTCGCCACCGCCTACTACCTCAAACACTTCGGCAGCGGGCGGGAGTTGTACGCGCTGGGCTCCAACCCCGAGGCCGCCCGGCTCGCCGGCATCCCCGTCCGCAAGCGGACCCTCGCCGCGTACACCTTCTGCGGCGGGCTCGCCGGACTCGCCGGCGCGATGTACCTCGCCCGCTTCGGCAACGTCGACTCCGGCACCGGCACCGGGTACGAACTCACCGTCGTCAGCGCGGTGGTTGTCGGCGGGGTGGTCTTCACCGGTGGCTCCGGAAGCGTCTACGGCGCGGCCCTCGGCGCACTCCTGCTGACCTCCATCAACAGTGTGCTGCCCGCCCTCGGCGTCAGTTCCGTCTGGGTGCTGGCCATCAACGGCATCCTGCTCATCCTCGCCATCGCCGTCGACCGGATCGTCGCCCTGCGTGTGGCCACCGCACTGAAGAAGAGGAACGCCCGCCATGCCTGAGTCGTTGACGCGCGCGATCCGCTGGGACACGGTCGTCGGCGCCCTCCTGATCGTCCTGCTGCTGTTCTCCTTCTCGTTCGTGGACGGCTTCGGCAACGCGCTGAACCTGTCGTTCCTGATCGGCAACACGCTCCCCATCGCGCTGATCGCCCTACCGATGACGCTGTTGGTCGTCTCCGGCGAGATCGATCTTTCGGTCGCCTCCACGGCCGGGCTGTCGGGCGCGGTGATGGGCAAGCTGTGGAACGACGGCATGACCATCGAGACGATCATCCCGATCTGCCTGCTGCTGGGCGTGGTCTGCGGGTTGGTCAACGGGCTGTTGGTGACCCGGCTCGGGCTGCCGTCGCTCGCCGTCACGATCGGCACGCTCGCCGCGTACCGGGGGATCGCGCAGATCGTGCTCGGATCCGATGCCGTGACCGATTTCCCCACGCAGTACCTGGACTTCGCGTCCGGGCGGCTCGGGGGCACGTTCTTGCCGCAGGCGTTTCTACCCTTCCTGGTGCTGCTTGCCATCGCCGTGGTTGTGCTGCATGCCACGCCGTTCGGGCGGTCGTTGTTCGCGATCGGGGCGAATGTGGAGGCTGCTCGGTTCGCCGGTATTCGGGTCCGGCGGCAGAAGCTGATCCTGTTCACGGTGACCGGGTTGATGGCTTCTCTCACCGGGGTGTTCTGGGCGCTGCACTACGCCAGTGCTCGCTATGACAACGCGACCGGGCTCGAACTGTCCGTCGTGGCCGCGGTGTTGCTCGGCGGGATCGACTTCGACGGGGGGAAGGGGACGTTGGGAGGCGCGGTTGCCGGTGTCTTCCTGCTCGGGGCTTTGCAGAACGTGATGAGCCTGGTGAACGTCTCCGCGCAGTCTCAGATCGTCGTCACCGGTGTTCTGCTCGTGGTCTCGGTGCTTGGGCCTCGGGTTGCTCGGCAAGTCGCTGTCTCTCGGGCCGCGGCACGATCCACCTAATCGGTCGGTTGGCGGCTGCGGGTCCGTTGGGGCTGGTCGCGCCGTTCCCCGCGCCCCTTTGGGGCGCGCTTCACTCAACCTCGTATCAAAGGAACCCGTGTCATGCGTAAAACATCCCTTCGCCGTGCCCTTGCGGCCCTTGTCGCCGTCACTTCGCTCACGCTCGTCGCCACCGCTTGCGGTGGTACCACCAAGAAGGACGTGAAGGACGAGAACACCGGGTCGGCCGTCACCGGTGGCAAGGCCGATCCGAATGCCGCGCTCAAGAAGGGGCTGACCGTCGCCTTCCTGCCGAAGGCGGTCAACAACCCGTACTTCACCACGTCCGACAAGGGCGGCGAGAAGGCGCTCACCGAACTGGGCGAGAAGTACAAGGAGGTTGGCACGACCAGCGCCACCGACACCTCCGGTCAGGTCTCCTACGTCAACACGCTCACCCAGCAGCAGGTGAACGCGATCGCCGTGTCCGCGCAGGACCCGGGCGCCCTGTGCACCGCGCTCAAGCAGGCGATGAGCAACAAGATCAAGGTCGTCACCTACGACTCCGACACCAACCCGGAGTGCCGCAACGCCTTCGTCTCGCAGGCCAGCGCCGAGGACCTCGGCCGCACCGAGGTGCAGCTGCTCGCCCAGCAGATCGGCTACAAGGGCGAGATCGCGATCCTGTCGGCCGCGCAGACCGCGACGAACCAGAACACCTGGATCGGCTTCATGAAGGAGGAGCTGAAGGACCCGAAGTACAAGAACATCAAGCTGGTCAAGGTCGCCTACGGCAACGACGACGCCCAGCAGTCCTTCCAGCAGACCCAGGGCCTCCTCCAGGAGCACCCGAACCTGAAGGGGATCATCTCCCCGACCACCGTCGGCATCAAGGCCGCGGCCCAGTACCTGTCCGGCTCCAAGTACAAGGGCAAGGTCAAGCTGACCGGCCTCGGCACCCCCAACGACCTGCGCAAGTACGTCAAGAACGGCACTGTCGACGGCTTCGAGCTGTGGGACCCGGCGAAGCTCGGCGCCCTCGCCGCGCAGACGGCGGTGGCGCTGGTGTCGGGGCAGATCACCGGCAAGGAGGGCGAGACCTTCAAGGCCGGCGGGACGTCGTACACCATCGGCAAGGACGGCGTGATCAACCTCGGCAAGCCGACCGTGTTCGACGCGAAGAACATCGACCAGTTCAACTTCTGATCCCCCGAAGTCCCTGAAGTCCCTTTCATTCAAGGGGTGTTGATGCAACGCGTGTGCTTCCTGCTGAAGGTCCGGGCGGACCGCCTCGACGAGTACCGCGAGCGGCACGCCGCCGTGTGGCCCGAGATGCTCGACGCACTCTCGGCCACCGGCTGGCACAACTACTCGCTCTTCCTGCGTGAAGACGGCCTGCTGGTCGGCTACTTGGAGACCGAGGACTTCGCCGCCGCCCAGGCCGGCATGGCAGCCACCGACATCAACTCCCGCTGGCAGGCGGAGATGGCGCCGTTCTTCGAGTCCCTGGACGGCGCCCGTCCCGACGAAGCGATGAAGCCCCTCACCGAGGCCTTCCACCTCGCGTGATCCCCCACAGGAGCCGCTCATGAGAAGACGCGCCGTGCTCACGACCGCCATACTTGCGGCCGTGGCAACGCCGGGCATCGCGCGGGCGGCCGTCCCCGGCCCGTCCGTCACCAAGAAGAGCACCACCCAACTCGACGCCCAGGCCGTCTACTTCGTCTCGTACGACGGCCTGGTCAACAACAACTCGTTCCAGAAGAACGGCCTGTTGACCTACAAGGGCTACCAGTACGCGGCCTGGTACACCGCCACCAAGCACGCCGTCGTCGCCCGCCGGGTCCTGGGCGCGACCACCTGGTCCACGATCACCCTCTCCCACACCCTCAAGAGCGACGACTCCCACAACGTCATCTCCATGGGTGTCTCCCGTGTCGACGGCCGTCTTCACCTCAACCTGGACTCCCACAGCGACGGCTTCTTCTACGTCAAGTCGGTCGCCGGCCTCCTCGACAACCCGGCGTCCACCGCCTGGACTTCGGCCGTCCTCGGCGCCGTACAGACATCGCTGGACGGCGTCGCCCTCACCACCCAGTTCACCTACCCCCAGTTCATCGCCACCCCCGAAGGCAAGCTGCAGCTCAGCTACCGCGTCGGGATCTCCGGCAACGGCCGCAACGCCCTTGCGGAGTACGACGGTTCGAGCTGGACGGCCCTGGGGGAGTGGAGCAGCTCGACCGGCACCTACACCAGCGCGCACGGCTCCAGCACCGCCCGCAACATGTACCTGCACGGCATCGACTACGACGTGAACGGCCGGCTGCACTCCTTCTTCACCTGGCGCGAGCAGTCCGCCGCCGTGATGTGCAGCAGCGGTGGCATCACCAACCACGACACCGGATACGTCTACTCGACCGACCGGGGCCGCACTTGGCGCAACGATGCCGGAACCGCCGTAGGAACGACGGGCAGTTCGAACACCGTGGCCGTCACGGACGCGGGCCTGGTCGTCGACCCCCTCGACCCCGACCACTCCCTGATGAACCAGGAGAGCCAGTCCACCGACTCCACCGGCCTTCCGCACGCGATCATCAGCTACGTCCCCGGCCGCTTCGGGCAGTGCACCACCAACTACGTCACCGACCGCACCGCCAACGGCCGCGCCTTCCACGTCCGCAAGAACGCGTCGGGCACCTGGCAGAAGACCGAGATCCCCATCGCGCTCAACTCCAGCCAGCGCACCAAACTGGTCCTGGACAAGTACGACAACGCCTATGCCGTGCTGCCCTACGGCCGGATCGCCGGGGCCTCGAAGTCCTCCGGGTACACCGACTGGGCGCTGCTGTACGACGGGAGCGGGCTGAACGCGTTCGGCGAGGTCGTCGTCGACGAGCTGCGGGTGCGGGCCGACAACGTGCTGTCGTTCATGTACCAGGAGAAGTCGAGCGGTACGACCCCCTCGGCACTCCACGTCGTCGACTTCGCCCTGCCCGCGTGAGCGGCACCGCCGCAGGAGTCGGCACAGGTCATGGCGGTAATGTGAAGACCTGCCCGCCGTCCCACGTCACCCTGGAGGTCTCCGCCTGATGGCCCAGCCGGTGGGTATCAAGGACGTCGCCCGCGCCGCCGGAGTCTCCGTCGGCACGGTCTCGAACGTCATCAACCGCCCGGACACCGTCGCCACGGAGACCCGGGCCCGGGTGCTGTCCGCGATCGACCGGCTCGGGTATGTGCGAAGCGAGTCCGCACGTCAGTTGCGCGCCGGGCGCAGCCGGATCATGGGGCTGCTCGTGCTCGACATGGGCAACCCGTTCTTCGTGGACGTGGCCCGTGGCGCCGAGCGGGCCGCGCGTGAGTCAGGGCTGGGCGTGATGGTCTGCAACAGCGCGCAGAGCCCCGTCGAGGAGGCCGACTACCTCTCGCTCTTCGCCGAACAGCGGGTGCGGGGCGTGCTGTTGACCCCGGCCGACGCGACCGGACGCAACATCGAGTCGTTCCGCCGGCACGGCATCCCCTTCGTGCTCGTCGACCGGGTCGCCGAGGGCACCACCGAGTGCTCGGTCTCCGTCGACGACGTCGCCGGCGGCGCGCTCGCGGTGCGGCACCTGGTCGACGCCGGTCACCGCTCCATCGCGTACGTCAGCGGCCCGCCCGGCTTCAACCAGGTGCGGGACCGTCGTACGGGCGCGAAGAACGCGCTCGCCGAGGCCGGGCTCGACCCCGACGCGCTGCGCGAGCTGCCCACCGACCGGCTCGACGTGGCGGCCGGGCGGGACGCCGGAGCCCGGCTGCTCGGCCTCGCCGACCGGCCCACGGCCGTCTTCTGCGCGAACGACCTCCTCGCCCTCGGCGTGCTCCAGGCCATGTACGCGGCCGGGGTCGGCGTCCCCGACGACCTCGCGATCGTCGGCTACGACGACATCGAGTTCGCCGCGGCGGCGGCCGTACCGCTCACCTCGGTCCGTCAACCGGCAGTCACCATGGGCGCGTTGGCCGCCGAGCTGCTCCTGGAGGAGACGGAGGCGGAGGCGGACACGACGGCTCGCCCGCACGAGCACCGGCGGGTCGTGCTCCAGCCGGAACTGGTGGTGCGTCGCTCCAGCCTGGCGGCCCGCTGATCGGCGAGTCAGTAGTGATCCGTAGGATTTCATGATCCAGGGGGTCGGATATCGGACGCGCATGTGCTGAGATGTGACGCGGCCCGTAAATCGTCCGTCCCAGGAGACCCGTTGTCCGTCAGCTACCGCCAGCCCGGCGTCGTCCTCACCGACCGCCACTTCACCGTGCCCCTCGACCACGAGGACCCCACGGGCGAGACCATCGAGCTCTACGCCCGTGAGGTCGTCGCGAGCGACAAGGCGCACCGCGAGGACCTGCCGTGGCTGCTTTACCTCCAGGGTGGACCCGGTTTCGGGGCGAATCGTTTCGTCGGTAGACAGGCCTGGCTCGACCGCGCCCTCGACGAGTACCGCGTGCTCCTCCTGGACCAGCGCGGCACCGGTCGCTCCACCCCACTCACCCGGCAGACGCTCCCGCTGCGCGGCGGCCCGGCCGAGCAGGCTGAGCACCTCACGCACTTCCGCGCCGACTCGATCGTCCGGGACTGCGAGACGATCCGCCCCGCCCTCACCGGCGGCGCCCCCTGGACCGTCCTCGGCCAGAGCTTCGGCGGCTTCTGCACGGTGAACTACCTCTCCACCGCCCCCGAAGGCCTGCGCGCCGCAGTCCTCACCGGCGGCCTGCCGTCCCTCGACGCCCACGCCGACGACGTCTACCGCGCCGCCTACCCGCGCATCGAAGGCAAGGTCGCCGCCCACTACGACCGCTACCCGCAGGACGTGGAACGGGCCCGCCGTATCGCCGAGCACCTGATGCGGCACGAGCCGGTCCTCCCGAACGGCTACCGGCTCACCGCCGAGGCCTTCCAGTCCCTCGGCATCATGCTCGGCGGCAGCGACGGCAGCCACCGCCTCCACTTCCTCCTGGAGAACGCCTTCGTCCGCACCCCGAGCGGCCACGAACTCTCCGACGCGTTCCAGGAAGAGGTCCAGAACTCCCTCTCCTACGCCGGACACCCCCTCTACGCCCTCGTCCACGAGGCGTGCTACGGCCAGGACAGCCGCCCCACCGCGTGGTCGGCGGAGCGTGTCCGCGCCGAGTTCCCGCAGTTCGACGCGGCGAAGACCCTTGCGGGCGACAGCCCCCTCCTCTTCACCGGCGAGTCCATCCACCCCTGGATGTTCGACTGCGACCCCGCCCTGCGCCCGCTCCGCGACACCGCCGAACTCCTCGCCGCCCACACCGACTGGCAGCCCCTCTACGACCCCGCGCGCCTCGCCGCCAACGAGGTCCCGGTCGCCGCGGCCGTCTACCACGACGACATGTACGTCGACGCGACCCACTCCCTGCAGACCGCCCGCGCGATCCGCGGCCTGCGCACCTGGGTCACCGACGAGTTCGAGCACGACGGGGTACGGGCGGGCGGGCCCCGGGTCCTGGACCGGCTGCTCGCTCTGACGCGGGACGAGGTGTAGGGCAGGGGCTCTGCGGCTGGTGGCGGGTTCCACCGGGTGGCCGTCGAGGACATGCAGTGGCGAAATGTCCGGCATAAGGTTCATTTCGATGAATACCAAGCCACTGAACAGCAAGTCGCTCCGCCGGGGGCGCCCGGCCGCCCTGGTCCTCGCCGTCGTCGCGGCGAGCACGGTCGCGCTGGTGTCGTGCGGCGACGACAACGACAGCTCCGGGAGCAGCAGCTCGCAGCCATCGGCCCCGGACACGGCCTCCTTCTCGGGCATGACACCGTCGGCCCTGAAGTCGGCCGCGTCCTCGGCGGTCGCGTCGGCCCGCGCGCAGGCCTCGGCCGCGGCGTCCTCCGCGTCGGCGGCCGCGTCCTCCTTCGAGGCCTCCGTGTCCTCCGAGGTGGCACGCGCGAGCAAGGACGCCCAGAACGAACTGAAGGACGTCAAGGGCCAGGGCAACGCGATGTCGGACGTGGCCATGACCGGCAAGCCGCGCGCCCAGACCAGCGGGCTGCTCGCCGTCGTCGTCACCATCACCAACAAGACCGACAAGAAGGCGTCCTACGCCGTCCAGGTCGACTTCCTCGACTCCTCGGGGAAGGTGGTGGAGACCCGTTACGTCGGCGCCGAGAACCTCGCCCCCGGCGCGAAGGCCCAGCCGGTCGCCATCAGCGCCAAGCCGCCGGAGCCGGTGCTGACCCCCAAGTTGGCGAAGGCGCAACGGTATTGAGCGAGGTGTCGGGCAACGGGCGCCTCAGCGCTCGGAGTTGAGTGCGTCCACGGCTCCACCCGCGTCGCCGATCGTCGTGTAGTCGACGGCGACGAAGTTCACCGGCCGACCGCGTTCCCGCTCGCAGCGGTGGACGCGGTCGAGCACGTACTGGCGGGAGTTGACCTTCCCCGCGTCCAGTCGGCTGCCGCCGTCGATGGTGATGAAATGGTTGAGCAGGAAGAGTCGTTTGTCGGTGCCGCCGCGATACGGCACGCAGCTCATCGCGTCCGGCGTGCGGAACGCGAACGGCGTCTCCATCCCGTAGTCGTAGAAGTTCCGGTACAAGGGCGCCGGGCCGTCGGCCCGCTCCGCGAAGACGACGAGCCGACGTCCGCTGTCGATCAGCTCGCCCAGGGTCGGCCACGGCTTCGCGGGATCGGCGTCCGGAGTGTGCACGAGATCGCTCAACCCGGCCTGCGCAAAAGCCTGTTGCGTGTCCTCGCCGCTGATCGCGTCCTGCACGATCAGCGTGACGACCTCGGTCGGATGGGCGCGCGTCCAGTCACCGATCTCGCGCAGCGCGGGCACCAGCGCGAGGGCGCCGGCCCGGCACACGGAGTGACACAGCCACAGGCCGTCGCGCGGCGGGTTGAACCTGTCCACGGCCGAGGCGATGAACTTCCGCTGTTCCGGGGTGAAGTCGGACTCGGCGAGCCGTCGCGTGATCTCGTCCGGCCGCTCCCAGCGGTAGGTGTCGATCTGGAGGGCACGCACCCCGTCGTCCAACTGGGTTGAGATTCCCGGGTCTTGAAGCGGGCCGATGAACCGGTCGACGGTCGTGGACATCGCGTTGTGCGAGGTGAGGTAGGCGACCTCGTCGTAGGACCGGCCGCACAGTGCCGCGCTGCCCTCGCAGGTACGGGACGCGGCGGGCGTGACGGCGTACGGCACGAGCAGGACGCCGGCGACGGCGGTGCCGCCCGTGGCGAGGGCCAGCCGGCGGAGGCGGGGCAGCGCGGGAACGTGCGGCCGGACCTGAAGGGCCCAGCCGACACCGGTCAGGAGGGCGCCGGCCAGTACGGGGACGAGGGCGGTCGTGAGGGCGGTGGTCGTGAGCCGGTCCAGGGCGGTGCGCTGTATGTCGTCGAGCAGCCGGGCCAGGCTCGGCGGCCAGGAGCCCGGCGGGTCGATCACCCGCCCGCCGCTGACCAGCCGGAACAGGACGGCGAGCAACCCGGCCAGCACCCCGCCGGCGGCGAGCGACCAGCCCAGCGGCAGCAGTCGGCGGCCCGGAGACGCGGAGTCCCCGGCGACCCACAGCACCACCAGGGCCACGGCGAGGAGCGCCGCGGCGAGTGTCTCCGCCAGGGCGAGGCCGACGGCGGTGTAGGTGCGGGCGTGGTGGAGGGGCGCCAGGCCGTTGCCGGACGCGGTGAGCGTGTCCGTGAGATTCCAGATGCCGCCGTCGACGGTCGCGCGGAGCCGGTCGGCGGCCGTACGGGTGCGGTCCGTCACGACGGCGGGGGCGACGGTCGCGAGTGCGGTCGCGACATCGCCGTCCCGCAGTGCCGTCTCGACGGCCGGACGCAGGGCGTCCCGTTCGGCGGCGGGCAGACCGCTCACCAGAGTCCCGGCCGCTTGGTCCGCCTGCGCCTCGGTCAGCGGCAGGGCGGGCAGCCCGGCGGGCACGTCCCCCGCGACCACGGCACCCAGGGCGGCGGACAGGTCGGTGGAGAACCGCTGGAAGTCGGGCTCGGGCCGGTCCTGGACCGAGGCGACGAGGTCGCCGAAGTAGATCTGGGCCAGGTCGTTGAGGTTGGCCAGCACCGGCCGCAGATCGACCGTGAGGTCCAGCGCGTCGCGCTTGCCGCCCAGATAGCCCACCACGGCGTCGATCTGCCGCTCGGTGAGATCCCGGACCGTCTCCGGCGGCAGCACCAGCTTGAGATTGGAGGTGACCTGGGCCTCCGGAACGGGCAGCCGGGCCAGCAGCCCCCGGGTGACCGCAGCGGTCCCCGGATCGACCAGCACCTGGTTGTACAGACGGTCGTAGGCGTTCTGCTCGTTCAGTGCGGACCGGTAGAAACCAGGGGAGACCACGGTCGAGCGGGCCGTGGCGGTGATGGTGAGGACCGCGGTGGCGAGGACGGCGAGGATCACGGCCGCGATGCGCGGCAGCCTGCGGGACGCGACGCCGAGCGGGTCCATGCCTCACATCGTCGTCCCGCCCCACCGGCCCCGCAAACGCATGGGCGAGGCGGCGGCGGACGTGTTTTGATCACCCCGGCTTTCCATGACGGGGAACGGGGACGGTATGAACGACGAGGACCTGCTGGCGGACCGCTTCGAGGAACACCGGGGCCGGCTGCGCGCGGTCGCCTACCGCATGCTCGGCTCGGTGCCCGAGGCGGAGGACGCCGTCCAGGAGACCTGGCTGAAGCTCAGCCGGACCGACGCGGACGACATCAGGAACCTCGGCGGCTGGCTGACCACGGTCGTCGGCCGGGTCTGCCTCGACCTGCTGCGCTCCCGTGCGTCCCGCCGTGAGGACCCGATGGACGAGGCCTTCACCGGGACCTTCGTCCCCGACCCCCTGCTCAGACCCCTCACGGAACTCGACCCGGAGGAGGAAGTACTCCACGCCGACTCCGTGGGCCTCGCCCTCCTCGTCGTCCTGGAGACGCTGGAACCCGCCGAACGCCTCGCGTTCGTCCTGCACGACCTGTTCGCGGTGCCCTTCGACGACATCTCCCCGATCGTGGAACGCGGTTCGGCCGCGACCCGCCAACTCGCCAGCAGAGCCCGCCGCCGGGTCCAGGGCGCGAGCCCCTCGACGGCCCCCGACCTCGCCCGCCAGCGCGAGATCGTCGAGGCCTTCCTCGCCGCCGCCCGCGAGGGCGACTTCGACGCCCTCGTCGCCCTCCTCCACCCGGACGTGGCCCTGCGCGCCGACTCCGGAACCCTCGTACGGGGCGCGGCCGCCTCCAAGGCGATGCGCGGCGCACGCGCGGTCGCCGAACAGGCGCTCATGTTCGCCCCGTTCGCCCGCCACGCCCGACTCGCCCTCGTCAACGGCTCGGTGGGCGTAGTCAACGCCCCCGAGGGACTGGTCCTCTCGGTCATGGGCGTCACTGTCGCCGACGGCCGGATCACCGAGATGTACATCCTGTCGGACCCTGACCGGCTGGCGCGCCTCGGTGCGAGCGCCCTGGGGAAGTGAGCGCCGCCTCGTGCAACGAGGCCAGCAGGTCCAGCGGCCGTCGGTCCGGGAACTCCGAGCGGGTCAGGTTCATCGTGTACGAGAACCCGATCCGCTCGCCGGGCCGAACAGGGCCAGTCCGGTGCGGAGTTCGAACCCGGCGCCGTGCGCCATGGGAGTGCCCCGGGCGGAGTGTGCCGCTGCGTCGCCGCGTTGACGATCATGCAGCCCCGGAAGCCGGGTTGCCGGTACCAGCCGCCCAACCCGCAGAAGGGCGCGGTCAGTTGGGCGCGCGGATCGGGGCCCGCCGCCCCGGATCAGTAGGCTGGACACCATGGAAGATCACATAGCGACCCGGTCCGACCTCCGCGGCGACTGCGCCCGCTGCTTCGGCCTGTGCTGTGTGGCGCTGCCCTTCGCCGTCTCGGCCGATTTCGCGCTCGACAAGGCCGCCGGGACGCCGTGCCCGAACCTCCAGGGCGACCACCGCTGCGGAATCCACGCGAAGCTCCGGACCGGTGGCTTCACCGGCTGCACGGTCTACGACTGCTTCGGCGCCGGGCAGCAGGTCTCCCAGGTCACCTTCGCCGGACAGGACTGGCGCACGGCTCCCCGGGAGCGGGCCCGGCGGATGTTCGATGTGTTTCCCGTCGTACGGCAGCTCCATGAACTGCTCTGGTACCTCACCGAGGCGCTCACCCTCCCCGCCGCCGGCCCGGTCCACCCCGACCTGCGCCGGGCTCTCGCCCGTACCGAGGAACTCACGCGCGGGACTCCCGAAGAGCTCGCCGCGCTGGACGTGGGCGCGCACCGGCAGGAGGTCAACGAACTCCTGCTGCGGACCAGCGAGTTGGTGCGGGCCGGAGTGCGCGGCAGGAAGAAGGAGCGGCGGGGCGCCGACCTCATGGGTGCCCGGCTCAGGGGCGCCGATCTGAGCCGGGCCGATCTGCGCGGTGCCTACCTCATCGCCGCCGATCTCACCGGGGCCGACCTGCGCGGCGCGGATCTGATCGGTGCCGATCTGCGGGACGCCGATCTCACGGACGCGGATCTGACCGGCGCGTTCTTCCTCACCCAGCCGCAGGTCAACGCGGCCCGGGGGAGTGCCGGGACGAGGCTGCCGGAGTCAGTCGTCCGTCCCGTGCACTGGACAGCGGGGCTCTGAGCGGCCGTTGTCGGGGATGGACACGGCTTCCGCGGCCGGGGTTACTGCCGTACGGCGGTCGAGGTGCAGACGCAGGCCCTCCGGCATCAACGTCAGGCGCTCGGTCACGCGCAGGCGGTAGGCGGGGTCGGGGCGCAGCTCGTAGCGGCGCAGCAGCAGACCCAGGACCAACGTCGCCTCGTGCAGGGCGAATTGGCGGCCGATGCAGGCCCGCGCCCCCGTCCCGAACGGCTTGAAGGTGTGCGGGGCGCGGGAGCGTACGGCCTTGGCGTCGAAGCGGTCCGGGTCGAACTCCTCGGCGTCCGCGCCCCACACCTCGGGGTCGCGGTGCAGCATCGGCGTGAGGATCAGCGCCCAGGCGCCCCGGCGCATCGGGTGGACCCCGGTCAACTCGGTGTCCTGCGTGGCTTCTCGGGCGTACGCGGGGGCCGTCGGCCAGAGCCGTAGCGACTCGTCGAGGACCCGGCGGACGTAGCGCAGCTTGGCGACCTGCTCGTAGCCGGGGGTCCGCGTGTCGCCCCAGACCTGGTCCACCTCGGCGCGGGCGCGGGCCGCGATCTCGGGGTGGCGGGCGAGGTAGTGCAGGGCGAAGGAGAGAGAGCCCGAGGTCGTCTCGTGGCCGGCGACCAGGAAGGTGATGACCTGGCGGCGGACGTTCTCCGGGGAGAGGCGTTCGCCGGTGCCGGGGTGGGTGGTGTCGAGCATCCGGTCCAGCAGGTCGCCGTCGCCGCCTCCGTTGTCGCGGCGGGCCCGCACCATGTCGTCGACCGTGCGGTTGAGGTAGGCGATGTCCGCCTCGTTGCGGCGAGTTGCGGTGCGCAGGAGGAGCGGGGCCAAGGGGGACGGTACGGAGTTGAGGCGTTGCGCGTAGCTGAGCGTGCCCACCATCGACGTCACGAAGGGGTGCGGGCGGTCGCGTTCGAAGGAGCCGAAGTCGTGGCCGAAGCCGGTGCGCGAGATCGTCTCCAGGGTCAGCTTCGTCATGTCGCCGGGGACGTCCACCGCGCGTCCGGCGGTCAGTTCGCGGTCCCAGTGGTCGGTGAGGCGCTCGGCCACGGACAGCATCATCGGGTGGTAGCCCGCCATCGCCTCGCGGCTGAAGCCGGGGGCCAACACATCATGTGCCAACTGCCAGTTGGGCTCGTGGTTGTACGCGGTGAACAGGCCGTCCCCGGCGACCGGCCGCAGGTTGGCGACGCCCAGGCCGACATGCTTGGCGAACCGTGACTCGTCCGCCATGTCGGCGACCAGGTCCGCGCCCCACACGAACACGAACTCCTTGCCGAAGGCCTTCCGCCGGAAGATCGGGCCCAGTTGGCGGGCGAAGCGCAGCGAGTCCTGGAGGGGGGTGCGGCGGTCGGCGCCGAGGACGTCGCCGAGCAGTGGGACCCGGCGCGGGGGACGCGGGATGCGGTCGAGGTGGGGCCAGCCCTGCTCGGCGTCCCGGAATCCCTTCGGCAGCGCGGTCGGCGTCGCCGTCGTCGTCTCCGCCATGACGCGATCTCCCTTGATCCTGCGGACCGTTGAGGGGCACAGAGCCTGTTGTACGTGGGTTCAATAACGGATTCCAGTCTGATCCCGTTGTTGAACCGACGTCAAGTAAAGTGCGGGAATGGCCGCCAATCAGGGTGAGCGCACGCGCCGCCGGCTCAGCACCGAGGAGCGCCGGGAGCAACTCCTCACGGTGGGCGCGCGGCTGTTCTCGGAGGATCCCTACGACGACGTGTGGATCGAGCAGGTCGCCGAGATCGCCGGGGTCTCCCGCGGGCTGCTCTACCACTACTTCCCGACCAAGCGGGACTTCTTCGCGGCCGTCGTGGAGCGCGAGAGCGAGCGGATGCTGCGGATGACGGCGGCGGTGCCGGGCGTGCCCGCCCGTGAGCAGCTCGCCGTCGCTCTCAACACGTATCTGGAGTACGTGCACACCCACGCGCACGGCTACCGCGCCTTCCATCGTGCCGACGCTGCGGGCGATCAGACCGTACGGCGGGTCTACCAGCGGGCGTTGGCCGCACAGGAGCGGCAGATCCTGGCCGCGCTCGCGGCGGATCCCGAGTTCGGGCGGGCCGTGGCGGAGCGGCCCGACGCGAAGCTCGCGGTGCGCGGATGGCTGGCCTTCACCACCGCCGTCTGTCTGGAGTGGCTGCGGGGGCCGGAGTTGAGCCGGGAGCAGGTGCGCGATCTGTGCGCGCGGGCGCTGTTGGGCGTCATCTCGCCCTGAACTCGTCCCGGATCCGCTCGGCACTCGTCCTCGGTGACTTGGTGGAGTTATTGCGTGGCGTGGTTGGCGTGCGCCCCGATCTTCGGTAAGTTAGGCAAGGCTTACCTAAGGAGGTTCAGGGATGGGTGACAGCCAGACGTGGACGGCCGTGCCTGCCGCGGCCGAGCGAGCCCGCTCGGTGCTCGCCGCCGCATGGTCCTGCGCGGTGACCGCGGAGGGCGGTCGCGAGGAGTTCGTCGGAGCGCACAGCGTGGACGACGACGGCCGGGTACTTCTGCAAGTGCCCGAGGACAGCGCCCTGTTGGCGGCCGCGATCTGCGCGCCCCGCGGAGAGCCGTCCGCCGTCCTGGAGTTCGCGGACGTCGCGCCCGTCCCCGTACGCAACCGTATCCGAGCCAGGCTGTGGCTGGCCGGGTGGTTCGTGCCCGAGGAGGGTCAACTCGCCTTCCGGGCAACGCGCGTGGTGCTGCGCCCGCCGACCGGCGCGGTCGTCATCGACCTCGACGAGTTCGCCGCCGCCGAGCCCGACCCGCTGGCCCTGGCCGAGGCCCAGCTGCTGACCCATCTCGCCGACTGCCACTCCGACGCGGTCGAGCGGCTCACCCGGCTCGTCGAGCCCGACAGCCTGCACGGCGCGGTCCGCGTCCAGCCTCTCGCCGTGGACCGGCACGGACTGACCCTGCGCATCGAGCGCGCCCGCGCCCACGGCGACGTACGGCTGCCGTTCCACGCGCCCGCCGACACGGTCTCCCATCTCACCGAGCGCATGCACGTGCTGCTCACCCAGGCCAGTGCCGCGTCCTGCCCGCGCCCCCTACAGCGGCAGCGCACAGACGGCGACCGGTGACGCGAACGGCTCGCCCGCGAGGGTGAGTTGACCCGTGCTGTCGTCCACGTGGAACACGCTGACCGTGCTGGACCTCTGGTTCGCGGTGAACAGCAGCGTCCCGTCCGGCGAGAGGGCGATCTGCCGCGGGAAGTCACCGGACACCGGCACCGTGCCGAGCAGCCTGAGCCGGGCGCCGTCCGCCTCGACGGCGTACCGGGCAAGGGTGTTGTCGCCCCGGTTGGCGAGATAGGCGTAGGCGCCGTTCGACGTCACCAGGATCTGCGCCGGGTAGTTGGTGGTACTGCCCGTGCTGCCGCTGGACTGCGGGGCGCCGATCGAGAGGGCGCCCGTGGCCGGGTCGTAGGCGCAGACCGCGATGGTGTCGTCGACCTCGTTGGCCAGGTAGGCGTAGCGGCCGCCCGGGTGGAACGTGAGGCTGCGCGGGCCCGCGCCCGCGCGGGTGTGCGCCTGCGAGACCTCGGTGAGCGTGCCCTTCGTGGTGTCCAGGCGGTAGGTGTAGACCGTGTCGGTGCCCAGGTCGACGGCGAGGACATGGCCGCCGTCGGGACTGGTCACGAACTGGTGCGCGTGCGGGCCGTCCTGGCCGGGGCCCGGCTGCGGACTGGAGTGCTTGGCCAGCGCGGTGCGCTCGCCGAGCGCGCCCGAGGTGTCGATGGGGTGCACGGCCACGCTGCCGGACGTGTAGTTCGCGCTGAGCAGCCAGCGTCCGGTGGGGTGCACGGACAGATGGCAGGGGCCCGCGCCGCCGGTGCTCCGCGCGCCGAGGATCTTGCGGTCCGCCAGGCGTACGGCGGTCACCGCGCCGGCCGTCTGTTCGTCGACCGCGTACAGCGTGCGGCCGTCGGGGTGCACGGTGAGGTACGACGGGTCGGCGACGCCGGTGAGCGTGCCCGCGCCGGTGATCCGGCCGGTCGACGCGTCGTAGGTGGCCAGGCCGATGCCCGTGCCGCCGCCGTCGACCGAGGTGTACGTGCCGAGGTAGAGGGGGCGGGGGCCGGAGGCCTTGGCCTTGCGGTGTGCGCCGGGTGCCGGTGCGGTCGTCGAGCCGGTCGGCGGGGCGGATTCGGGATCCGCCGGTGCCGAGGCCGGGGCAGGGACCGCGACCACTGCCGCCGCTCCGCCCAGGGCGCCGATGAAACGGCGCCTGCTCCAGCCCTCGCGTGACGCCTCCGCATCACTCGTCATGCCCACACCCTCAGGTCGTCGCTCGCCTCGGTCGTCACAGCAACCTTGGCGTGCGGGGGCTGTTGAGCGCAAGACCGGCAACGGGCGTTGCATTGTGTGCAACGGGCGTCGGGAGTGCGCCCTGCCCGGTCGACTGCCCGGTGAGCGGCCTACCAGTCGCCGTCCTCCACCGGCTTGCCCTTGGCGTCCTTGAGGGGCTGCACCTGGCCGGGCGTCGGCTGCTGCCAGGGTTCGTGGTCGTCGCCCAGCCAGTCACCGACCGGCCGCACCGCGCCCAGGGTGTCCGTGGGGACGAGATCCTCGGCGTCCTGGTCGTAGTAGTCGAACCAGGGCAGTCCCGCCCGGGTGTACGCGGCGCGGTCCACCGGTGACGGCGGCGGCTCCTCGCCGGTGATGCGGCGCCACTCCGGAGGCGTGACCAGGTGCACGAAGACCCGCCCGGCGGGCTCCTTCGCCCAGGACGTGAGCGGGCGGTCGTCCTCGTAGACCTCCTGGCGCATCGAACCGCCGACGCCGAGTCCCATGGCGGTGGCCCGGGGGCTCGGTGCCGGGGGAGCGCCGGGGGCGGACATCATCGGCATGGCGGGCATGCCGTAGCCCCCGGTCGGCAGGCCCGTCGCACGCGCGCGTGACTGCTGGGAGCGGCGTCGCTCCGCCTCGCGCCACTTGGCCAACTCCCGTTCGCCGAGCGGGAAGGACCGGAGCTGGACGCCGCCCCACACCTCCTCGCCCGTGACCTGTCCCTCGACGGTCGCGCCGAGGCCGAGCGGGACCGCCACGAACTGACGGACCGTGCCCTTCCCGGAGTTGATGCCGTCGAGCCAGGGCTGGCGGGGCAGCACCACATAGTTCTGCGGGTCCCGGGAGAGCCGGTCGCTCCACGGCTCGCCGGAGACCGCGCACACCTTGCCGACCCCGACCTGCAGCGCGGCCGGCTCCTGTGTGCCCGCGAAGCTCAGCCACATCGCCTCGCGCAGATACACCGGCAGCATCACCCCGCCGCGCGCCCGCCACTCCTCGGGCACGGTGTCCGGGAAGTCCGCGACCCGCCGGACCGGGAAGTCGCCGAGTCCCGGCGGCAATGGATGCGTGCCTGTCTCCGGCAGCCGCAGCGTGCGGATGAACCGCACCGCCACCCCGCCGGGCAGCCGCAGGGTGTTCCCGTCGATCCGTACGGTGCTGTCGGTCATGCGCCCGCCCCCCTGTTCGGTCGCCGGGGGCTCCGGTGACTTCGTCACCTAGAACGATCGGCGCCCCCGCCCCGGTTCCTGCGCAGCCGGTCCGGTACGCCCACCCGCTCCCGCAGCCAGGTCAGCCACGGCAGGCGTTCCCGCTGCTCGGCGGCGCACCGGTCGAGTTCCTCAAGGAGCCGGCGCGAACGGTGCTCGGTGTCCAGCTCGTCCAGCATGCGGTTGACCTCGGTCAGCATCGCGCCCAGCAGCTGCCACTGGGCCGCGTCGCGCTGGACCTCCTCCAGGAGCAGCTGGGCCAGCTTGTCCCGGGTCGCGGCGGCCGTGTGCAGCTCGGCGGTGAGCCGTGACTCCGCGGACTCGGCGCTCACCGTCACATCGGTGGTCACCAGCACCGCGAAACTGACCACGGCGTCCCCGATCTCGGACAGCAGCTGTTCTACGGCGGCCCCCGTCGGCGGTGCGAACAGCGGCTCGGGGTCGCGCTGTTTCGCCAGGTCGGTGAAGGTACGGGCGAGGACGCGGAGCACGACCGTGCAGATCTCCAGGGTGTCCAGGCCGGTGCGCAGCACGACCCGGTGCAGCAGCCCCTCCCGTACGCGCGGATTGAGCCGCAGGCTGTCCTCGGCCTGCCGCAGGGCCGCGTCCACCTCGACGATGTCGTGGTCGAGCCGGCGCGCCTCGTGCAGCCGCGCGGTGGCGTGGTCGACGGGTGTGCGGCCCGCGGCCTCCTCGCCCATGCGCCGCATCAGCCGCCGTAGCCGACGGGCCAGGCCCTCGATGGACTCGCCGGCCTCGTCGACCCACACCGGGGGAGCGAGCAGCAGATTGCAGCCGAGTCCGACGACCGCGCCGATCAGTGTCTCCACGATGCGTGCCCAGGCCGTGTTGCCGACCGTGGTGACGCCGAGGACCAGCATCGCGCTGATCGCCACCTCGGGAACGTATTCGTCGACCCGCACCAGCCGCCCCACCACCAGCGCGGCCACGATCAGCAGGGCCAGGCTCCACCAGGTCAGACCGACCAGCAGGCTGAAGGCGATGGCGACGAGCACGCCCGCGACCACGGCGGTCACGCGGCGGATGCCGTTGGTGAGGGTGGCGTAGAGCGTGACCTGGACGACGAGGAGCGCGGTGAGGGGAGCGGTCAGCGGCGCGGGCTCGGGGCTCAGGCGCAGCGCGACGACGTAGGCGACCGTCGCCGCGGTCGCGGACCGCAGCGTCTGGACGACCACCGGGTCCCGGTGCCGCCCCACGAACCGCACCAGCGGCGCCGTCCACTCCCGGACATCTCGCATCCTTGGCCTATTCCCTCTCACCAGATGCGCCGAACAGATGCGCTGAACGTTTCTCTTGAGGACAGTAACTGTCCGCAAGCCGTCCTAGATTGTCGGTACCGGACAGAGCAACGGGGAGGGAACGTTCATGACGAACATCCACGGCATCGAGGTACTGACCCGCTCGCACGACTACCTGCGCGAGGTGGTCGCCGCCGTGCCCGAGGCGGCCTGGTCGGCGCCGACGCCGTGCACCGGGTGGACGGTGCGGCAGGTCCTCAACCACGCGCGCATCGACCAGCAGGCCTACGGCCTCGTCCTCACCGGCGACCGGCCCGACTCCGACCCCTTCCACCCCGCGGACACCCTCGCCGGCGACCCGGCCGCCGAACTCGACAAGGTGCTGCGCATGGTGGCGGACGCGTACGCGCACCTGCCCGCCGACGCCGAGCAGGTGCCGACCCCGTTGGGCCCGCTGCCCCTTCCGTTCGCCGCGGCGACGGCCGCCATGGACGCGGCCGTGCACGCCTGGGACATCGCGGCGGCCACCGGCCAGAACCGGCCGCTGGAGCCCGCCCTGGCCGAGGGCATCTGGCCGGCCGCGGACCGGCTCGTCGACCAACTCCGGGACTCCTACCGGGTGTTCGCCCCCGCGCTGGAGGTGAGGGACGAGTACGACCGGGCCGAGGCACTCCTCGCCTTCCTCGGCCGCGACCCGCACTGGACGCCTGCCGCGTCCTGAGGGAAATCCCACCCCGCCGCGGAGGACCGCAATGAACTGACCCTGGACCAGGTGCGGTTCACCGACTACGTGGTCGATCCGCCGTCACTCGGTCACGGCGGCCCGGCTGCGCGACCGATAGCCCGCGATCTTCGCGAGGTTGCCGCAGCGGTCCATCGAGCACCAACGGCGGCGGCGGGCCTGGGAGTCGTCGAGGAACAGCAGTGAACACTCCGGGTTCTCGCACTCCTTGACCCGCTCCAGCAGTGAACTGCCCACCAGCAGCACGCCGTCCCGGGCCACCGTCGCCAGCGCGGCGCGCGCCGGATGCGCCGACTTCCAGCGCTGGTCGCCCAGTTGGGGCGCGAGATCCGGCCGCGCTGCGGCCTCGTTGACCCGGTCGACATCGGCCGCCGCCGGTTCCCGGCCGGCCATCGCGTCCCGTAGGACCCGGTAGAGAGCCTCGCGCAGAGTGCGCGCGTCCGCCAGCTCCCGGGCCGTGACCCGCACCGGCTCGGTGCCCACCGACAGCTCCGCCTCCGTGATCCAGCCGGCCAGGGCCGCCGGGTCGGGAAGCCGCTCCATGGGCGTGCCGTGCCGTTTGCCGAGGGTCGCCACGAAGTTCAGGCAGGGGCGTCCGCCGATGAACGGAAAGACGGGCGGGTTGGTCATGGCGGCGAGCTTACCTCGCGTACACCGGTTCATGCGGTGTACGAGAGGGGCGGGTCGGCGACGGACCGGCGGCGGCCGACGGTATCCGACAAGCCTTGACACCGGTTCGTGCGGTGTCGCATGGTGACACCAGTTCAACTGGTGTCAGTCGGATCGGCCCGGATTCGGTGGCCGTGACAGGGAGCAGGTGCGGTATGCGTGCGGTACGGATCGACGAGTTCGGCGGGCCCGAGGTGCTGGTACCGGTCGAGGTGCCCGACCCGGTCGCGGGTCCCGGGCAGGTCCTGGTGCGGGTCGCCGCGGCGGGCGTGAACCGGGCGGACGCCCTGATCAGGTCCGGGAACTACCACCGGGCCGGGAAGCCGCCGCTGATCCCGGGGGTCGAGGGAGCCGGGACGGTCGCCGCGCTGGGGGAGGGCGTCACCGGATTCACGGTCGGGCAACGGGTCGTGGCCCTCGATGGTGTGAACTCACCTGGTTTCTATGCCGAGTTGGCGGCCGTACCCGCCACCCAGGTGGCCGCCCTGCCCGACGGGATCGACCTCGCGCACGCGGCCGCGCTGCCTGTCGCCTGGCTGTCGGCCTGGTACTGCCTGCGGCACCTCGCCCGGGTCACCAAGGAGGACACGGTGGTCGTGAAGGCCGCCGCGAGCGGGGTCGGCAGCGCGGCCGTACAGATCGCGGCCGAGACCGGCGCCCGGGTCGTCGCCCTCGCCGGATCACCCGAAAAGGCCGCGTGGGCAGGGGAGTTCGGCGCCCACGCGACGCTCGACACGTCCTCGTACCCCGACGACGCGGAGGTCGACGAGGTGCTACGGCTCACCGGCGGGCGGGGTGCGGACGTCGTCCTCGACACCGTCGGCGGCCCGGCCTTCGGGCGCAGCCTGCGCGAGATCGGCCACGGCGGCCGGGTCGTCGCCCTCGCCAATGTCGCCCTGGAGCCGAGCACCGTCGACACCCGCGACTTCTACCCGAAGAACGCCTCGATCCTCGGCTTCCAGCTCACCAACCTCCAGATCCACGGTGGCTACGACCCCCGCGCGGACCTGCGGGAACTCGCCGAGCGGGTCGCCGCCGGCACGTACCGGGTGCCGATCGAGACCGTCGTACCGCTGGCCGAGGCGCGGGCCGCCCACGAGCGGCTGGAGCGGCGGGACAACCGGGGGAAGATCGTGATCGCCGTGAGGTGAGACCGGGGTCAGACGTACAGCTTGTCCAGGAACGCCGTCAGATTGCCCACCGTCCGGTCGATCTGCTGCTCCACGGTCAGGCTCTCCTCGATGCGGATGCCCGACTCGGGGATCTTCCTGCCGCGCACGTAGAGGGAACAGGCGAGGTCGGCGCACATGTACAGGCCGACCGAGTTGCCCTCGCGGCCCGCCGGGCCTGCCTTGCGCGCGGTCATCAGGGAGACGCCGCCGCCCGGGTGGGTCGTCACGCACAGCGAACACATGCTCCGGTGCAGAAAGCCGCGCCGTGCGGACGGGAAGCGGAGCGTGACGCCGATCAGCCCGTCCGCCCGCTCGGCGACGAGGTAGCTGCGGTCCGGTGCCCCGGGATCTCGCCAGCCCAGGAAGTCCAGGTCGGCCCACGGGCGGGTGTCGAGATCGCGGGGGATCGCGAGCCGCTTCGCCTCGCCCTTCGAGCAGTTGATGAAGGAGTCGCGGATGTCCTGCTCGGTGAGTGATCTCATGGGGGAGTCTCCTGGGCGGTGCTTGTCCCGAAACCTAGGGGGTCTAGGTTTCGGTCCAGGGTAATGAGGCGAGCGGTGGAGGAGCCAATGGATTTCGGGGGCGTCGGTGCGCGGCAGGCACGGGCACTGCGGCATGTGGCCGAGGGCTCCTCGGGTCCGCCCGTCGACCCACGCCTCCGCATCACCCTCAACTTCCACCCCGACCGCACGGCGACGGCGACCGGCCGCCCCATCCTCGACGCGCTGGCCCAGGACGGCACGTACCACTCGCAGTTCGTGACCGGCACCAGCAACGGCGGCCTCACCGCCCGCCCCGGCGGCGACCGTTGGCGCTGGGAGAGCCGGATCTTCGCCGGTGCCTACGACGACGCGCCCGCACCCGAGCGACCGGTGTACGGCGGGCTGAACTTCCGGCGCCAAGTGGTCGGCGCCGCCCCGCGGTTCGGCTCCTCGCACTTCCGGCTGCGCGGTACGACCCTCGCCCGCGCGACCTTCTGCTACCCGGACAGCGCGGCCGAACCGACCGACTTCGGCGTCGCCTCCGGCATGAACCTGATCGCGCTCGCCGAGGCCGACGAAGACGAACAGGACGCCCTGAACGACTACATCGAGACCCAGGTGCACGGCGGTGTCGTCCTCGCCCGGGACGTGGAGGCCCTTGTCCTGGACGGGAGTTACCGAGGCACCCCCGTCGAGACCGCGGCCCGCCGTCTGCCCTGCCCCGTCGAATGGCACCCCGGGTACCGGCTCACCGTGCGGGAGTTGCACCGGCACGCGGACTACCGGGGTCAGGAGTACGCCGATCTCGGCGGCCTTGTCGCCGAGCGCGGTGTCATCGACCCGAGGGTCATCGGCGACGCGGCCCGCACCGGTCGCCACGAACTCCAGGACCTGAAGATGGTGTGGCACACGCTTGCCCGCTTCGGGGCGCCGGAGGGAGCGGGTACGGCCTACCGTTCGTCGGTGCCCGTGACAGGTACCGGTGGCCAGACCCCTGGCGCCAGTACCCCAACCGCATAGGCGCGGGCGACCAGTTCGGTGCGGTTCGCCGCGTCCCAGCGGGCCGAGAGGCGCCGTAGGTGATAGGTCACGCCGTCCGTCGTGAGGCCGGTCTCGCGGGCCGCGCGGGCTGTGGTGGCGCCGCCGGCGAGCAGCGCCAGGATGCGGGCCTCGATCGGGGTGGCCTGCGCGGGGGTGGCTTCGTCGGGTGCGCCGTCGCCGGGGCCGCCCTCGCCCTGTACGCGGAGCATGACCAGCAGTGCCGGTGTCTCCTCGACGGTGTCGCTGACCGGGTCGGCCGTCAACTCCCCATAGCGCTCAGTGCCGTTAGGGGCCCGCCACCGAACCGACACCTGGTAGCGCGACCGGTGCCGCAGCCGCAGCGCCTGCGCGATCCGCTCCACCTGGCCGGACTCCTGCGGCTGGAAGAGGTCGAGTACGTCCCGGCCGCGCAGCCGCCCCGGCGTCGTACCGCACTCCGCCGCCATCGCGGGATTGGCGGCCTGCACCGAGCCGTACACGTCACACACCGCGACCGGCACCGCCACGCGGTCGAAGAGCATCAGGGCACGGTTGCGCCACACCACGCCCTCCCGACGGTTCCAGTCCACCGGCCCCACATAACCACGCGAGGTGATCAGAGCGAAACGGCCGGGTCGGGGCGGTTCAGTCGCAGGTCCCGCTGCCGCTGTAACAGGGCGAGTAGCCGGCGCGCGGAGTGGGCGCGGGGGCGGGATGCGTGCGGTGGTAGTCGTGCTGTGCGCTCACGAGCAGCACGGCGACGATGCCGGCGACAACGAGCTGGGACGCCATCGTCCAGGGCGCGCGGGACAGCAGCGCGAGGGCGGCGAAGGCGAGCGTGACGCAGAGGAAGCCTTCCATCCAGGCGATGTCCGCGAGCTTCGCCGCGTCGAGCGCGGCCGGGTACCGCTGTGCGGCCAACCCATCCAGGCCGTAGGTGAACGTCATCCCCATGAAGACGGCGGCCTCGCCGACGAACAAGAAGACGGCGACGGCGATGTCCGCGCCGCGGGACGTCCTGCTGGACCATGGCCGTCCGCGGCGCAGAGGCAGATGTCCGGGAAATGCTTGCGTCATGACCACATCCTGCCGGACCGGTCACGAGGCGCGCATGAGTACGCGCACTCACTAGCCGGACGGAGTCCCTCGGCGCAAGCCGCCATCGGCGGTTCCCGCTACAGGATCATGTAGTCCCGTGGCGCGGTCCGCCGGGGCGGGGCGAGCACGCTGGAACGCAGTACTTCCGTACCGCGAAAGGCAGTTGTCGCGCCATGCCCCCCACAGCGCCGCACCCCCAGCCCGTCGACACGCTCCCCGCAGTGCCCGTCGTCGACATCACCGCGACCGGCCCCGGCCGCACCCCGATGCAGCAGATCATGGAGCTGATGCGCCGTCACGGACCCGTGTTCGTACGGCGGTTGCACGGCCGGGACGGGCTGTTCGTCAGTGATCTGGACCTGGTGACCGAACTCGCCGACGAGCGGCGGTTCGCCAAGCACATCGGGCCCGCCCTGGAGAACGTCCGCGCCTTCGCCGCCGACGGCCTCTTCACGGCGTACAACGACGAGCCCAACTGGGCCAAGGCGCACGACATCCTGATGCCCGCGTTCGCACTCGGCTCGATGCGCACCTACCACCCGGTGATGCTGAAGGTGGCCCGGCGGCTCGTCGAGGCCTGGGACCGGGGCGCGGGCGACGGACAGCCGGTGAACGTGGCCGACGACATGACCCGGATGACCCTCGACACCATCGGACTCGCCGGATTCGACTACGACTTCGGGTCGTTCGAGCGCGACGAGCCGCACCCCTTCGTCGAGTCCATGGTCCGCTGCCTGGAGTGGAGCATGACCCGGCTGGCGCGCGTCCCGGGCGAGGACCACTCGGCGGCCGACGCGGCCTTCCGCGCCGACGCCGACTACCTCGCCCAGGTCGTCGACGAGGTCATCGCCGCCCGCACCGGCACCGATCAGGGCGAGGCGGAGGACCTCCTCGGGCTCATGCTCAGCGCCGAACACCCGGTCGACGGCACGACGTTGGACACCGCCAACATCCGCAACCAGGTGATCACTTTCCTGATCGCGGGCCACGAGACGACGTCCGGCGCGATGTCGTTCGCGCTGTACTACCTGGCCAAGCACCCGGCCGTGCTCCAGCTCGTGCAGCGCGAGGTGGACGCGCTGTGGGGCGACACGGCGGACCCGGAACCGACGTACGACGAGGTAGGGCGGCTCACCTACACCCGCCAAGTCCTCAACGAGGCACTGCGGTTGTGGCCCACGGCCGCCGCGTTCAGCCGGCACGCGCTGGAGGACACGGTGCTCGGCGGGCGCATTCCGCTCCGTGCCGGGCAGGCCGTCACCGTGATCGCGCCGATGCTGCACCGGCAGCCCGGGTGGGGCGACAACCCCGAGCTGTTCGACCCCTCGCGCTTCACGCCCGAGGCGGAGGCGGAGCGTTCCGTGCACGCCTTCAAGCCGTTCGGCACCGGTGAACGCGCCTGTATCGGGCGGCAGTTCGCGCTGCACGAGGCGACCATGCTGCTCGCGATGCTCGTCCACCGCTACCGGTTGCACGACCACGCGGACTACGAACTCACGGTGAAGGAGACCCTCACCCTCAAGCCCGACGGCTTCACGCTCACCCTCACCCCGCGCACGCCCGCCGACCGCGTGCACACTCCGCTGCCGGGTGCCGTCGAGGCTCCTGTGACCCCTGCCGCCGACACGTCCGCCCTGCCCGCCCGCGTCCGCCCCGGCAGCGCGGCCCTCTTCCTGCACGGCAGCAACTACGGCACCTGCCGTGAGTTCGCCGCCCAACTCGCCGACGAGGCGGCCCTGTTGGGATGCTCGGTGGAGGTCGCGCCGCTGGACGCGTACGCCGACGGACTGCCCACCGACCGGCCCGTCGTCATCGCCTCCGCCTCCTACAACGGCCGCCCCACCGACGACGCCCTCGCCTTCGCGGCCTGGCTGGAGGAGACCCACGACCTCACCGGCGTGACCTACGCCGTCCTCGGCGTCGGCGACCGCAACTGGGCCGCCACCTACCAGCACATGCCCACCCGCATCGACGCCCGCCTCGCCGAACTCGGCGCCACCCGCCTGACCGACCGAGCCGCCGCCGACGCCTCAGGCGATCTCACCGGCGCCGTACGGGAGTTCACGGCCCGGCTGCGCACGGCACTCCTGGAGACGTACGGCGATCCGGACGCCACGGACGCCGAACCCGTGGAGCAGATCGCCGACTACGAGGTCCGCACCCTCACCGGCGGCCACCTGGACGCCCTCGCCGAACGGCACGGCCTCGTCCCCATGACCGTCACCGAGGCCCACGACCTCACCGCCCCGGGCCACCCGCGCCGCAAGCGCTTCGTCCGCGTCGCCCTGCCGGACGGGACCACCTACCGCACCGCCGACCACCTCACCGTCCTGCCCGTGAACACCCCGGCTCTCGTCGACCGCGCGGCCGCGGCCCTCGGCGTCGACCTCGACACCGTGCTCGACATCCGCGCGGCCCGCCCGCGCCGCGACGGCCTCGCGGTCGACCGACCCGTGACGGCACGTCAACTCCTCACTCACTACGTCGAGTTGCAGGAGCGCCCGACCGCCGACCAACTGGTCGCGCTGGCCGCCGCCAACCCCTGCCCGCCCGAGCGCAGCGCCCTGGCCGCTCTCACCGACGACCCGCGCACGTTCGTCGAACTCGTCGAGGACCACCCGGCGTTGCGCGGCGCCCTGGACTGGCCCACGCTTCTCGAACTCCTCACCCCGCTGCGCCCCCGGCACTACTCCATCTCGTCCTCGCCCGCCGTCGACCCCGGCCACGCGGACCTCATGGTCTCCCTGCTGGAGGCACCGGCCCGCTCGGGGAAGGGCGTCTACCGGGGCACGGGCTCCGGTCACCTCATCACCGTCGCACCGGGCGACACGGTGTACGCGCGCGTCCAGCCGTGCCGCGAGGCCTTCCGGATCGACGACTCCACCCCGGTCGTGATGATCGCGGCGGGCACCGGCCTCGCCCCCTTCCGCGGCACCATCGCCGACCGTACGGCCGCCCTCGCCACCGGCGCCCAACTCGCTCCGGCCCTCTGTTACTTCGGCTGCGACGCCCCCGACGCCGACTACCTCCACGCCGACGAACTCCGCGCCGCCGAGAGCGCAGGGGCCGTCTCGCTCCGCCCGGCCTTCAGTGCGGCACCGGAGGCCGGAGTGACCTTCGTCCAGCACCGCGTCGCCGTCGAGGCCGACGAGGTGTGGTCCCTGCTGGACGCGGGCGCCCGGGTGTTCGTCTGCGGCGACGGCTCGCGCATGGCACCGGGCGTGCGGGAGGCGTTCCGTACCCTGTACCGGGACCGCACGCCCGGCGCCGACGACACTGCGGCCGAGCGGTGGCTCAACACACTGATGGCGGACGGTCGTTACGTCGAGGACGTGTACGCCGCCGGCTGACCGAGAGCGAGAGGTGGGCGCACGGTGACGGACTCCTCGGAGCGAGCCCGACAGGTACTCCGGGCGGCGGGGATCCCGCCCGGCGACCTCGCCCACCTCCGCCCCCTCGGCGGCGGCACCTACAACACCGTCGAGGAACTCACCCTCACCGACGGCAGCCGCTACGTCCTCAAGACCGCGCCCACCGCCCCGGGTCTGTCCCACGAGCGGCAACTCCTCATCTCCGAGGCCGACTTCTACGCCGCCGCCGCCAAGGCCGGGGTGGCGGCACCGCGCGTCGTGGTCCTCGACGGCGACACCCTCCTGATGACGCTCTGCCCCGGCGAACCCTGGGACGACACCCTCACCGACCCCGAAATCGTCGACCTGCGCACGGAGTTGGGCCGTCAGCTGGCCCGCCTGCACGAGATCACCGGTCCAGGCTTCGGCTACCCCTCCGGCGCCCTCGGCCCCCTCGCCCCCGACTGGCGGACCGCGTTCACCACGCTCTACGACGCCGTCCTCGACGACACCCGCCGCTACGGGGCCTGGCTGCCGCTCCCCGCCGACGACATCGCCCGCACGGCCCGGTCCGCCTACGACGCCCTGGACGAGATCACCGTCCCCTGCGCCGTCCACTTCGACCTGTGGCAGGGGAACATCCTGGTCGACCGCACGACCGGAACACCCCGGATCGGCGGCCTCATCGACGGCGAGCGCATGTTCTGGGGCGACCCGCTCGCCGACTTCGTCTCCCTGGCGCTGCTCGGGGACATCAGGAAGGACGAGGCGTTCCTCGCGGGCTACCGGGAGGCGGGCGGACGGGGCGAGTTCGACCGGTCGGCCCGCCTCCGGTACGCCCTCTACCGCAGCTATCTCTACCTGATCATGCTCGCCGAGGCGGTCCCCCGGGAGTTCGGCGAGGAAGAGAACCGCTGGCGGCGGGAGAAGGTCGGCCCCGAGCTCCTCGCCGCCCTGGGAGAGATCGACGAGACGGCTTCCACCACGTAGTGTGCATTCCGTCGCCCCTTAGTTCAGGGCGTGAATTAAGAGGGTGCGGGGTTCGGAAGGAGCCACATGGCGGGGCGGAACGGGCGCACGGTACGCGACCTCAGGCGGGCCAACCGCACGGCCGTACTGCAACGGCTGTACTTCGACGGACCCCTCAGCCGCTTCGAACTGGGCCCGGCGACCGGGCTCAGCTCCGGTTCGGTGAGCAACGTCGTCGCGGACCTCGTCGCCGACGGCCTGGTCGAGGAGGCCGGCAGCGTCGACTCCGACGGCGGCCGCCCGCGCACCCTGCTCCAAGTCGCCCCGCACAGTGGCCACATGATCGGCGTCGACGTCGGCGAGACCCGCGTCCGCGTCGAGCTCTTCGACCTCACCCTCACCGAACTCGCCCGCGCCGAACGCCCGTTGGAGCAGCAGCGCTACGAGGTCGAGGTCATCGTCGGCCACATCCGCGAGGGCATAGCCGAGGTTCTCGCCGCCGCCGCCATCGCACCGGAACAGCTCCTCGGCGTCGGCATCGGCGTTCCCGGCATAGTCGAGCACACCCCGGACCACGGCGCCGTCGTGCACGGCCAGACGATCGGCTGGGACGCGGTCCCCCTCGAGGAACTGCTCCGCTCCACCTCCCAACTCCCCGACGCCGTCCCGTACTTCATCGACAACGGCGCCAAGACCCTCGGCCAGGCGGAGATGTGGTTCGGCGGCGGGCGCGGCGCGCGCAACGCGATCGTCGTCCTCTTCGGCTCCGGCGTCGGCGCCTGCCTGGTGACCCCAGAGGTGGAGCACGGCCGGGCCGTCGAGTGGGGCCATCTGACCGTACGGGTCCGCGGCCGCCGCTGCCGCTGCGGCGCCCTCGGATGTCTGGAGGCGTACGCGGGCGCCGAGTCGCTCCTCGACCGCTGGCGCGAGCAGGGCGGACGCCCGCCCGAGGGCACCGACGAGGAGACCGCGATGACCGCCCTGCTGGTCGCCGCCTACCCGCCCGAGGGCACCGAGGCCGACCCCGTCGCGCTCGCCGTCCTGGAGGAGACCGCCGAATACCTCGGCGCCGGCCTGTCCGACCTGATCAACCTCTTCCAGCCCGAGCGCATCCTCATCGGCGGCTGGGCCGGACTCCAGCTCGGCTCCCGCTTCCTGCCCGCCGTACGCCACCACGCCACCGCGTACGCGCTGCGCCACCCCGCCGGACGCGTGACCATCGAGCTGGGGCGCCTCGGCCCAGACGCTGTGACTGTCGGCGCCGCGATCCTTCCCCTCGCCGACTTCTTCGCCCGCGGCGGCCGCCGGGCCGAACCCGAACCCGAGGGCCCGCCGCCCGCCTGGCGCACGGCACTTGAGGAACGGGCCCCGCACTGAGCGGACGGCCAGGTGGGGGATGATCACTCCATGAGCGAGATCATCCTGATGTCCGACGCCCGGGTCGCCGCCATCCCCGTCGAGGAGTGCGGGGAGCCTCTCGTGGATGTGAGCGGCGCCCTGCTGGTCGACGACCGCAAGAACGACAGCGGCGCCGAACTCCACCTCCGCCAGGGCGTGTTGGACCGACTTGTCGAAGCGGAAACCCTGCTGCCCGACGGCCTGCGCCTGCTGTTCGTCGAGGGATACCGGCCGCCGGCGCTCCAGCGCCGCTACTTCGAGGGCTACGGCGACGAGCTGCGCGCCGCCAACCCGGACTGGTCCGCCGACCGCATCCGGTCCGCCGCCAGCCGGTACGTGTCCCCGCCCGAGATCGCCCCGCACTCCGCCGGCGCGGCCGTGGACCTGACCCTCGCCGACGCCGACGGCCGCGAACTCGACATGGGCACCCCGATGAACGCCAACCCGGAGGAGAGCGACGGGGCTTGCTACACCGGCGCCGACAACATCACCGCCGAGGCCAGGGCCAACCGCGCCGTGCTGGGCAAGGCGCTCGACGCGGTCGGCCTGGTCAACTACCCGACGGAGTGGTGGCACTGGTCGTACGGGGACCGCTACTGGGCGTTGACGATCGGCGCGCCCGCCGCCCTGTACGGGCCGAAGGATCTCGACCTCTCGTGAGGCTGTGTCCGGGACTATCCGGCAAACGCGTCCACACCGGTTAGGTCGGCGGACAGCTTCCACAGCCGGGTGGCCTGCTCGGGGTCGATCGCCCACTCCTTGACGCCGGTGCGCTCGCCGTCGGCGGGGGCCGGCTCGGCGATGTCGCAGTCCTCCAGGTAGACGCCGCCGAGGCCGTCCAGCTGGGGCGAGGTCGCGGCCCAGACCTGGGTGGCCGCGCCCTGGGGCGGGGTCTTGAAGAGGTCCGGGTGCAGCAGGTTGCCGTCCTCGTCGATCCAGCCGCGCTCCACCATCTCCTCGGTGGCCAGGTGGCGCTGGAGCGGCGTGAGGATGCCACCCGGGTGGAGCGCGAAGGCCCGTACACCGTGCTCGGCGCCCAGCCTGTCGAGGTGGACGGCGAACAGGACGTTCGCGGTCTTCGCCTGCCCGTAGGCCTCCCACTTGTCGTACTTGTCGGTGCCCTGACTCCAGTGGATGTCGTCCCAGCGGATCCCGGAGGCGTGGTGGCCGGTCGAGGACACCGAGACCACCCGCGCGCCGCCCGCCGCGATCGCCGGCCACAGCCGGTTGACGAGGGCGAAGTGTCCGAGGTGGTTGGTGGCGAACTGCGCCTCCCAGCCGGGCCCGACCCGGGTCTCCGGGCAGGCCATGATGCCGGCGCTGTCGATCACGAGGTCCACGGTGCGCCCGGAGGCGAGGAAGCGGTCGGCGAAGCCGCGCACGCTCTCCAGGTCGCCGAGGTCCAGCTCGTCCAGCTCGACGCCGTCGATCCCGGCCACGGCCTCGCGCGCGGTGTCGGGACGGCGGGCGGGGACGACGACCCGGGCTCCCGCCTTGGTGAGCGCACGGGTGGTCTCCAGGCCGATGCCCGAGTAGCCGCCGGTGACGATCGCGAGCTTGCCGGTGAGGTCGATGCCCTCCAGGACGTCGTCGGCCGTGCTCTTCGCGTCGAATCCCGAACCGATCTTGTGCTGTGCAGTGGTCATGAGAGGAACGCTACGAATTGAAGTGCGCTCGAAGTCAAGTGAACGGGAGCGGGTGCGCGGACCCGGACATGGGGAAGCCCCGACCGCGACGGGGGAATCACGGCCGGGGCGGCCAAGTGGTGGGCACGGATGGCGGTCGCCTCGCGGCGAAAGGCTCCACAGGGCTTCAGCCGAACGATCTTCCCTGTGGGCGGAGGTTGAGGCCCGGGGACACTGTCCCATCCGCACCCACGGTCTGTTCAACGGCGAACTACCGGCGGGTGTTCCTGCGTAAGCCACAGCGAGCGGTGATGTGCATCACTCGCCATTGGTCCAGTCCAGTAGCGCCTCCGCAGACCAGGTCGTCACCACCCGTTCGGCGGGCACTCCGCACTCCTCCGCCCGCGCGCAGCCGTTGATCTGCCAGTCGAGCTGCCCGGGCGCGTGCGCGTCGGTGTCGACCGAGAACAGCACCCCGGCGTCCAGGGCCTTCCGCAGCAGCCGCCTCGGCGGGTCGAGGCGCTCCGGACGGCTGTTGATCTCCACGGCCGTACCCGACTCGGCACACGCGGCGAACACCTCGTCGGCGTCGAACGCCGACTCCGGCCGCGCGGCACCCCCGTTCCGCCCGATCAGCAGCCGCCCGGTGCAGTGCCCGAGGATGTCCGCGTGCGGATTCCGTACGGCGGCCGCCATGCGGCGGGTCATGGCGCGTGACTCCATCCGCAGCTTCGAGTGCACGGAGACCACGACGACGTCGAGCCGCTCCAGCACCTCCTCCTCCTGGTCCAGCGAGCCGTCGTCGAGGATGTCGCACTCGATGCCGGTGAGGAGCCGGAAAGGCGCCCAGGTCTCGTTCAGCGCCGCCACCACGTCCAGCTGCTCGCGCAGCCGCTCCGGGGAGAGCCCGCGGGCCACGGTCAGCCGGGGGGAGTGGTCGGTCAGCACCGCCCACTCGTGGCCGAGCAGGGCCGCCGTACGGCCCATCTCCTCGATCGGGCTGCCGCCGTCCGACCAGTCGGAGTGGAGGTGGCAGTCGCCGCGCAGCAGGGCGCGCAGTTTCTCGCCGCCGGGGCCGGACGGGGCGGGGGCCTCCGCCTCCAGCTGCGCCAGATAGGCGGGAACCCGCCCGTCGAGGGCCTCGCGGGCCACCTGCGCGGTCTTCGGGCCGATGCCCTTGAGGGACTCCAGCGTCCCGGCGGCCGCGCGTTCGGCGACCTCTCCCTCGGGGAGTGCCGCGAGGACCCTGGCCGCCGTACGGAAGGCGCGTACGCGGTAGGTCGGGGCCAGGGAGCGTTCCAGCAGGAAGGCGATCCGGTCCAGTGCCTGCACGGGATCCATCGAGCCTCCTCCCGCGAGCGGCCCCCGGCCGGGAACCGTGGACCACTCGCGTCCGCGTGATGCGTTCTAGGCTCTATTGCATGACCGAAATGTCCAGCCCGCACATCTCCAGCCCGCGGATCATGGTGCTCAAGGTGCAGCCCGGTACCCCGCCGTTCCGCATCGTGGAGATCGACGGGGAGATGGTCGCCGAGGCCACCGGGATCACGGACGTTCTGCAGGTCGCGGCCGTGTGCGGCATCACGGTCCGCGACCTGGACGACCCGGACGTGGTCCGCTGGGTCGGTGGGGACAAGTTCACCTGGTTGCCGCACTAGGCCCTACGGATTCAGCCGACGGTCCACTTCTGGTTGGCGCCGCCCGAGCAGGTCCAGATCTGGAGCGGGGTGCCGTTGGCCGAGGTGTTGCCGGTGACGTCCAGGCACTTGTTGGCCTGCGGGTTGACGATGTCGTTCGCCGAGCTGACGGCCCACTGCTGCGCGGCCGAGCCGTTGCAGTCGTAGAGCTGGACCTTGGTGCCGTCCGCGGTGCCGCCGGCGTTCACGTCCAGGCACTTGCCGAGCGCGCGGATCGTGCCGTCGGAGCCGACTGTCCACTGCTGGGCGGCCGAGCCGTTGCAGTCGTAGAGCTGTACGGCGGTCCCGTTGGCGGAGTTCGCGCCGTTGACGTCGACGCACTTGCCGGCCAGGCCCTTGATGGCCACGCCGGTGGCCGTGTCGCTCGTGGTCACCGAGACCGAGTCCACCACCAGCTGGGCCGGGAAGGCCGTGGCGCTGTTCGGGTCGCCCGGCCAGTCGCCGCCGACCGCCAGGTTGAGGATCAGGAAGAACGGCTTGTTGAACGCCCAGGTGTTGCCGCCCACGTCGGCGGGGGTGCGGGTCTCGTAGACGACCCCGTCGACCGACCACTTGATCGAGTTGGGCGCCCAGTCGACGGCGAAGGTGTGGAAGGCGTCCGCGAAGGCCGCGCCGTTCGCCAGCGTGTAGGCGGCGCCGATCCCGTTGGCGCCGGAGTAGCCGGGGCCGTGGATGGTGCCGTGGATCGTGGAGGGCTCGAAGCCGACGTTCTCCATGACGTCGATCTCACCGGAGTTGGGCCAGCCGACCGACCCGATGTCGGTGCCGAGCATCCAGAACGCGGGCCACATGCCCTGCCCGCGCGGGATCTTCATGCGCGCCTCGACATGCCCGTACTGCGCGCTGAACTTCCCGGAGGTGTTCATCCGCGCCGAGGTGTACTGGCAAGTCCCGTACCAGCACTGGTAGTTGGCAGGGTTCTCCTTCTTGGCCGTGATCACCAGATGGCCCTGGCCGTCCAGCGCCGCGTTGTTGGTGCCGGACGTGTAGTACTCGCGCTCGTGGTTGTTGACGTTGTCGCCGGTCTCCTGCGTCCACTTCGAGGAGTTGACCGCACTGCCGGCGGCCCCGTCGAAGGTGTCGGAGAACGTGACGGCGTCGGCCTGGTCGGCCGACGTGGAAGCCGCCCGCGCCGGACCGATCGCGGCGGACGCGACCAGTGCGGCGGACAGGGCGGCGAAAAGACATCTGCGGAGCATGCGTGGGGAGGCCACGGCATTCCCTTCTGTACGGCGGACGTGGGGACCGACACGCCGACTGAGGTGGGGGGTGAAAGCGTCGCCTCTTGATTTAAGGGATGAGATAAGGGGAGCGTCAATACCTTGGTACGGACCAGTAGTTGAATGTTACGGACCGGTAGTCAAAGGTCATGACGTGGCCTTCGGCGCTTTGGACGCCTTCGATGCCTTTGGTGTCCTTGCCGCCTTCTCGACGGGCTTCCGTGCGTGCACCGCCCGGCCCAGCCTGCGCCCCAGCAGGACCCAACCGATCAGCGCGCCCGAGGTGTTGAGGATGACGTCGTCGATGTCGAAGGCCCGCCCGGTGATCAGCGCGCCCTGCGCGAACTCCACCAGGAGCATGACGGTCGCCGTCAGCAGCAGCACCTTCAGGATGCCGCGTGCCCGCGGCGCGAACACGGGCACCAGCACGCCGAAGGGGATGCCGAGGACGACGTTCCCGCCGATCTGCTTGATCGCGTCCCTCATGGCCGGCTGGTCGAGATAGGCCTTCAGGGAGCGGCCCGGGTGCAGATTGGTGTGCACCAGGGCCTTGGACGCGGGGGACGGCTCCAGTGTGAGCTTGGCCAGTACGACGGCGAACCCCACCATGAGGACGAACCCGATCAGCATCGCCAACAGCCGCACGGGCAGGGACATTCGATGGCGTCCGCGGTCGGGCCGGGCCGGCTTCGGCTCGGGCTCCGTCTTCTTGGTGGTGCGCAGGCGCGGGACGGTACGGGCCATGCGGTGGGCCTCCAGCTTTCGATGTTCAGCAGCGCCCGGTCAGGCGCTGTACGAGATGTTCACGGTCTTGAAGCCGAGCGAACCGAGGAGACCCTTGAGCATGCTGGTGGTGTTCGTCTCGGCACGCGTGGTCAGCCCGCTGGTCTTCGCCGCCTCGGCGATGTGCTTGGAGGCGAGCTTCTGCACGGCCTGCTCGCTGTTGGGGTTGTCGGAGAAGATGTCGCCCAGCCGGTCCAGCAGGCCCCGCTGCTTGGAGACCGTGTAGGAGTGGTCCGGGTCGAGAGCCGGCTTGCCGAGCGTAGCCTTCGGCAGCTTGATGCTGGCTGTCGTGCGGTCGGCGTTGACCGTCACGTCCTGCTTCCCGAGCTTGCCGAGGTCGACATAGCCCTCCACGGTGCCCGCGCCGACGTACAGCGTGCGGGTGCCGCGGATCGCGTCGGGCAGGAACTTGGCGTCCTTCTCCAGGTCCACGACGACCTGGAAGTTGCCGGAGGCCGCGTCGTAACGGCTCATGTCCTGGATGGACTTGAGCAGCGCCGGACCCGAGTTGTCGTGGGTCTCGGTGCCGAAGATGTCCCGCAGGCCCGGGAGCACGGCCAGCCGGAGCCCGGCGAACAGCACGGCGATCACAACGACGACGGCGGTGAGCACCTTCGCCCAGCCCGGCATCCGCCGGGGTATACGGCTGATGGAAGTCGTCATGGGGACGGCCCTCCCTTCCTCGGTATGCGCATGCCCCCCAAATGCCCTGTCAGACAGACCTGTTGGTCGATTGGTCCATCTGACGGGGGCACGGAGGGCGCACAGGGGTGAAAAGTCACGGTTCCGGCCCGCCAGGAGTCCCGGCCGGCCGCAGACAGCATTTCCCGGCCGCTTCGCCTCATGCGTCCCGTGACCTTTCCGGAGCACGGTCCGTTCCGTGTTGTGACACTGGCCGGTAACACCCTTCAGCGCGGCCGTAGTTCACGGTCTCCCGAGGGCCGTGACCACCACATTCCCTCCCCGTGCGTGAGCCCGGGCAGGGCCAGTTCCACGCCCCGCGCGCGCCGCGCCGGCAGCTCCCCGGTGATCAGCCAGGAGCCGACGCCACCCGTCGTCCCGGCGAACTCGGCACGGCAGGAGGCGAGATGAGCGGTCACCGGCGCGAGCGCGTCCAGCGGGACCTCCGTCTCGAAGGTGACGTACGGCTCGTACAGCCGCGTCCGCGCCAGCCCCAGCGCCCGGCGCAGCACGATCGGGGTGAGCCCGCGGAAGTCCGCCGCCGTGCTGAGCGGGGCCGCGTACCCGGAGCGGATCAGGGTGACCCGGTAGTCCGTCACGGGTGCGCCGTGCAGGCCGCTGAGCAGGGTCGCGTGGACCGTGTCCTCGATGGCCTGGTGGAACGCCCTTGGCAGCGCGCCGAGTTCGGTCTCGTAGCCGAAGACCCCGCCCGAGCCGCGCTCCGCCGGTTCGACGCGCAGCCCGATCGTCGCCCAGTAGTGGGTGTGGTCGTGCCACGGGAACGCGTCGCAGGCCTCGCCGGTCCCGGCCGGGCGCTCCAGGAACCGCACCCGGCTCGGCTCGAAGTCGGCCTCGACTCCGAAGTCCTGAAGCAGAGTTGCCGCGAGGACCTCCTTCTGTACCTCCCCGTACAGGAGCAGCACGGTCGCCCCGGACGCGGCCGGCCGCGCGTGCAGCAACGGGTCCTGGTCGGCCAGCGCGAGCAGCGCCGAGCGCAGCGCCGCCGCCTGCTCAGGCTGTCGCGCCCGTACGACCGTCTCCAGCGTCGGCGGCGCGAACTGCGGTGCCCGCTCGGTGAGTTGGCCGAGCCGGTCGCCGACCCGGATGTCCTTCGGGCCGGTCAGCGCCCCGATGTTCCCGGCGGTGAGTGGACCGGACCGGCCGACTACCTCAAGCCGCGTGACGCGTCCGGAGACCTCGAGAGTCCGGCCGTCGGCTCCATGGCGCCGGAACGTGAGCCGCTGCTGCGGGGCAACCTCACCGTCGTAGAGCCGCAGATACGCGGTCCGTTCG